>JAFULM010000060.1 GCA_017483185.1 Prevotella sp. | reverse complement strand
TTTTGTAAACATTTATCAGACATCCAACTACACATCCAACTACACCCCACTCCAACGAAGGTGTTGCAGAACTCGCATGAAAGCCTTTAAGTAGGGTAATCTTAGTCCCCTCCTTCCGAAGGAGGGGTTAGGGGTGGTTAGACATCCACCATTCTTAAAAAAATGATTTACAGAAAGTTATTGTTTAACCACCCCTAACCCCTCCTTCGGAAGGAGGGGAGTGCGATTAGCCCACTTAAAGGTTTCCAGATGAGCGTCCGAATGAGGCATGTTGCGTTGCATCCAAATAGAGATAAAAGAGACGAAGATGTGTGCAGAGAGTAGCTTGGAAGAAGGGGACTGAACACACCCCACTTAAGGCTCCCCTTAAAAAAGGCGAGTTCTGCAACATTCCTTTAAGTTCGGTAATCTCACTCCCCTCCTTTCCAAGGAGGGGTTAGGGGTGGTTAGACAACAACTCACTGATAATAATTGTTTTGAATGACCGCGGATGACTAACCACCCCTAACCCCTCCTTGGAAAGGAGGGGAGTGCGATTAGCCCACTTAAAAGTTTCCAGATGAGCGTCCGAATGAGGCATGTTGCGTTACATCCAAATAGAGATAAAAGAGACGAAGCTGTGTGCAGAGATTAGCTTGGAAGAAGGGGACTGGGATTATCCCACTTAAAAACCCCGAAGCGAGTTCTGAAACAGCATCGTTGTAGGTGGGTTGTAGGCTGCTTTGTCTTTTTTCCCCTTTTTTCTTTTGCCGTCCCGCTGATTTTCGGTAATTTTGCATGCGCACATTATTCTATATATAGAAACAAATAAAATTTATATAAAAAATATGGCATATACACGTATGACCGCTGCCGAGGCTGCAGCGCTGATAAAGAACGGAGAGAATATAGCCCTCAGCGGCTTCACACCTTCTGGTGCCGCCAAGGCTGTGACGAAAGAACTGGCAAAGATAGCCGAAGCCGAGCATGCCGCCGGCCGCGAGTTTCAGGTGGGCATCTTCACCGGAGCATCGACCGGACAGAGTACCGACGGTGATCTCGCCAACGCGCAGGCCATCCGCTACCGCGCTCCCTACACGACCAACCCCGACTTCCGCAAGCATGTCAACATGGGCGAGATAGCCTATAACGATATCCATCTGAGCCAGATGGCACAGGAACTGCGCTACGGTTTCATGGGACAGGTCGACTGGGCTATACTCGAAGTCTGCGATTTTGAGGAATGTGGCGACACATGTCGTGCGTATCTGACATCGGCCGGAGGTATCAGCCCCACGGCGGCACGTCTGGCAAAGCATGTCATCCTGGAGCACAACACGTTCCACAGTACGGGTGCCAAGCTGCTCCACGATGTCTACGAGCTGCAGGACCCGCCACTGCGCCAGCCCATTCCGCTGACCGGTGTCGGCGACCGTATCGGTAAGCCGTATGTCGAGATAGACGCCAAGAAGATAGTCGGCGTGGTGGAGTGTCACATACCCGATGAGGCACGTGCCTTCAAGGACCTCGACCCCGTGACGACACAGATCGGTATGAATGTCGCCGAATTTCTCGTGGCCGACATGCACCGCGGCATAATCCCGCAGTCGTTTCTGCCGCTGCAGAGCGGTGTCGGTTCGACGGCCAACGCCATCCTCGCCGCTCTGAGCCAGGACAAGAACGTGCCCGACTTCAACATCTTCACCGAGGTTCTTCAGGACGCCGTGGTCGACATGATGCTCGATGGCCGCGTGAAGGACGCTTCGGCATGCTCGCTGACGGTGACGAACGAGAGTCTGATGAAGGTCTATGACAATATCGACTACTTCAAGAACCACCTGACGCTGCGTCAGAGCGAGATTTCAAACTCGCCGGAACTCATCCGCCGACTCGGCGTCATCGCCATCAACACGGCTCTCGAGGTCGACATCTACGGCAACGCCAACTCCACACACATCAGTGGCACGAAGATGATGAACGGTATCGGCGGCTCGGGAGACTTCGAGCGCAACGCCTACATCTCTATCTTCACATGTCCGTCGGTGGCCAAGGGCGGACTGATCAGTTCGGTCGTGCCTTTTGTCAGCCATCAGGACCACTCGGAGCACGATGTCAACATCATCGTCACGGAGCAGGGTGTCGCCGACCTGCGCGGCAAGAGCCCGATGCAGCGTGCCGAGTGCATCATCGAGAATTGCGCCCATCCGGACTACCGTCAGCTGCTCTGGGACTATCTCAAGATAGCCAAGGGCGGTCACACGAAGCACTGTCTGCCCGCCGCTTTCGCCATGCACGACACGCTCGGCCGCAAGGGAGACATGCGCCTGACGGACTATGCGGAGTACGTGAAATAAAGAAATAGAAAATCAACAATCAACAATCAACACTCAACAATCAACAACCCACAACCCACCTAAAACCCACCCCAACCCTCCCAAAGGGAGGGAGTTTGATTACTCTTTGAGCTACGGAATGGACTCAATGACATATCAAGCTCCCTCCCTTCGGGAGGGTTGGGGTGGGTTTTAGGTGGGTTTTAGGTGGGGCTTAGGTGGGTCTTAGGTGGGTTGTTGGTCGTTTATTTATTCTCCATTTTTCTTTATTCTTCATTTAAAATATGTATCTTTGCATCCATTATGAGCATAACAGCAATAGCCCGCAACCTGTTTCTTCCGAGACAGAAGCAGCTGGAGCGGCATGACAATGAGGCAGAGACACTGCAGCGCGAGGCGCTGAAACATCTGCTTGACCGTGCGAAGGACACCGAATACGGACGGAACCACCTGTTTGGAGCGACGCGGAGTTATGAGGATTTCGCAAAGAACACACCTATAAACACATACGAAGAGCTCAAAGGCGACATCGACCGCATGCGTCACGGCGAACGCGACATACTGTGGCCCGGACGGGTCAGGTGGTATGCCAAGTCGTCGGGTACGACAAACGACAAGAGCAAATTCATACCTGTCAGCGACGACGGACTCCAGAACATCCACTATCGCGGCGGAAAGGATGTCGTGGCGATGTATCTGAGAAACAATCCCAAGAGCCGTATGTTCGACGGAAAGGGACTTATTCTCGGTGGCAGCCACGCACCAAACTATAATGTGAAGGACTCGTTGGTCGGAGACCTGAGTGCCATACTCATCGAAAACATCAACCCGATGGCCAACCTCGTGCGCGTCCCGAATAAGAAGACGGCTCTGCTGAGCGACTTCGAGATAAAGCGTGACCGCATAGCCCGCGAGACTATCGGCCGTAACGTGACCAATCTGAGCGGTGTGCCGTCGTGGATGCTCTCCGTGCTGACGCGCGTGATGGAACTGACGGGCAAGCAGCACTTGGAGGAAGTGTGGCCCAATATCGAAGTGTTCTTTCACGGCGGAGTGGCTTTCACACCCTACCGACGCCAGTATGAGCAGCTCATAACGTCGCCATCGATGCACTATATGGAGACATACAACGCCAGCGAAGGTTTCTTCGGCATACAGAGCGATCCGGAGGACAAGTCGATGCTGCTCATGTCGGACTACGGCGTGTTCTATGAGTTCATCCCTATGGATGAGTTCGGTACCGACCGCCCAACCGTCGTTCCGCTGTGGGGCGTGGAGAAGGGCCGCAACTACGCGATGGTCATCTCCACCTCGTGCGGCCTGTGGCGCTACATTCTGGGTGACACGGTCAGCTTCACGTCCGTCAACCCGTATAAGTTTGTCATCACCGGACGCACCAAGAGTTTCATCAACGCCTTCGGCGAAGAGCTGATCGTCGACAACGCCGAGCAGGGACTGGCCTACGCCTGCCGTGAGACCGGCGCTGAAGTGAGCGAATATACGGCCGCTCCGGTGTTCATGGACGACCACGCGAAATGCCGCCACCAGTGGCTCATTGAGTTCGCACGGCGACCGGACGACATGGCCCGCTTCGCCTCGCTGCTCGACAAACACCTGCAAGAGATCAACAGCGACTATGAGGCCAAGCGCTATAAGGACATCACGCTCCAGCATCTGGAGGTCGTCGAAGCCCGGCAGGGACTCTTCAACGACTGGCTGAAACTGAAAGGAAAGCTCGGCGGGCAGCACAAAGTGCCGCGGTTGAGCAACAGCCGCGACATGATAGAACAGATATTGTCACTCAACGTCTGACATCTGACATTTAACATCTAACATCTAACATTCATCATCCCGTAGGCACCCTCCCCTTGGGGAGGGTCGGGGTGGGGCCTTTAATATTTATATAATGTCACATCCACTTCCATCTTTGCGCCATCTCTTGTCCGGGAAGATAGTCTTTCTTCTCGCCATCATCCTGTCCTCGTGTGCCCGCATGGGACAACCTGACGGCGGATGGTATGACGACACGCCGCCACGCATAGTGCATACGTCACCCCGGGACAAGGCCGTCGGCGTGAAAGAGCGGAAGATAACCATTGCGTTTGATGAATTCATAAAGCTCGAAGACGCGACAAGCAATGTCGTCGTATCGCCACCGCAGCTGGAGATGCCGGAGATAAAGGCGGCCGGAAAGAAGATTGTCGTCGAACTGAAGGACACGCTGAAGGAAAACACGACATATACGATAGACTTCTCCGACGCCATCACGGACAACAACGAGGGCAATCCGATGGGCAACTATACGTACAGTTTCTCTACCGGAGAGCAGATAGACACGCTCGAAGTGTCGGGTCACGTGCTCGAGGCGGAAAACCTGGAGCCCGTCAAGGGAATACTCGTGGGACTCTACGACGACCTCACGGACACGGCGTTTGCCACCAAACCGATGACCCGCGTCGCACGGACGGACGGTAGCGGACGGTTTGTCATAAAGGGTGTGGCCCCCGGCAACTATCGTATCTATGCCCTGAAGGACATGGATGCCGACTACGTATTCAGTCAGAAGGGAGAGATGGTGGCCTTCAGTCATGACACATTCTCGCCTTCGTGCAAACCGGACATACGTCAGGACACCATCTGGAGGGACGAACTGCGCATCGACTCCATCGCCCGCGTGCCCTACATGCACTTCTATCCCGACGACATCGTGCTCCGTGCGTTCACCGCTCCGCAGACCGACAGGTATCTGCTGAAGACGGAGAGAAACGACGAACGGAAGATAGGAATGTACTTCAGCTACGGAAATGACTCGCTGCCGGAGGTCAGAGGACTTGATTTTGACGCGGAAGGAGCTTTCGTCGTGGAAACGACGGAGAAGAAAGACACCGTCTTCTATTGGTTGAAGGATACGTCGCTGGTCAACAAAGACACGCTGCAGATGGAGATTAAGTATCTCATGACGGACTCTACGGGTGCGCTGGTCAACAAGCTCGACACCGTCGACATGTTCCCCAAACTGCCATACGAGAAGCGGCAGAAACTGCTTCAGGATGAGATTGAGAAGTGGGAGAAGGCCCGCGACAAAGCCAAGAAGAAGGGCGAGCCGTATGACTCGATAATGCCGGTGAAGAACATGGTGCCCAAAATCGGCATACCGTCGATGATGGCTCCCGACCGCAACGTCATGATAGAGGTTCCAGTGCCGCTGGCAAGGCTCGACACTGCTGCCATACACCTCTATTCCAAACACGACACGCTGTGGTACAGGTCGCAGACAGAACTGTCGGATGTGCCCGGAAAGCTGCGTTTCTACGAATTGAGAGCGGAGTGGCGGCCCGGCGTGGAGTACAGTCTGGAGATAGACTCAGCCGCCTTTGAAGACATCTACGGTACCGTTTCGGGCCCGATAAAGCAAGGATTACGGGTCGGTTCGATGGACGAATACTGTTCGCTGGTGGTCAATTTGAGCGGCATCAGCGACACATTGGACGTGATCGTGCAGATATTGACCACTTCCGGCAATGTCGTTAAACAATCGAAAGCCTCCGCCGGCGTCGTCGAATTCTACTATTTGCAGCCCGGGAAGTATTATCTGAGTGCCTTCGTAGACCGCAACGGCAACGGCGTATGGGACACGGGAGACTACACCAAGGGCTTGCAGCCGGAGGAGGTATATTACAATCCGAAGGAAGTGGAGTGTAAACCGAAGTGGGATTTGACCACGTCTTGGAATCTGACAGCCGTCCCGCTCACTCGGCAGAAGCCTTCGTCGATAGTCAAGCAGAAGCCGGACAAAGAGAAAAAACTGCGCAACAGAAATGCGGACCGTGCCCGTGAGAAAGGCATAGAGTATAAACCGCAATAAGACAACATTGCAACGGAAATAGCAGGGAGATATAGATAAATTGATTACTGACTTTAAGAAAATAGCGAAAGAGATGAAGTTGAAGACATTATTGACAGGATTGCTTATGTCGTTGGCCTTTGCCACGACATCGGCGCAATGCGGAATAGAAAACAAAGCCTTCAAGTCCGGAGAGTTCTTATATTATGATCTCTTTTTCAATTGGAAGTTTATATGGGTCAAAGTGGGCACGGCGTCGATGAGCACCGTCAGTTCCACGTATGACGGGAAGTCGGCTTTTCGCACCAGTCTCATAACCCGCGGCAACAACAAGCTGGACAAAATCTTCGTCATGCGTGACACATTGCTGTCCTATTGCACCGACAACATCACACCGTTGTATTTCCGCAAGGGTGCGCTTGAGGGCAAACGCTATTACGTCGACGAACTGTGGTACAACTATCCCAAGGGCAACTGCCATCTCCGTCAGCACCGCATAGAGCACGACGGCCGCCATGTCTGGAAGGAATCGGAATATCAGGATTGCATATACGACATGATGAGCATATTCCTCCGCGCCCGCAATTTTGACGCGAGTAAGCTGAAGAAAGGCCAAAACATCCCCATGCCTATCAGTGATGCCAAGCATCTGTCCAACTCATGGCTGAAATACGTCGGCAAGGAGACGTTCAAGGTGGAAGGTTCCAACGAGAAGTTCCGTTGCCTTGTCTTCTCTTTCATAGAGCGGGAGGACAACAAAAACCACGAACTCATACGCTTCTACATCACCGACGACACCAACCACATCCCCGTCCGTCTCGACATGTTCCTCAGCTTCGGTTCCGCCAAGGCTTTCCTGAAAGGATACAAGGGCATCCGCAACCCGATGACGTCGAAGTTGAAGTAAGGCAATACTTTTTTATTATGAACAAATTATGTGCATTGATGCTGTCTGCAGCCATCTCTTTGATGACAACAGACAGCATCAATGCTAATGTACTGTGCTCTGAAACCACCCCAGAATTGCTTCCTCTGTGGCAAGACAGCATCGCCGCCGCCGTCCGCCGTCCCGACTGGGAAGACTGTTTCGCCGCACTGATGGCCGTCACCGATGACGCCGGCGAGGTGGAGTGGGAGAGCATGCACGACGTTTTGGCCGATCTGGCCGTGCATCCCATAAACATCAATACCGCCGGACAAGAAGATTTTGAGCAGTTTCCCTTCCTCACCGCACGCCAGATAGAAGAGTTGAGCGAATATCTTTGCCGCTATGGGCCTATGCGTACGATGGGCGAGTTGAGGCTCATCGAGTCGCTTGACTACATGCGGCGCCAGCTCCTCCAATGCTTCCTGTACGTCGGTCCGCCCGACCCCGGACGCCGTCCGTCGCTCGGCGAGATGTTGAGCCGTGGCCGCACGACGCTCATGGCAACGGCCAAGCTACCCTTTTATGACCGCAAGGGCGACGCGGATGGTTATCTTGGATATAAATACAAGCACTGGCTGCTCTACGACTACAACTATTCCGGCCGTCTGCGCTTCGGTCTCGTGGCCTCACAGGATGCCGGAGAACCGATGTTCACCGCCGGCAACGGCCAAGGTTACGACTACTATTCATTCTATTTTCAGCTGAAAAACCAAGGACGGTTAGACAATATCGTCCTTGGCCGCTATCGCCTGTCGTTCGGTCAGGGACTCGTCCTCGGCAGTTCGTTCAATCTCGGCAAGACCGCCATGCTCTCCTCCCAAGGTCGTGGAGCCGGCACGATTCGCGTCCATTCGTCCCGTTCCGAGGCTGACTATTTCCAAGGAGCGGCCGCCACACTGTCTCTGACGCGCGCCACGCGACTGAGTGCTTTCGTCTCCTACCGCCCTTTCGATGCCACGCTCAATAGAGACGGCACTGTCGCGACTCTCATCACGTCCGGTTATCATCGCACGGCGAAGGAGATGGAAAAGAAAGACAATACCCATGCGACAGCCGCCGGAGCCGACATAAGCTGGTCCTCCGACGCTCTGACCATCGGACTGACGGCCGCTTACACCCGTACGGACCGCTATCTCAGTCCCGACACGTCGAGAGACTACCGCCGATATTATCCCGCCGGCAACACTTTCGCCAACTTCGGACTGCACTACGCCTACCGTAATCCCATCTTTTCCTTTGACGGCGAGACCGCAACAGACCGCCACGGGGCACTCGCTACACTCAACAGCGTCTCAGCCAATATCTCCCGCCGACTCACCCTCATGCTCCTCTACCGTTACTATTCCCACCGTTACACATCGCTTTATGCCGGCAGTTTCAGCGACGGCGGCCACGTGCGCAACGAGCACGGCTTCTGTCTGAGCGCGTCGTGGCGGCCGTTGTCCCGTCTGGACATCTCCGCCTACACCGACTGGTCCCGTTCATATTGGCCCAAATATCTCATTTCCCGCTCGTCCCATTCGCTCGACAACATGCTTTCGGCCACCTGCACCACGCGCCGCTGGACCTTCGGCGGCCGCTACCGCCTCCGTCTCCGCCAGCGTGACAACGCCCGTAAGACGGCCCTCGTCGCCTACAACGACCACCGGCTGCGCCTCTATGCCACCTATGCCACGGTCGACAACCGGTGGACATTCCACACCCGGACAGACCTCTCGCTGACGGAATACCGTGAACGCGACCGCGGCTGGATGTTTACGGAGAGCGTGACCTGCCGTCTCACGTGGTTGCGTCTCAGCCTTGACGCTGTCTATTTTACGCGAGTTCGGGATAAGTTTTGTTCAAAAGAGTGTGATTTGGTTTGATTTTTCCACATGTACAGGCAGGGCCTCCGGCTTGTTCTCGAAAAAGGAATACGCCGTAAGTGCTGCACAGATGTTCATGATGAAATTGTGTA
>JAFULM010000007.1 GCA_017483185.1 Prevotella sp. | reverse complement strand
TGTTGTAGGGACATAGTCTTGTCTTTGTCCGCAAGAAAAAGATTGGATATCAATATGTTATTTGCGGACAAAGACAAGACTATGTCCCTACAACAGATTAAGCATGCCGTACGGAAATCTGTTTTACCGGACAGCAATAATTCTTTATTAAAAATATTCGGCACTATCGATTAACTTATAATGAATTAATTAAAAAATGCTCGTAACAATAGAATATATTTCGAAAATTTGAACTGCACCCCAAAAGTTAGACACAAAACTTTTGGGGTGCAGTTCATTTTCCGGGGCTTTTTTTTTGGGGGGGGGTAGACGGGCTCTTCCTTACTTGAACAAAAACTTCCGACCGTTATAGATATACAGTCCTTTCGTAGGTGTCCTGACCATTCGGCCATTGATGTCATACCAGCGGCCGGGGGCGAGGTCGTCACTCACGATGACCCGGATGCCGTCCGTAGAGTTTCCGTCGAACGTTATCACGTCACGGTCGGTCTCAGGAAGCGACAGATAGGCCTGACCCGTCAGCTTGTATGACTCACGGAGTTTGTGAAAATCGGAAGAGCCGTTGACGGTGCGCAGCACATAGTTGCAACAGGTTGCTCCGTCACGCATCTCGGCGGCGGGTATATCTTTTTCGCCCGGCACAGCGACAAACAGATTGTGCGGGACAGTCACGTCGCCGGCAACCTCGGGCGCACCGATCATACACTCCTCGCCTATCATCATCACGCCGGTATTGGCCGGGATCGTGTTAATCTGTTCGAGGGTTATCACACCTGTTTTGTCGTCATAAGCGGTGGCCACATAAGCCTTGACCAGATCAGAGAACGGCGCGACGTTGCACGACTTCTCGCTGCTGAACATCACTTTGCCGTCGGCTCCGACCAATATTTGCACGAATGGCGAAGTCACCTCGACACTGTACACATAGATTGCGCCACCGTTGGAGTGGAAGACCAGATCGACGGGCTCCTTCAAACTGTCCTTCACACGCCATACGTTGGTGACCATGTCCGTCGACTTCGTTCCACCGCTCACCAACTCGAGGTATTCCTCACTGTCGGTGGTCAGTCCGCGCTCTCCTTTGGCCGATTTGGTGACAATCGTCACCGTCTGACCGGGAGAAACCTTGGGAACTTTCATGTAGAGATTGTCACCGTAGAAACAAAGGTACTTGCCGGGATTGATGATGATGCGGTTGCCGGAGGAGCACTTGAAGTAGAGTCCCTTGGTCAAGGGAAACACATAATCTTCGCCTGCGGACAGTTCCTGCTCCTGAGACATCGAAGCCGAATAGCGGTATCCCAAACTTTGGAACATCGACCAACGGGAATCTGATTGCAGGGCTGTCAACGCCTCGTCGCTCCACGTCTCCGTGAAATTCCATGCACGCTCGGACTCGACTTTCAGCGTGTCACTCGCGCTGGGGACGTGGGGTTTCTCTACCTCGACGGCTTCACCTGCCACGATGTTATGCCCGACAAGCATGTTGTACATCTTCTTGCCGAGATATTCGGTCCATGCCGCATCAAAATGGAGTGCGTCGGAACGCAATCCTGCATCACTCATGTCGATATAATAGACATTGGGCAGTTCGGCTGCCACCTGCTTCTGGGCATCCTCGACACCACGGCTGTACTGCTTGCTGTTATGTGACACGGTGCCGAATATGAACGGCAGGGTCTTGTCTTTTTCACGGCCGGTAATCTGATAAACGGTATTGCGCATGTAGTTTATCATGTCCTTGAAATTCTTATAATAGTTGCCGGCCTTGCTTCTGTCACTCTCACCCTGATGCCACATGATGGCTTTTACGTCATACCCCTGCCGGATTTTGGACAGGGTGACGGCAACGCAGTCGTTAAGTCCTTCGGTGAGCGACTTGGTGAGCGACCTGCCCTCGTCGATGTTGCCTCGATAGGCATTATTGCGTGCTATCCATGCCTCGTCGGCACACCACACCGGCAGATGGGCATAGGTAGCGGCGGTGTCTATCGCCGTGCCGCCGTATGTACACTTGACTGCATAGAAGTCGGTCTTCAACGTCTGTTCAATACAATAATTCGTAACATCACAGAAAGCCCAACGCTCCTTCAGATTCGTAAAGGTCCGGCTGCCGAACTCTCCGGTGCTCGCACTCGTGACGTTGGCATAGTGGAGATGGGCGTAACCGGGTTTGAGATAGTCCGGCAACTCACTGTTGTACACCCGACCGTCGGCATTGGACTGACCGGCATATATGAACACACTGGCCGGTTCCTGAGCGAACATCCCAATGGTCAAGGCCGAAAGGATGAATGTCAAAATAAACTGTTTCTGTTGCATAGCGTTTTTTGTCGTTTTATAGTTTTTTGCCGCAAATATACAAACAAACGTACATTCGTAACATAGTAAAAATGTACATAATTCGGTAATATCGTCCGTTTATGAGGAAAAGCGAGCGTCGGCGGTAGGCAAAACCAATAAAAAACAAATGGCTGCCGAACTTGTTGCTATGGTCGACGCTCAGAGTAGCTGCGCTAAAGATGCCGCATCGTTGCTGAACTCTATAAAAAGCGCTATGGACAGGCAAGTGGCTGACGAAAACAGGATGGAAAAGGAACGAATGTCATCAGCCGAGCGGGTCAAGACAGCCCGCATAACAGCCGTCAAGGATATAGCCACGGCATTTTTCAAGCGACAGAAGAGCTATATATTCTTTTGACGGCGCCCGTCTGGTTTGTCTTTATAATAATGTAAACGCAAAGAAGCAAAGACGCAGAGTCACAGCTTGCGGTGGCCATTCTACCGCGATAGAACTTTGCCTCTTTGCGGCTTTGCGTTTACATTATATCCATCCCGGCAAAATAATCTCACGTAATGTGCGTTCTTTCTAAAACGAAACGACAGAACAGCTGACATACCGCTATGACAATAACCCGACTTGACCGCCGCATACTGCGCATCGCAGGACCTTCGATAGTGTCGAACATCACCGTGCCGCTGCTCGGCCTCGTCGACGTGGCCATCGTGGGCCATCTTGGCGACGCGGCATATATCGGCGCAATAGCCGTCGGCTCGATGACGTTCAACCTCATCTACTGGATATTCGGTTTCCTGCGAATGGGTACGAGCGGCATGACGTCACAGGCTTTCGGGCGTCGCGACATGACGGGTGTCATGCAGCTGCTCGTGCGCTCGATGGCCGTAGCGCTGGCGGTGGCGCTGATGCTCGTTGCGGGACAGTGGGTGCTGGAGTGGCTGATGGTGCGACTGATGAGGCCCACGGCCGATGTCGAACCGCTGTCACGCATGTATTTCTCCATCTGCGTCTGGGGCGCGCCCGCCGTGCTGGGACTTTACGGGCTGATGGGATGGTTCGTCGGCATGCAGAACACGCGCATCCCGATGTTCGTCTCCATCATGCAGAACGTGGTCAACATCTGCGCCAGCCTCACGCTCGTCTACGGATTGGGCCTGCGCATTGAGGGTGTGGCCATTGGCACGGTCATTGCCCAGTATGCCGGCCTGGCCGCTGCCGCCGTGCTCCTGCTGCGTCATTACGGCCGGCTGGGGCGCTATATGGTGTGGACCGGCGTGTTGCGGCGGAGCGAGCTGGGCCGTTTCTTCACCGTCAACCGCGACATATTCCTGCGGACGCTCTGCCTCGTGGCCGTCAATCTCTATTTCACTTCGGCCGGCGCACGTCAGGGGGCGGTCATCCTGGCGGTCAATACGGTGCTCATGCAGCTCTTCCTGCTCTTCTCCTACGTCATGGACGGCTTCGCCAACGCGGGCGAGGCGCTCGGCGGACGCTACTACGGGGCACACAACGGCGTGGCTTTTCGCGACACTGTCCGGCGGCTTTTCCTTTGGGGGCTGCTGATGGGCGTGGTCTTCACCGCGGTCTATGCCGTCGGCGGAACACCGTTTTTGCGCCTGCTCACCGACGACGAGGCTGTCATCGGCGCTTCGGCGGCCTATTTTCCGTGGGCGCTTGTCATCCCGCTGTTGAGCATGGCCGCTTTCGTGTGGGACGGAATCTTCATCGGTGTCACCGCCACACGGGGCATGCTCGTGTCCCTTGCCATATCCGCCGCCGTCTTCTTCGCCACCTTCTTCGGCCTTTATCCGTCGCTCGGCAATCATGCCCTGTGGCTCGCAATGACGCTCTATCTCGCTTCGCGCGGCGCTGTCCAGACGGTGATATACCGCCGGGAGATTGCCGGGAGGATATAGTGGCGGCGGGGAAGAGGTGGAATGGAAATAATTTAAAAATGTTGATATCTCCGCTTTTTTGCGGAGATATCAGATAAAAACCGTATATTTGCAGGACAAATTGGATATAAATGATAGTAACGTTTGAGCAGGAATATCTGAAAGTGTTGTATGAAAGGGGTAAAGACGATAAGAAACATCGTTTCCAACCTGATATAATACGGCGCTACAAGCGGTGCATCGACTATTTAAAACATGTCGGAAAGATAGAGGAACTCTTTCTTATTCCCTCTTTACACTATGAAGTTTTGGTAGGAGATAAGGCCGGTATTTCTTCTATACGTGTAAACACCCAGTACAGAGTAGAGTTTGTTGTGAGAGAACAAGGCGAGCCTGTTGTCACAATCTGTAATATATTGGAATTGTCAAACCATTATAAATAGCTGCAACTATGATAGAAATAGCAGGTGTAAGGCCGGATATGATAGCCAACAATGTGGAGCCGTTTGAACCGACCCATCCCGGCGATTTGCTGAAAGATGAGATAGAATGTCGTGGTATCTCCCAGCGCCAGCTTGCCGCGGAGATGGGAGTATCATACACTGTGCTTAACGACATCGTCAATGGTAAACGGGCCGTAAACCCCAAGTTCGCTCTGCTTTGTGAGGCGGCGTTGGGGGTTCCGGCCCATGTCTTGATGGGATTGCAGACCGATTATGATATGCTTATCGTCAAGCGTGACAAGTCTTTCCTGAAGAAACTGCAAGGAGTTAAAAGGGTTGCGGCAGTATTTTGATTGATACGGAATCGTGGGCTCCGTCAATATCATCAATCGTTGCCGCCATTAAGAAATTTGGAATGGAATCCAAAAAACTTATAAGAAATTCGGAATGGAATCCAAAAATCTTATAATAATTTTGGAATTTGGTCGTTTTATACCTATCTTTGCATTGGAGGCAGGGCCAGAAAATGCGATGCGGATAGGCTTGTATATCGCTGGTGCTACCTGTCTTCGCCGATAAACATACATTTCCATGATAGAAAGATTGCAGAAACGGAAGATAGAAGAGATGCTCGGCAAGGGCAAGGCCATCATGATAATGGGGGCACGGCAGGTCGGCAAGTCCACGCTTTTGTCCGAAATGTTCGGCGGACAGAAAGAAGTGATGTGGATGAACGGTGATGACGCGGACGTGAGACAGCTCTTTTCCGGCATGACCTCAACGCGCATACGCGCTTTGTTGAGCGGTTGCAGGTGTCTTGTCATAGACGAAGCACAACGTATTCCCGACATAGGACTGAGGTTGAAGCTCATCACCGATCAGGTGCCGGAAGTGCAGGTGGTGGCCACCGGTAGCTCGTCGTTTGAGCTGGCGGCACGTGTCGGTGAGTCTTTGACCGGACGTAAGCGCACATTCCGCATGTTTCCGTTGACATACGGTGAGATGGTTGCCCACACTAATCTTCTCGAAGAACACCGCATGCTTCCCCACCGCATGGTCTATGGATATTATCCCGAAGTGGTCACGTCGCAGGGGGATGAGCGCGCTGTGCTTCGTGAACTTACGGACAGTTATCTGTATAAGGATATACTGATGCTTGACAGCATATCCAAACCTGATCGTCTGATACGTCTTGTACAGGCTCTGGCTCATCAGATAGGCGAACAGGTGTCGTATAATGAGGTCGGACAGCTTGTCGGACTTGACCCGAAGACAGTGGAGCGGTATGTCGATGTGCTCGAAAAGTGTTATATCGTGTTCCGTGTCGGCAGCTTTTCACGCAATCTGCGCAATGAGCTGAAGATGAGCCGGAAGATTTATTTTTGGGATCTTGGCATCCGAAACGCAGTTATCGCCAACTTCCAGCAGGTGGAAAACCGTGCCGACACGGGCGCTCTATGGGAAAATTTTGCCATCAGTGAGCGTATGAAACGCCACTACATGCAGGACGATTTTGTCAATACATGGTTCTGGCGCACGCAGCAGCAGAAAGAGATAGACCTGATAGAGGAGGCGGACGGCTGTCTGAGTGCCTTTGAATTTAAGTGGAATCCGGCTAAGGCCCAGCGCACGAAAGTTCCTGAATCATTCGCGCGGGCATATCCCGATGCCGTGTTCAGCGTCGTTTCGCCTGATGAAATTGACGGATTTTTACTTTGAATGTAAACGGAAGAGCTAAGTCTGAAGGGAAGACGGAATTAAATGTATAATTTATGATAAGTGCAGAAACCGATATTGCCTGAAGACGATATGTCTCCAGTCTGGATTGTTGAGCGCGGACAACGTCGGAATACCGGCGAGTCCGTGCTTTTATTTCGTATTGGAATCGCTTTTATGACACGGACCGAGTAACGGTGTTACACGGCCCGTGTAAATGAAAGAGCCGTGGAATAAGAATAAAACAACGTGAAAGTTTATTGTTGGTGGTGAAAAACTTTTGCTTTGTGTGATAATTGTATTATCTTTGTTGTCTAAACAAATATTAACGAGACAGAAGAACAGAAATGAATATTCCCATGCGAAATATACGAAGACTCACATTGGTAGCCGTACTGCTGTTGCCGCTGACGGTTGCCGCACAGACATATACGGCATTGTGGACACAGGAACAGGCTGCCGAGAAGAAGGATCTGCCGAAGACGCAACTCGGCGTGTTGCGGAAGATTGCCGCGAAGGCTGCCGGCGAAAAGGCCTACGGTCAGCTGATGAAAGCCGAGTTGAAGACCATGTCTGTCGAGACGATTGTGTCGCCTGACTCGCTCATGCCGGCCTTGCGGCGCTTGGAGACCCGTGAGCGGACGGAGGTGGACGGCGTGGCAAAGGCGGTCTATGCCGCCGTGCTGTACAGGATATACACGGACAATGCGCGCCGGATAGGCGAGGGAAGCGACACAGTGGCCGCGCGTTACCGGCGTCTGGCGATGGCCGTTCCGGAGAAGCTGGCCGCAGCAAAGGGCACTGACTATGAGCCACTGGTGGAACGTGGATACAACGCTTCGGTCTTCGGCGGCGACATGCTCAGCGTGGTGGGTTATGAGGTCGAGGACTTCATGACGATGTGGAAGTGGTATAAGACTGCCGGCATGCGTCCGGCGGCTTGTATATCGGCTCTTGAACTGTTGCGTCACGACCGTCCGTCGGGCGTAAAGAGACATAAGCAGTCGGAATATATCAACTCACTTGACTCCATAATTCATGTTTACGGTGACCTTGACGTGGCCTGTGAGGCCGCCATCGAGCGTTATGACTATATGCAGGAGTGTCCCGACGTGACCGCAGAGGACAAGGTCGCGTTCATACGCCGTGCCCTCGACAAGTGGGGCGGATGGCAGCGGGCCAACTATCTGCGCAATGCCGAGCGCGAACTGACGGCGGCACAGTTTGCGGCGTATATGGAGAAAGGCAAGGTGGAGCCGGGTGTCAGTCAGACGATACGGCTGGACAACCTGCGCAACATCACGTCGCTGACGATGAACGTCTATCGCGCGGCGGTGAACGGTGACTATAAAGGTACGCCGCAGAACGCCAACGACTACCGCCGGCTGAAACCGCTGCTCACGGCTCTGCCCGACCGTCGGCAGACACGCACGTACATGTCGCGCCCCGACTGGCAGACGTTCAGCGACTCGCTGACGCTCGCAGGATTGCCCGTGGGGGTATATCTGCTGGAGTTTCAGACCGTGCCGGTCACGAAGACCGTGCGTCGGATTTACTATGTGAGCGACGTCTACTGCGTGGTCAATCCCCTGCCGGGCGATTCGATGCGCTATGTGGTGGTGAATGCCACCACGGGACAGCCGCTGCCCGGGGCTAAGGTCAGGGTGAAGGGCGTGGGCCGCAGACAGGCCGACGCTACGTTCACGTTGACGTGTGACGCCAACGGTGAGGCCGTCTGCAAGCTGCCGAACGCACATTACGGACAAGAGATATTTGCATATACGGATAAGGACAAGGCCAATCCTATATATCGGGAGTGGTCCGGATACAACAGTTATAGAGAAAACAGAAATCGCCGCGAGTCGACCTCAATCTTCACCGACCGCCGCATCTATCGCCCCGGTCAGACTGTTCACGTGGCGGCCGTTGTCTATGAACCCGATGGTGCGGTGGACCACAAGGTCGTGACGGGCAAGACGGTGAAGGCTGTGCTGCGCGACGCCAACTATAAGATTGTGGAGGAACGCGAGCTCACGACCGACAGCTACGGAACGTGTTCGACCGATTTCACCCTGCCCGTTGGTGTGCTCAACGGCGTGTTCACGGTTCAGGTGAACGGAACGTCGTCGTCGGTTCGCGTCGAGGAGTATAAGCGTCCCACGTTCCGCGTGGAGTTCCCCGAGGTGAACGAGAAATATAAGAACGGCGACACGCTGATGGTCAAGGCACGTGCCACGACATACTCCGGCGTTCCGGTTCAGGGAGCTGCCGTCCGATATAGCGTAAAGCGCAACACGTCGTTGTGGTGGCGCAGCAGCAGTATATATAATAAGGTGTCGTCCTATTATCCCGGTTCGGGCGAGACCGTCTTTACCGGTACCGCCACGACGGGAGCCGACGGCTCTTTCGTCGTCGAGGTGCCGATGGTGCTGCCCGACGATGCCGTGACCGCCTCAAGCCGCCGGTTGCCGTTGTTCTACAACTTTGTGGTTGAGGCCGACGTGACGGACATGGGAGGCGAGAGCCACAGCGGCAGCATGAGCATACCGCTCGGCAACCGCACCACCGTGCTCACGAGCGACTTGTCGGAGAAAATATTGGCCGACAGCTTGAAGACGTTGACGTTCACTCTCCGCAATGCTGCGGGCATCAATGTCGATGCCGACGTGCGTTTCCGTATCGGCGACGGCGGCGAGTGGAAGACCGTCCGCACTGGCAGTGCATACACTTTCGACGGTCGTCTCGCTTCGGGCAAGCACCGTCTCGTGGCTATCTGCGAGACAGATACGCTGGAGCAGGACTTCGTCGTTTTCGGCCTTGACGACACCGTGCCGCCCACCGACACCCGCGAGTGGTTCTACGTTTCGGAGGAGTCGTTCCCATGCGACGGTCGTCCCGTGACGGTTCAGGTGGGCTCGTCCGACAAGGATGTGCATGTCGTCTACACCATCGTGGCGGGCAACACCGTCATCGAGAGCGGCCGAACCGACCTCAGCAATGCCTTGATCAACCGCAAGTTCACGTATGACGAGAAGTTTGGCAACGGCCTGTCTATGGTTTTCGCGTGGGTCAAGAACGGCAATCTCCATACATATAATGTATCGCTAAGGCGTCCGGTGCCCGACAAGAAACTGAAGATGAAGTGGACAACGTTCCGCGACCGTCTCACTCCCGGACAGCAGGAAGAGTGGCGCATGACCATCGTCAAGCCTGACGGAACGCCAGCCGACGCCCAACTCATGGCCACGCTCTACGACAAGTCGCTTGACCAGATAGCCCGCCACGATTGGCATTTCAGCCCTTCGGTGTGGCTCAATGTCCCGTATGTGAACATGAATGGCCCCTCTTTCTCTGGCGCGTCGTTCTACGGCACGGCCTCGTGGAAGTCGCTTTCGTGGAAAGCGTTTGCCCCGAGCCGCTTCGACCA
Source organism: Prevotella sp. (assembly GCA_017483185.1). GTDB lineage: Bacteria > Bacteroidota > Bacteroidia > Bacteroidales > Bacteroidaceae > Prevotella. The sequence goes on along the minus strand of JAFULM010000007.1, from coordinate 46,911 downwards.
CAGCCTTTTCCCCGGCTCATATTACGGTGGAGGAATGGTGCTGCGGTCGGTCAATCAGGTTATGCACATCAGGGGTGGTATGCTCAAACGTGACTCGGAAGTGCTGGCCGAAACGGAAAGCGCCGCTGATGAGGCTTTCGTCGTGGGCTATGCCCCCGCGGCGGCAAAGATGAAAAGCGCTTCCGGTATGACGGGAGACGCGGCGGCGCCCACTGAGGAAAAGGCGATGGAAGGCGGTGACGGTGGCGAAACCGGCGGACCGGAGGTGCAGATGCGCGAGAATCTCGAAGAGACGGCGTTCTTCTATCCGGCTCTTCTTGCTGACAAGGACGGCTCCGTGAGCCTTTCGTTCACGCTTCCGGGCTCGCTCACGACGTGGCGGTTCATCGGAATGGCCCACACGGCGGACATGATGAGCGGAATCATCGGCGGCGAGGCCGTGGCGGCAAAGGAGGTCATGGTCCAGCCCAACGTCCCGCGCTTCGTTCGCGTCGGCGACAAGGCGCAGATACAGGCCCGCATCTTCAACACCGGAGCAGCTGTGGCCCGGGGCAAGGCCCGCATGGTTCTGGCCGATCCGGAGACCGGACGCGAGGTCTATTCCCAGTCGTCCGATTTCAATGTCAGCCCCGACAGCACGGTCGTTGTCACGTTCTTCTATACTCCCGACGGTGCCAACAGTCTGTTAGTGTGCCGCATCACGGCTGCCGGCAAGACGTTCAGCGACGGCGAGCAGCACTATCTGCCCGTTCTTCCCGACGCTGAGCAGGTGACGGTGACGGTGCCGTTCACGCAGAATGAGCCGGGAGTGAAGTCTGTCGACATATCCAAGATGTTCCCCGCCAAGAGCCATGACGGCCGACTGACGGTTGAATATACCAACAATCCGGCGTGGATGATGGTTCAGGCGCTGCCTTCGATGGGCACTCCGCGCGACGACAACGCCGTCGATCAGGCCACGGCGCTCTACGCCAACACCATTACCGGAAGCCTTGTGAGTGCCAATCCTGCGGTGAAGACCACCTTCGACCGCTGGCGTATGGAGCGCGGCGAGGAGACTTCGCTCATGAGCAGCCTCGAAAAGAACGCCTCGTTGAAGGACATCGTGCTCGCCGAGACACCGTGGGTGGCTGACGCCGACCGTGAGACGGAGCAGAAACAGCGGCTCGCTGACTTCTTCAACGAGTCTATGACGGCCAACCGCCGTGCCACGGCAGTCGACAAACTGGCCAAACTGCAGCGCCCCGACGGTTCGTGGAGCTGGTGCCCTGGCATGGACGGAAGCATGTATATGACGGTGGAGATAGCCCAAATGCTCGTGCGTCTGAACGCAATGACTGGCACGCAGCAGACCACAAAGAATATGCTCACGTCGGCCATCGACTACATGGACAAGGAGATTGTGAAGGAAGTGGCGGAAATGAAGAAAGCCGAAAGAAAGGGCGTGAAACCCTCGTTCCCCGATGTCATGACGCTTCAGTATCTCTATCTCAGGGCCGTCGACGGCCGCAACCGCTCGGCATCGGTTCAGTCGGCATGCAGCTATCTCATCGCACTGCTGAAGAAAGACATCGCCGGTCAGACCATGTACGAGAAGGCGCTGACCGCCATCATCCTCGCCAAGCACGGAGAGACGCAGCGGAGCCGCGAGTATGTTAGGAGTTTGAAGGAATATACCGTCTATACAGAAGAGATGGGACGCTACTATGACACCCGCCGTGCGTCCTATTCATGGCGCGACTATCGTATTCCCACCGAGGTGGCGGCCATCGAGGCCATCGCCACCGTTACGCCAGAAGACCGTCAGACCGTAGACGAAATGCGCCGCTGGCTGCTCCAGCAGAAGCGCACTCAGGCCTGGGATACGCCCGTCAACAGTGTCGATGCGGTCTATGCGTTCCTCTTTGACAACCCCAAAGACCTCTCGGCGCGCGAACAGACCGTGCTCGCCATCGACGGTAAGAAACTCACATTGTCCGAGGCCACGGCCGGATTGGGTTATGTGAAGACGTCGGTGGATGCTCCGAAAGGCAAGACTTTCACAGCGACGAAGACATCCGAAGGCACGTCCTGGGGCGCCGTCTACGCTCAATTCATGCAAAAGACGGCAGACGTCAAGGCTTCCGGAAGCGGCATCAGCGTCAAGCGTGAAGTCATCGTGAAGTCCCGTAAGAACGCTAAGAGGTTCTCCGTCGGCGACCGTATCGTCGTGCGCATTACGGTTGAGGCCAAGCGCGACCTCGATTTCGTACAGATAGCCGACCGCCGTGCTGCCTGCATGGAGCCCGTCGGACAACTTAGCGGCTATCGCAACGGCATATATTGTTCACCGAAAGACAACGCGACATATTATTATATGGACCGTATGGCGAAAGGAAAGCATGTGATAGAGACAGAATATTACATCGATCGCGCCGGTACTTACGAGACAGGCACGTGCACGGCAGGCTGTGCATACGCGCCGGAATATCGTGCTACGGTCAAATCGGAGACCATAACAGTGGAATAATAAAACGGCTGTAAGCCTGTAATGAAACGACAATAACGACCCCAAAGAACATCCTATGAACAGAAAGACCATTATATCATCGCTGCTTCTGCTGGCCGTCATGCCAGCCGCGGCACAGCGTCTGGTGGTGACCAAGACCTCCGTCGATTGCGGAAAGGTCGCCTATGAGAAGCCCGTCACGGCCACATTCGAACTGCGCAACAAGGGTAGCCACCGCTTGCGGATTTCAGATGTGAAGGCTGATTGCGGCTGCACATCGGTCGAATATCCGACCGGAGATGTTGCCGGAGGCGACAAGTTTACTGTCAAACTGACCTACGATGCGCGTCAGCTGGGCCACTTCCACAAGAGTGTGCGACTCACGAGCAACGGGACGAAGAAGCCGTTGTATCTCACCATGACCGGTGTGGTGATGGCAGATTTGCAGGATTACTCCGGTTCCTATCCCTTCGCGATGGGCGATTTGCTCACCGACCGCCGCGACATCGAGTTTGATGACGTCAACAAGGGTGACAATCCCGTGCAGGAGATATATCTCATGAACAGCGGAACGACCACCTTTACGCCCAACATGATGCACCTCCCGCCATATCTGACAGCTGTTGCGACGCCCGAGAGACTTGCCCCGGGACGTTCGGGCAAGATTGCCATCACGCTCAATTCCGACCGCTTGCGTGACTACGGACTGACGCAGACATCAGTATATCTGGCCCGCAACCTCGGCGAAAAGATCAGCAATGACAACGAAATCAGTGTCTCGGCCGTGCTCCTGCCCGGTTTTGAGGGCATCACGGAGGCCACGCGCCAGTATGCTCCGCGTCTGGCTATGTCGGCCGACTCGCTCGACATCAGCTTTGAGGGCAAGGCTAAGAAGAGCGCCGATATAACGCTGACCAACAACGGACGCACCGACTTGAACATATCTTCGCTCCAGATGTTCACCGGCGGTCTGCGGGTGACGCTCGGCAAGCGGGAACTGAAGCCCGGCGAGTCCACAAAACTGAGAATAACGGCCATGCGTGACGAACTGAAAAAGCAGCGCACGCGGCCCCGTGTCCTCATGATAACCAATGACCCGGATAGGGCGAAGGTTGTGATAAAGATAAATTATAAATGAAGAATGAAGAGTGAAGAACGAAGAATTCTTCATTAAAACATAGCAACTATGGAACATCCCGAAAACAATGCAGAATACAAGGGCTTGACCGTCAATGGCGGTGTCGAACAGCCCTCGATAATCAATCCGTATCTCAAGCGTAACCGCTATCGCCGTCGCGAGCTCTCTGCTGCCGAGATGGTGGAGGGTATCGTCCGCGGTGACGTGACCGTGCTGAGCCAGGCTGTCACGCTCGTCGAGAGTGTCAATCCCGATCATCAGGCCAAGGCGCAGGAAGTTATAGAGAAATGTCTGCCGTACAGCGGACGATCAATTCGTGTCGGCATCAGTGGCGTGCCCGGTGCGGGCAAGTCCACCAGCATCGACGAGTTCGGCGTCCACGTGCTCCGTGAGCATGGCGGCAAGCTGGCCGTACTGGCCATCGACCCCAGTTCGGAGCGCTCGAAGGGCAGCATCCTCGGCGACAAGACGCGCATGGAGAAACTTGCCCAGCATCCTGCGTCGTTCATCCGTCCCAGCCCGTCGGCCGGTTCGCTTGGTGGTGTGGCCCGCAAGACGCGCGAGACGATTATCCTCTGCGAGGCGGCCGGCTTCGACAAGATATTCGTCGAGACCGTCGGAGTGGGGCAGAGCGAGACCGCCTGTCACTCGATGGTCGACTTCTTCCTGCTCATCCAGCTTGCCGGTACGGGCGATGAGCTGCAGGGCATCAAGCGCGGCATCATGGAGATCAGCGACGGCATCGTCATCAACAAGTGCGACGGCGAGAATGTCGACAAGTGTCATCTGGCGGCGACGTCGTTCCGCAACGCCCTCCATTTCTTCCCGCAGCCAGAGAGTGGATGGACGCCGCAGGTGCTCTGTTACAGCGGCTTCTACGGTACAGGCATCCGCGAGATATGGGACATGATCTATCAGTATATCGACTTCGTCAAGGCCAACGGCTATTTCGCCTACCGCCGCAACGAGCAGAGCAAGTACTGGATGTATGAGACCATCAACGAGCAGCTGCGCAACCACTTCTACCACAATCCCGACATCCAGGCCCATCTGGCCGACGCGGAGCGCTCGGTGTTGGGTGGTGAGAAGACCAGTTTCATAGCGGCCAAGGAGTTGCTGGAGAGGTATTTTGAGTAAGGGGGATTTAAGGTCTGTAAGGTCTTTAAAGTCTTTAAGGTCTATAAAGTATGTAAGGTCTATAAGGGCCGTTCATAACAATCACAAATGCTACAAATAGAGATCGACAGCGGCAGTGGATTTTGTTTTGGTGTGACCACTGCCATACGCAAGGCGGAAGAAGAGTTGGCCGAGGGCAAGACGCTCTACTGCCTCGGCGATATAGTGCACAACGGAATGGAGTGTGAGCGTCTGCGTCGCATGGGGTTGATTACGATCAATCACGACGACATGCAGCGTCTCCACGGCGTCAAGGTCCTCCTGCGTGCCCACGGCGAACCGCCCGAGACATACGAGTTGGCGCGTCGCAACAACATCGAAATTATCGACGCCACGTGTCCCGTCGTGCTCCAACTCCAGCGCAGGATAAAGAAGCAGTATGAGGAGGAACTTCGAGGAGTGAGGAGTGAGGAGCGCGGAGTGAGAAGTGCTTCAATCGCAGAGGACATTTCTCCCTCCTCCTTCCTCCCTCCTCCCTCCCCGAATTCCCTGAAACCCTCGAAATCCCCCAATTCCCAAATCGTCATTTTCGGCAAGAAAGGCCATGCCGAGGTGCTCGGTCTCGTCGGTCAGACCGAGAGTCACGCCATAGTCATCGAGCAGTTTGACGATGTCGCCAAACTCGACTTCGGCCGCGATATCTACCTCTATTCGCAAACGACAAAATCGCTCGACGAGTTTCACCGCATCATCGACTATATCAAGGCACACATCGAACCGTCCGCCACGTTCCGCAGCTTCGACACCATCTGCCGGCAGGTGGCCAACCGCATGCCAAACATCAGCACCTTCGCTACCCGCCACGATCTCATACTCTTCGTCTGCGGGCGCAAGAGCAGCAACGGCAAAGTGCTCTTCAACGAGTGTCGGCGTGTCAATCCCAACAGCCACCTCATCGAGGGCCCCGAGGAGATACGCCCCGAGTGGCTCGACGGTGTCTCGACGGTCGGCATCTGCGGTGCGACGAGCACTCCGAAGTGGCTCATGGAGCAGTGTCGGGATGCTATCGAGCAGCGGGCGATGTAAAGATAATGTTGACAAACAAAAGAAATATAGCCTATGAAACGTCCCGGATATAAGGAAATTATAGAGAAGACCACCCGCAACACGTCGTTGTCGGTCGACGAACGCATAGACGAGGTGTTCTACATCCGTCAGGAGACAGCGCCTGACGACGAGAAGGAACGGCTGGAGAGAGACGTGACGGCGTTTACGGCACTCATCGAGATGGTTTTCGGGGAGAACGCCGACCATGCCCACGACCTCTCGCTCATGCAACTGTTTGTCCTACTCTTTGAGACCTACGAGGAGCAAAACGACTTTCGGAAGATGGGCGATGCGGCGTTGGGCGTGCTCAGACTGATGCGTGACGAGGTGACCCCGTGGGCGAACTACGAGCAGACCGTCCCGCGGATAGTCGACGCCCTCCGCCATTCGGCTTATCATCATTATCTGTATGAGATACTTTTGCGCTTCCTGAAGACCGCCTTTCGTGAGGGTGTGGAGATGCTGAGCGTGAAACGTCAGGCAGAGGAGATGTTGAAGCTGCGCATGCTTCTGGACGAGACCGACTGGGTGGACCACCTGTTCGACAAACCGATGCAACGGGCGGTAGCCGGTGTGTTCAGCTCCGACGAACTGCTACGGTTCATCCTGCACCCCGATACGCACCATCTGCGGCGTGACCCAGTGGAGTACACATGGATGTGGGAGGACATCTGTTATGATGTCGAGGACGAACTTGAGCGCCGCTTCGCAAATGCCCCGCGGCATATGGGGTTCTGCTTCCGGTACTGGAGCGCGAAGCGGGAACTGCTGAAAGAGAAATACGGAATAGAGTGGCGGTCGCCGTCACAGATGAATCCACGCGTAATGTTTGACTGACAATGAACCTTTCTGACGAATTTCACAGTCTTCTCGCCGGCGGCGAAGATGACCCCGAAGTGCAGAAGCGGGTCGCCGAACTGGTGCTCTCCGCGCCGATAGACTCGGAGAGTACGGGTTTGCTGGCCCTGATGTATCACGAAGGTATCGGTGTCGCCGTCGACCTCGACCGTTGCTTCGAACTGGCCGAAAAGGCGGCGTTCGAGGGCGGAGACGGCCTCGGCTATTTTCTGTTGGGCTATATGTGCGACAACGCCGAGACGCCTGACCAGGCCGAAGGCGGTCCGCGGCAGAAGTATGACCACTATGACGCCGAGCGCTTCTACGAACTTTGTTCCAAGACGGACAGCCGTTGGGCCACGCCGGCCCATCTTTGGCTCGGCGACTACTATATGGACTCGGCACAGGGCGGCGACCCGGAGATAGGTGTCGAACACTATGAAGCCATCGGCGAGAAGGACGGAGAGGCGGCCGGCCGGTTGAGCGACTACTATTGGGAACAGCTCACCGTCAACGAAGTCATACCGGAGGAATATCGTGACGCCCATCTGAAGGAGAAAGTGTTCCACTGGACCGAGCTCGCCGTCAACCACAATCCGCACGACTATTCCTACCGCATGGGCTGGTGTTACGCCGACGGCATAGGCTGCGACGCCACCAAGGGCTTCCGCCTTGCCCGCAAATATTGGGAGGATGCCTACGGCTTCGGCGACTGGCGGGCTGCCGATGCCATTGCGACGCTCTACGCGGAGCGTCTCGAGGCGCTCCCGCCGGACGCGGACGAATGGGAACGTGAGCGCTGCCGCAGGGAGATCGACTCGTGGCGCAAGCTGGCGGAGAAGACCCGTGAGCGCGAATGGGCCGAAGAGCCGGACTGTTCGCAGGAGGAAGATTGAGATTGTTCCCTCCGGAGGAATATCGGGTGGTTTCCGACAGAGGCTTGCCGCTGTTTGCTCTGTGGCTAATGAAGGTTTAAAAAGAAAGTAACGATGGATAAGACAGTTAATACTTATGTCAAGACATATCCCGACCTGATGGCGGGACGGAAGATAATGTATGTCCACGGCTTCGGTTCCTCGGGCCAGTCGGGCACGGTGACGCGGCTGCGGGAGATGCTGCCGGGGGCAGAAGTGATTGCCCCTGACCTGCCGATACATCCGGCAGAGGCCATGACGCTGCTGCGCGGATTGTGCAGCGACGAGCATCCCGACCTCATCATAGGCACCTCTATGGGCGGCATGTACGCCGAAATGCTCATCGGCTACGACCGCATCCTGCTCAATCCGGCATTCCGTATCGGTGACGACATACTGAAAAACAACATGCTCGGCAAGGTCACGTTCTACAGTCCGCGGTCGGACGGCATGACGGAATTCATGATGACGAAGCAGCTTCAGGCCGAATATCAGGACATCGCGACGCAGTGTTTCGCCGACACCGGCGAGGAAGAGCAGCGCCGGGTGTGGGGACTCTTCGGACTGGAAGACCCTGTCGTCCATACGCGCGACCTCTTTGCGGCTCACTATCGCAACGCGCTCGACTTCCACGGCGAGCACCGCATGAACGACACCGTGCTGATGCACTCCGTCCTGCCCGTCGTCCGGTGGATTGACGACCGCCAGAGCGGACGCCAGCGCAGCATCGTCTATATCTCGATCGAGGGCACGATGATGGGCCGCGACGACCGTCCGATGCCCAGTCTGCTGAAGGCCTACCGCCTCTTGCTGGAGAGTTATGACGTCTATGTGGTGGCTGCGGCACCGACGAACGACACCGGCTACGCCCGCCGTATGCAGGAATGGACGTTCGAGACGCTTGGCGTGGCGGCCTACAACCGGCTTATCCTCACCAACCGCAAGGACCTTCTTTACGGCGACTACCTCATCGACGGACTCACGGACAACGCCTCCTGCGACTTCATGAGCACGCGGATAGACTTCGGTTCTGATGCGTTCAAGACGTGGGACGACATCATCGAGTATTTCAGCCGGCTGGGAGGACAGTGACGGATGATTTAAGTATAGAAGCAGAAGTATTTAAACGTAGAAGCCGGAATATTTAAACGCAAAGACGCCAAGGCGCAGAGTTTTCCAAAAGGAGAGCTCTGCGCCTTGGCGTCTTTGCGTTTAAACATTCCGGCTTGCCCGCATGACAAGCCTGTAAAGGTTGCAACCGACGAAATTTCCGGCCACTTCACCTATATATAATATGAGCAGTTCAGCGGTGAAGAGCATGTCGGCGGGGGCGAGGAGGAAGTAGAACGCGTCGGCGATGGAGTGGGTGAAGCCGCAAAGGATGAACACGGGGACGCCCAGCAGCAGGGCGAGCATCTTGCCCTGACGGGCAAACTGTACCGCCGTGGTCATGATGAAGCCGCATCCGATGGCGAGCAGTAAGCACGGCAGCACGCCTTTCGCCAGACGGGCGTCCGTGATTGCCGTTGCGGGGGCGACGCAGTCGGGCTGCGCGTAGCGTATCATCAGCGCCATGAGCAGACATCCGACGATGTTTCCTGCCAGCACCGTGGCCAGCATGGGCCAGTCGCCGTGACGCCGGATGAACCCTGCCGTGCCGGTGTAGAGCTTCAGTCCGTAGTAGACAACGGCCGTAAGGCCGAACGCGAAGAGCACCGCTCCGGCCACGCCGCCCGTGCGCAGGTTGACAACGCAGCCGATTGAGATGCAGATGCCGGCGAGAATGGCCGGCGGAAATGTATTTCTGAACATATATGAATTTTGAATTGTGAATTAGGAATTACGAGTTGTCGGCCTGCGGCCGATGAAGAATTATGAATTACGAATTACGGCTGCGCGGTCATCGTTACCTGAAACAGTGACCACCTTAGTCTTAAACAGCGGTTACAGTAGCCTGAAACCGGGGATGGGCAGTTGCCATTCATAATTCATAACTCATAACTTATAATTCGAAAACCACCACTCCTTCCTGTTTCTTACCGTCCATCATTATCTTCAGCGGGCGCTCGAAGCGCACGTGGCGGACATATTCCGTCTCGCTGACGGCCGGCATGGCGTCGAGCAGATCCTTGCGGAAGATGCCGTCGTCGCGGTAGGTGTTGATGGTGAAATAGCCCACACCGAACGACGTGAGGTTCTGGAAGAAGTGAGTTCCCTGGCTCGGGTCGACGCGATAGTTCTGCAGTCCCGACTCGACGATGACGCGGGCGGCGCTGATGTGCGGCCACTTGACCGGTATTCCCAGCCACGGGTCGCTCGAGCCCCAGCGTCCCGGCCCGACGAGAACGTAGCCGCGGCCCTCGTCGAGAAAACGGCGGTTGACGGTTTCGATGTCGCGGGCGATGGCGGGGTTGTTCGCCGCCGTGAAGTTCTCGTCCGTCTTGACGTAGACCACGTCCGTGACATCTTCGGCGATGCCGTGGCCGAGCGAGTTGTGGGAGCGCAGGAGACACTGCTCGTCGGGAATGGCGGCGAGGTCTTCGTCGAGCACCTGCTTGCTGTCGACGATGGGGCGTATCTGCAGGAGATACAGTTCGCCCGTCTTGTCGGCGTTCAGATTGCACGCAAACTCAATCTCCACCGGCCGCCGCATCTCCTCCGCGCCGACGCGCTGGGCCGTCTGGAGCAGTTCGGGCAGGGGGAAAATGTCGTGCTGGAGCACTCCGCAGAACGAGATGACCTTGCGTCCGCCCTCGTAGATGCCGTCGCGGATGACCTGATCGTAGGGGTCGAACGTCGACGCGATGTAGTTGAGCGAGCCGTCCTTGTCGGCCTCCTTGACCCGAAGGTTGAGGATGTTGAATCCGTCGTCGGTCTTCAGCTCCGCTCCCGTCTGGCGCATGTCGAGCGCATAAAACCGCGTCTGCGTGTCCCTCAGTGCCGTCTCCATCTCGCTGGTCTGGAGCACCTGCTTCGGGTGGTAGGGGCTGACGCGCAGCGTCTGGCCGCCGTCGACGATATACTTGCCAAGTCCGAGAGCGAGATTGGCGATGCCCTCCTCGGCCGTTTCTTCCCCGATGGGATAGTAGTTGAGCGAGCGCAGCACACCGCTGAACGTCGGATAGTAGCGGTCGCCATACTGACGGCCGACCACCTCCTGCAGGATGACGGCCATCTTCTCCTGGTCGATGACGTTGCGCGTGGCCGTCATGTAGGCCTTGGAGTCGCGGAAGAACACCGAGGCGTAGACGCCCTTGATGGCCGAGGCCAGCATGCGCAGCATCTCGTAGCGGTCCTCAAGATAGGGGACCATGTATGTCGAGTAGATGCCGGCGAAGGGCTGGTAGTGGGAATCCTCCAGCAGCGACGACGAGCGCACGGCAATCGGCGACTTCACCGCGTCGAAGAACGTGAAGAAGTCGGCTATCAGCGAGTCCGGCAGCTGTGCCCGGAGGAAGTGGCTGAGTATCTCTTCGTCCGAGGCGTCGCTCAGGGCGACCTGATAGAGATTGTTCTTCTCCATGAACTCGTCGAAGAAGTCCGTGCAGAGCACCACCGTGCGCGGAATGGTCACCGTCGCTCCGGCGTGCTTGTTGAACTCCGGGTGGCGCTTGATGATGTTGTCGAGAAAGGCCAGACCGCGTCCCTTGCCGCCCAGCGAGCCTTCGCCGATGCGTGCGAAGTGGCCGTAGGCGTCGAACTTGCCGCGGTCGAAGACGGCCACGATGCCGATGTTCTTCATCCGGCGGTACTGGACGATGGCGTCGAAGATGATCTGCCGGTGGGCATCGACGTCCTGCAGCTTGTGCCACGTGACATGTTTGAGGAAGGCCGAGACGGGGAATATCGCCCGCGCGCTGAGCCATCGGCTGACGTGGTTGCGGCTGACGTGATAGAGCATCGAGTCATCCGGTATCTTGAATATGTTGTCCTGCAGCTCCTTCAGCGACCTCACGCGGGCGACCTCCTCACGGGTCGTCGGGTTACGGAAGATGAAGTCGCCGAAGCCCATGTGTTCCTCCATGAGACGGTGGAGGTCGATGTTCATCTTCTTCGAGTTTTTGTCGACGAAGCGGAAGCCCTCGGCACGGGCCTTGGCCTCGTTTTCCGTCTCCGCACTCTGGAGGATGAGCGGCACATATTCGTCCCGCCGGCGTATCTCCCGCAACAGTCGCAGACCGGCGTCGGCCACGCCGAGATTGCCGCCCGCGCCACCTGTGGGCAGCGGGGATGGTGTCCGTTCGGTGGCGTCCCCGACGGATGTGTCGGGTTGTGACGTCCGTCCCATCGGGAAACGGGCGTCGCTGATGACGCCGAGCATGTTGTCGGCATAGCGCTCATATATCTCCATCGCCTCCTCATAGCTGCGCGCCAGAACCACCTTCGGGCGTCCGCGCTTGCGCTGTGCGGCGGCGTGGGGATTGAGTGCCTCGGTGGAGAATCGGTTGCTCTGCAGGAGGATATAGCTGTATAGATTGGGCAGTACGGACGAATAGAATCTGATGCTGTCCTCGACGAGCAGTATGACCTGGACGCCGGCCTCGTGGATGTCGTGGTCGATGTTCATCTTGTCCTCGATGAGCTTGATGATCGAGAGGATGAGATTGGTGTTGCCGAGCCAGCAGAAGACGTAGTCGAAGATGGAGAGGTCCTCGTTCTCCATGCGGCGCGTGATGCCGTGGGAGAACGGCGTGAGCACGACGCAGGGGATGTCCGGCGATAGGGCCTTGACGGAGCGGGCCACGTCGAAGGCGTCGTTGTCGGCGTTGCCCGGCATGCAGATGACCAGATCGATGTCGGTCGTCTGCAGTGCCTCGCGTGCCTCCTCCGTCGTGCTCACCTGCGTGAACGTCGGCGGATAGCGCAGCCCGAGGTCCATGTATTCGTCAAATATCTTTTCGTCCACACGTCCGTCGTCCTCGAGCATGAAGGCGTCGTAGGGGTTGGCAACTATCAGCACGTTGAAGATGCGCCGCGTCATGAGATTGACGAACGACACGTCCTTCAGATAAAAGTCATTCCATTCCTGTGGTATGTTCTTGGCCATATTGCGATGTATGTCTGTTTTTATCTCGCAAAAATACGAAAAAATCCTGAGACGACCATAACGGTGGAGTAAAGATTGACCGTACCCCAACAACCGAAGGTGTCGCAGAACTTACATGGAAGTCTTTAAGTGGGGTAATTGCAGTCTCCTCCTTTCCAAGCTACTCTCTGCACACATCTTTATATCAGCTTCATTCAACACAACAAGCTCATTTGGAAGTCTTTACGTGTGGTAATCTCACTCCCCTCCTTGAGAAGGAGGGGTTAGGGGTGGTTGATGATAAATTATTGAAAATCATTATTTTGAATGACCGCGGATGACTAACCACCCCCCCCTAAGAGGGTGTGTCAAAATGGCTACATGGCGCTTGGTAGGGACATATTCTTGTATTTGTCCGCAAAACAAACGTTGAATATCAATACGTTACGAACGGACAAATACAAGAATATGTCCCTACAAGTCGCTTCCGTTGCATTTTGACACAGCCTCACTGCGATTACCCCACTTAAAGGCTTCTTCAGCGAGTTCTGCAAAATCCGCGAGCTTGATATGTTCAATCCTCTGTGCACACATCCACAATCAGGGAATTCTGCTTTTGTTAAAATTCGGAATAATCATGACAAAAGCCTCGAAATCCCTGCGATATTCTGAAAAAGTTTTCCCTCGGTGCGAAATTCTTCAAAATACGGCGATTTTATTAAATCGTTGATATTCAAGCATATAGCCGCATGAGTGGTTCCGACGGCCGATTTTTGTCTTGCCGTAAGGCCCTTACGGCATTGCAACGGGGCCGCCGTTGCATCGCGACGGCGTGCCCGTTGCACGACAACAAGCATGCCGCGGGAGACCAACGGGGCCCTTACGGCAAGACGGCCGACATTTTTTGAGCGGAAAATGGAGACGAAAACATAAAATCATGGTGTTGCGGCTGTTTTTTCGGAGCATTTTCAAGTGTTAATATTCGGTATGTTATTCTGACATTTTCCCACGTTTGCCGACTGCAGAAGCGCCTCGGAAGGACCCTGCGGACGGTGTATTTAACTGTTTTTAACCTGTCGACGTGGCGTCAAGGACCGTTTTTCGACACTTTTTCCGTCGTTTTTTCCACGTACAGAAAAACGGCGCAGTTTTCGATAGTGCATTTTCGCTGATTTTCAGTCAGTTATGTCTTTTGCGGCAAACCGCCGTCTTCCGCTTGTCGATAAAATATCTGAAAAAGTCTTGGCCGTGGACCGTCGAAGACGAATAACATCGACATTCGCGCCGATAAATCAGATTTTTCCACTATCTTTGCACTGCAAAAAAGAGCAACACACATATTTATGACACCTATCGAACAAAGAAACAGTCTGCTGGCGCAGCGGATGATAAAAGCTCTGAACAAGCGCAACATGGACGCCTACTACTGCCCGACCTCGGCCGAGGCCATCGCCCGTGTGCAGGACCTCATTGCCGACGGGAGCACGGTGTCGTGGGGCGGTTCGATGACCCTGCGTGACATGGGGCTGACGGCAGCTCTCCATGAGCGCGGGACGCTCCGGCTGCTGGACCGCGACGAGGCGAAAGACCGGGCGGAGGCAATGGAGATCTATCTGCAAGCCTTCCGCGCCGACTACTATCTCACGAGCGCCAACGCCATCACGGAAGACGGTGTGATCGTCAACATCGACGGCAACGGCAATCGCGTGGCTGCCATCACGTTCGGGCCGCAGCACGTGATCTTCGTCATCGGACTGAACAAGGTCACTCAGAACGTCGATGCCGCGCTGGCACGCGCACGCTCCACGGCAGCCCCGATCAACACGGCGCGGTTTGACATCAGCACTCCATGCCGGATAGACGGCGTCTGCCACAACTGCAACTCTCCGGAGTCTGTCTGTAACCACATACACTTCCTGCGCAACTCTCCACGACGCCGCCACACGGTGGTGCTGGTAGGGGAGTCGTTGGGGTATTGATAAATTAAGGAGTTAAGGAGTTAAAGGGAGTTAAGGAGTTAAAGTGAGTTAAGCCAATACCGGCATAAAGGCTTCATTTCAGAGTTATGTATCCTTTAACTCCTTGGCTTCTTTGAACAAGTAACAAGAGTATTGGCTTGACTCCTGAGCGACCGTAGGGAGCGGTAACTCCTTTAACTCCTTAACTCCTGAAAAACGCCTAAAAGAATATGATTGTTTGCATAGCAGAGAAACCAAGCGTAGCCCGCGACATCGCCCGCATCATCGGAGCGACGGCGTCGAAAGAAGGCTATATGGAAGGCAACGGCTATCAGGTGACGTGGACTTTCGGTCACCTGTGTACGCTGAAGGAGCCCAACGACTATACGGAAGCGTGGAAACGCTGGTCGCTGAGCGCACTGCCCATGATTCCGGCACGATTTGGCATCAAGCTCATCGAGGACCAGGGCATCAAACGCCAGTTTGCCGTCATCGAACGCCTCATGCAGGCCGCCGACGGTATCATAAACTGCGGTGATGCCGGCCAGGAAGGTGAACTCATTCAGCGCTGGGTCATGCAGAAGGCCGGGGCGACGTGTCCCGTGCGACGTCTGTGGATTTCGTCGATGACGGACGAGGCCATACGCGAGGGATTCAATAAGCTCAAAGACCAGAAGGAATATCAGTCGCTCTATCTCGCCGGACTGAGCCGGGCCATCGGCGACTGGCTGCTGGGCATGAACGCGACGCGGCTCTACACGCTGAAGTACGGACAAAATCGACAGGTACTCAGCATCGGACGTGTACAGACACCGACACTCGCGCTCATAGTCAACCGTCAGAAGGAGATCGAGGGCTTCAAGCCGGAGCCTTATTGGATTCTCTCGACGGTCTACCGCGACACGACGTTCACCGCTACGAAAGGCAAATTCTCATCCAAAGAGGAGGGCGAGCAGTCGTTTGCCGCCATCGCCGACAAGCCGTTTGCCGTGACCGACGTGCAGAAGAAGAACGGAACCGAGGCTCCGCCCCATCTCTACGACCTGACATCGCTGCAGGTCGACTGCAACCGCAAATACTCCATGAGCGCCGAAATGACGCTCAACACGATACAGAGTCTTTACGAAAAGAAACTGACGACCTATCCGCGTGTCGACACCCAATTTTTGAGCGACGACATCTATCCGAAGTGTGACGCCACGCTGCGCGGACTGCGCGGCTACGAACAGCTGACGCAGGCGCTCGTCGGGACGAAACTGAAGAAGTCGAAGAAGGTCTTCGACTCGTCTAAAGTGACCGACCACCACGCCATCATACCCACCGGCGTGCCGGCCATGAACCTCACGGACATGGAGCGTCACGTCTACGATCTGGTCACGCGGCGCTTCATCAGCGTGTTCTACCCCGACTGCAAGTTTGCCACGACGACCGTTCTGGGCAAGGTGGAGGACGTGGAGTTCAAGGTGACGGGCAAGACTATCCTCGACGCGGGCTGGCGCACGGTCTACGCCAAGGACGTGCAGACATCGGCAGAAGAGGACGAGGCTAAGCGCGACGACGAGGAACGGACGCTGCCGCCGTTTGTCAAGGGCGAGAGCGGACCGCACGTGCCCTGTCTGACGGAAAAGTGGACGACACCGCCGAAGTTCTATACCGAGGCGACGCTGCTGCGGGCAATGGAGACCGCGGGTAAGTTTGTCGAGGACGAACAGCTGCGCGCCGCGCTCAAGGAGAACGGCATCGGACGTCCGTCGTCGCGGGCCAGCATCATCGAGACGCTATTCAAACGCCACTATATCAAGCGCGAGCGGAAGAATCTCATCGCCACTCCGACGGGCATCGAACTCATCGACATCATCAGGGAGGACCTCTTGAAGAGCTGCGAACTGACGGGTATATGGGAGAAGAAGCTCCGTGACATCGAACGCGGTGAGTATGATCCGGGCACATTCGTGGACGAACTGAAGCTGCAGATCACCGACATCGTACGCGACGTGATGAGTGACAGCACTGCCCGCCATATCACGATAACCACGGAAGAGGATCTCAAGAAGAAGATGGCGCCGAAGGCGAAAACGGCAACGAAGCCCGCGACAAAGGGCAAAGCCGCTCAAGGTGGACAAAGTGCGAAAGCCTCCCAACCTTCTCAGTCATCACATATTTCCCAAGACTCCCAGTCTTCTCAGGACTCCCATCCCTCCCAGAGTTCCCATCCCTCTCAGAGTCCCAATCCCTCTCAGAGCTCCCATCCCTCTCAAGAGCCTCCCGTCGCTCCCCCGACGGCCTGTCCCGTCTGTGGAGCCCCCGTCATCAAGGGCAAGACGGCCTACGGATGTTCCCGTTGGAAAGAGGGCTGCGCATGGCGACTGCCGTTCTGAGACAACATATAATATATATAAAGGCGAAGAGCCCTGTTACCTCAATTGGTAGCAGGGCTCTTCGCTGTTTCGTAAGAATGTATCATGAACATAGTAGGGACATATTCTTGTATTTGTCCGCCTATCAAATATTGAGATTTAAAATCTATCTGACGGACAAATATAAGAATATGTCCCTACTATATTAATATTCCGTTCCTATGGAAAATGTTACTTCACAATCACCTTACGTATCGTTCCGTCGCTCATGCGGATGATGTTGAGCCCTTTGGCGGGAGCCGTTATCACCTGGCCGGCGGCATTGTAGCGGACAACTTCGACAGCATTGCCGTCTGTGGCGGTCACGCCTTCGATGCCGGAAGCATCGGGAGCAATCTTCGTTTTGGCCACGTTGATGACCTCGCCGGTGTTGGCGTCAATCATCATGCAGACGACATTGCTGTTGGCAATCTCGCTGACGGCGGGCTTTGCGAAGTCGATATAAGCCGTATATGCCTCTCCACATGTGATGGTCGACGGGATATAACCTGTCGAACCGAAGTAAGAACCGACCTGGGCGCGGGCCACATCGTTGTGCGTATAGACGACATATTCCTTGCCGAGTGTGCCGCCCTTGCTCCATTCGCCGAGTTCATCGGACTCTTCGTTGTAGTGATAGTTGTGCTGGAAGCCGGGCAGACCGTCCTCCGTGACGATGATGAACAGGCCCACGTTCTGCTTCTGCATGTTCATGGCGAACTTGGCGGTGACAGCGGTCTTCACTTGTTGAGATGCGTCGTCATAGTAAGCGTCCACGTTGAGATTGGCGAAAGCGTCCGTGTCGAACTCCTTTTGCACGAGATCGAGCCAGCAGTTGCCTGCCGGTGAGGTGTAGCTGTATGTTGTCTTGCCGGCGGTGATGGTGGAATACATGGGGTTTCCGATTGTCTCGCCGCGCTGAACCTTGGCCGACGGTGCTCCGGCGAGGCCGAGGAACTGGTTGACATACGAGGACATGCCGCTCTCGTATTTGTCGCCGGTATAGACATGATAGGCCGCAAGAATTACCTTGTCACCGTAGATGCGCTCCAGATTCTCCCAAGCGAGGTGGCCTTTGGGACAGTTGCCGCAGTCCTGACCGGTCATTTCCTCCAGAAGAACGCGCTTGACGGGCTGGAATGCGAGGTCTTTGACGGCGTAACGGATGGTGTCGAACTTGTCATCGAGTTGCACACGGAGGGCGAACGAATTTGTTTCTCCTATCGTGAGGGGCAGTTGCTTGGCAAATGCGAAGTCGTAGCGGTCGCCCTTCTTCAACGAGAGTCCGCTCTCGGCAATCTCGTCGACAACATTGCCGGCGGCATCAAGCAGCTTGATGTTGGCCGTTGTGTATGTCTGCGTCTCGGAGTTGGCTATCACGCGGCCTTCGATCTTCTGGCTTGTGAGGCCTACGACAGTGGTGGCGGAAGTCAAAGCGGTGAGGAAACCGTTGTCGCGGATGACCTTGATGTTGTCCACAAAGACGAGGCTTTGGTTCTCGTTCTCGTTGACGAAGGCCACATAGATGCTCTTGCCGGCATACTTGTTCAGCGGGAAAGAGTAGGTCTTCCAGTCGCCGGCGAGGTTGTCTTCGCTCTTGCCGGGCAGCACTATCTCATCCATGACGACCTCACCGTTGGCCCGTATGTCGTCCACTTCGGTCTTGGTGAGATAGTTTATCTCCCTTTCGGAAGCGTAGACGATGACCTTCAGCTTGTCCTGCTTGTAGGAACGGAAGCCCTGGCTTTGGAATTCCAGACGGCACTTGGCATCCGGAATGTATATCTGTGGCGTCATCATCCAATCGTCAGACTTGCCCGCGGGGCTGTAGGCGGAAGTCGACGCGGCTGCAAAATCACTCTCTCCGTCGTCACGCACCGGTATCCAGGGATAGTTGTCGCCGTCGAGGAAAGTATAGCCCTGCATCTCCTTGGTCGGCTTGTTGTGGTCGCCTTCGTATAGCAGCATGCCATTGACACCGTTGGTGAAGTCCTCTTTGTACATCAGTGTGTCGTCGGCCATGATCACGCGCTCATATTGGCCTTCGTAGCTGAGCTCGTAACGCTCGTTGGCGTTGTCTCCGTTGAGGTCGGTGACAGAGCCGGGGGCAAGCACCACTTTATAATCGGTGTTGAGGAAGAGATACTGTGTTGTCTCGGAGAAGATGAGCATCTGATTGTCTTTCACCGCCACACCGAGGTCAGCCAGCGGTGTGGCGTCGCCATCGCGATAGAGCGAGGCGGTTGCGTTGTCGGTCAGAGCGATGTTGGTGTCGAAGGTCAGGAGCACCGGGTTGGTGGTGGCGTTGATTTGTGACACGCTGCTGCCGTTTTGGGGAGAGGCAGTCACGACCTTGACAGGGTCGGCGCCGCGGCCCACATAAGTGAATGTCATATCCTCGTTTGTGCGCGTCTCGTCGGCTTTGAGGGCTATTGTGCCCGCGGGGATGGTGAGAGTGTATTTCTTTCCGTTTTCAAGTGAGAATGTGCGGAATCCGATGGTCACTGTCTTTGACGCCGAGGCAGATGTGGCAAACGATATGACGCGGCCCTGTGCGGTGCCGTTTTCATCAACAAACTTGATGTCGTCCGTGCTTCCCTTGACGACGACGTCGCGCGAGAAGGTGATCTGTACGGTCTTCATCTTTGAGAAAGAAGAGCCGGACGCCGGTGTGGCAGTGTAGTTGCCGAGCAGGTTTACCTTGGCTGCAGCCTCGGCAAAGGACTCATTCAGGCGGAGTGTGTAGCTGACGTAGGGGTCCGGGAAGGCGGCCAGCACCTTTCCGTCGCCTGACACAGCCATACATGTGCCGGTGTTGTTGAATCCGGATTTGGCATAGAAGTCCATGCCGTAGGCACTTTGCAGCAGTTCGTCCAGTCCATACCAGAATTTACCTGCATATACATACAAGGAGCGTATGGGGGTGCTGCTCGGCGTGGAGACGAACAGCGTTCCGTTGTTGTCAACGATGACGCCATCTGCGTCGCGGAGATCCTGATTGTCTATCAGCTCTACTTCTTTGGTCTCGATGTTATATCTGTATGACGCGGTTGTCTCATCTTGTTCGCCTTGCTGTATCACGGCCGTGCCGGCAAGCCACTTGCCGTTGGGGCTGAGAGCGCCGCTGGCGCCCAGCAGGAGCGGAATCCACGGTGTGCCGTCGGCATTGAATCCTATTCTCGAATATGTCGCGGTCTGACGGTCGTAGATGAATTCGAGCGTATTCCATGTGTAGCTGAAGTCCACTGTTCCGATGATGTAGCGTCCGTCGGCGGATATGCCGGTGTAGCGGACCATGCTTGCGGTCTCGCCGGCGGAGCCGACGGTGGGCCGTCCCGGTGTCTCGACAATCTTCATGGTGGTGAGGTCCCATAGTATGGGTGTCTCTCCGTAGTTTTCGGCGTCGCCGATGTAGCTGTACATGCGGCCCACGGCCCAATGTCCGTCCGGCGTGACAGCTTCGGCCAGTCCTCCTTGCCATCCGGAGGGATGAGGCAGGGCGGTCCATCCGGCGGCCTTGGTCCATATGGCCGGTTCTCCATTGTGTTCTCCGACCACGACTCCGTCGTCGGTCACGTCGTCGGCCGTGCATGGCATCGGTAGATCAGTGTCTTCTTCTATCTCGAGTACGGTCACTTCGCCTGTCAGTATGTTGGTCAGACGTGCGTTGGTGTAACGCGATCCGTCGGTAGGACTTGTGCCGTATGTCACCATCCACTGTCCGTTGTCGGAGATCGACTTTACGCAGGATTGGTCTCTGAAGTCGTAGACGTCCAGTTTCGGGTCGGCCACAGTCTGTGCGTGCAGATTGCCTCCGGCCAGCGACAAGGCTCCGACCACAGTCACAAGCAGTGTTTTCAGATTATTTCTTATCATATTTCTTTTGTTCGTTTGTTTATGTTCTCTTCATGTAGCGCGTGAGACGCTGCCGAATAACGTTATCTGATGACGACCTTCTTGCCGTTGATGACATATACACCCTTGTCAAGTCTGCCGACTGCAGCCTTGTCCGCGTCCTTCAGGAGAAGCGTTCCGCCGATGGTGCTGACATTGACTCTGCCACCTCCGTCTGCGACGATGGCGGCGATGATGTCTGTACGGCCGGCTGAGGTGAATGTCTTTGAGAATTTGGCAAAAGCCGTCGGTTCGACGTCCGGAGTGAGTCCGTCAGGGCGTTCGATGCCGGTGAGCGACACCGTCACTTCGGTTCCGGCATCTATGGAGACGTCGGGAATGGGGATGAGGACGATGCGTGCGTTATCTTCTTCCTTATCGGGTGTGACGGAGATTTCGTCGATGGTGAAGGCATGCACCTTCTCTTCGCCGCCGGAGATATATTTTATCTCGGCTCCGGTAAATGTGGCCAAGGTGTCTTTCTTCTCACTCAGCCAGAGTTCGACGCCCGTTGTCTCGTTGTCGATGACACCGTTTGCGCCGCCCACGGTGTTCCAGTCCGTCAAGGGAGTGTAGTTCACCTCTCTGAATTTGTACTGATAGAAGAACGAACCGAGATTTCCCGAGCCGTTGCCGTAGGCATAGTTGCCGTCCATGTCCTTGACACTGTTGACACTGAGCGTCACCACTCCGTAGTTCGTACCGGAGGTAACCATGTCTTTCGCACGGCGCAGCTTGTTTCTGAGGTCGATCTGAAGTACGTTGCCTGCCTGTACGGTGGGCGTGATCATCTCCGAATAGGATTCGTTGGGGTCTTCAGCCTCTGTGTTTCCGTAAGCCAGCGATACCGTGGGCTTGTTGCCTTCCGACATGTTGACATCGCCGCTGAATGTCAGTGAGATTATTCCGGAGTTGTTGTCGTTCCTGTAGTATGACAGGAAGTTTGTCATGGCAGGGTTGCCGTCGGGCGTGTTGGTCGAGCTTACGACTTGCAGCGGCATGGCGCCGGCCTTGTAGTTGACCTCGACGATGCCCGTGCCGTTGTAGAGTTTTGTGGCGTCGGCCGTCGGGGCGACATTGGTGAACTTAATACAGATGTTGTCACCGGCTTTCAGAAGTCCGTTCTTATAGAACCGGTTGAGCACGTCTTTGATGTCCACGCTGACATATACGCCGTGGACGTTGGCACTGATGGTCTCGACCCCGTTGCCGGCTGTCAGTTCCACCGCTCCGACACTCACGGCCTGGTTGAATGTCAGGTTGACCAGGCCGTAGCCGGCGTTGAAGACACTGCCGTCGGCGGGATCCAGATCGCGCAGGCTGAGTGTCTCGGCTTCGGTGAGGAACTTGCAGACCATGTCGATGGAAGACATCACGAAGTTGTTGCCGATATAATAGGTCTTGCCTGCTTCACAGTCGAATTTGTATGCCGTGTTTTGATAGTCGCCGTTGTGTATCGGTCTTATGCTTTCGTCCTGTGTGGTGAACGTGGCGTCGGTATAGATGGAATAGTTGGTTCCGCTGAGCGAGAATGTGCCGTCGGCCGGAGCCGTGAATATGCCGTAAAAGCCCTTGAAGGCATTGACGTGATAGGTCTCGCCGTGGGCGAATATCCAGGGATCGTCTTGGGTTCCTGCTCCCTCGGCATGAGCGGCCATGCCGCCAAAGACAAATGCCACGACAAGCATCAGAGCGTTGAGCATCCGGCTCTTGGTAGGTAAAAGTGTAGTTTGCATACGATGATTTATTTAATGTTGTTATTATACAATACAGCCAACTCTTCTTTCAGTCTTTTGTATCATGGCAAAGGTACTGATTATTTGTGTAATAACGCTTGTCGCCGCTCCGTTTTTTCGATTTTTAACGAAACGTCAAAGTCCCCTAAAGCCCCTATGGTCCCCAAGGGGGGACACTGAGCGGGTGGAGTGACGGACGGGAAGAGCGGGTAGAGGTGTGAGCTTCGGAACTTTGTCAAGAATATTCTGAATTTAACGTCGATTTTCAGGCCCACTTTTGAAAATATTTCGGCCTCGCTCCCAAATTTTCAAATCTCGCGAAGGTCAAAATCGGGGCTGTTTTTTGACGAAAAAATCGCCGTTTTTGCAACACATTCATTCTTAGCTATTTATGAATGGCGTCAGCTCTCCCTCCCCTTGGGGAGGGCCGGGGTGGGGCCCCGCGAGGCCCTTCCGGCTCTGCAACGGGGCTGCTATTGCATTGCAACGGCGGCCCCGTTGCAACATGACGACGTGCTCGTTGCAACCCCGCGGGGGCCCCGTTGCTCGACAAAACCCTATTTTTGGTCCAAAAACAACCATCAAAAACTCACGAACTTTTGCAAAATCAGAAAGCCGTAAGGCCCTTAAAGCCCCTCTCTGCCTCCCAAGCTCCCCCTTTGGGGGAGTCAGAGGGGGCTTCCCTCGTAGGCTTTAAGGCCCTTATTGCTCATGAAAACGCAAATCTTTGAGCGTTTTCCCGAACACTGTTTTGTAAACATATATCATATTAACAACTCTGACGCCCACCTCAACACCCACCCCAAGCCTACCTAACACCCACCCCAAGCCAAAAAAAGCTCACCTAACACCCACCCCAACCCTCCCGAAGGGAGGGAGCCGGATATGCTTTAAGGTATTCAAGCTCCCTCCCTTCGGGAGGGTTGGGGTGGGTTTGAGGTGGCTTGTAGGTGGGTTTGAGGGTTGTCATGTAATAAAAAAACCGCTGCAAGCCATCGACTTGCAGCGGTTTTAGTCTGTCTTTGCGGAGAGAACAGGATTCGAACCTGCGAACCGGTTTTGCCGGTTACACGCTTTCCAGGCGTGCCTCTTCAACCACTCGAGCACCTCTCCTTGCGGTTAAGCGGTGCAAAATTATAACTTTTTTGCCACATTCCGGCATTTTTGTGGCGATATTTATAATTCTTTAATAAGTCGCCGCCGCTTTTTCGCCGCTGCGCCCTATCGCGCGACCGAAGATGCGGTCGACCGTCCGGTTGGTCTCTTCGGCCATCTCCTCCGGTGTGACGCCGTAGCAGAGGGCCATCCGTTCGAGCACGAGTCTCACGTAGGCACTCTCGTTGCGCCCGCCGCGCATCGGCACGGGGGCCATATAAGGGCTGTCGGTCTCCACCACGACGCGGTCGCGGGGAATGGTGGGGAGCACCTCGGGGAGGTGGGACTTCTTGAACGTCAGCACGCCGCCGATGCCAAGCGCAAAGCCGTCGAAGCGCAACAGTTCGGCCGCTTCGCGCTCGTTGCCCGTGAAGCAGTGGAAGACACCGCCCGGGAGGTCACGCTCGTAGTGGCGCAGGAGGTTGACCATCTCGTTCTGCGCCTTGCGGCAGTGTATCATCAGCGGCAGGTCCAGCTCGATGGCCCAACCCACTTGCTTCTCGAAGACTTCGAGCTGCTCGTGCTCAAACTCACGACTCCAGTAGTAGTCGAGGCCCACCTCGCCGATGGCGATAAATCGCGGACTGACCATCTGCCGCATCTCGGCGAGCACTTCGCGCCAGTCACCGCGCACCTCTTCGGGGTGGAGTCCTATCATCGGCCACGCAAAACCCGGGTAGCGGTCGCACACGGCCAGCACCGAGGCCACTGACTTGAGGTCTATCGACGGCACGAAGACGCGCGAGACGCCGGCTTCCCGGGCACGGGCGACAACGTCATCACGGTCGGCGTCAAACTCCGGACCGTCCAGATGTGTGTGTGTGTCGGCAAATGTCATGGCCTTATCTCTCCCTCTTCATCATTGCGGCGGCATAGCGGCGCAGTTCCGTCTTGCGCTCCTCAGGCACGGCAACCTGCGCGAGCAGCTTCTCACTCTCGGCAAAATACTTCTCGATGAGCTCCTCGCAGAGGCCGCGGATGCCTATCTCGTCGTATATCGCGGTCACGGCGGCAATCTTCTCGGCGCGGTCAAAGTCCGTCGCGGCAATCCAGCGGCTCAGTTCCGCACGCTGGCGGTCGTCCGCACGCAGCATGGCGTTGATGAGCATATAGGTCTTCTTGTTGCTCGTGATGTCGCCTCCGATAGCCTTTCCGAAGACAGCCGGATCGCCATAGACGTCGAGCAGGTCGTCCTGGAGCTGGAAGGCGAGGCCCATCTGCTCGCCGAATCGGTAGAGCAGGTCGGCGTCACGGGCAGGCGCGTCGGCCAGGATGGCGCCTATCTTCATCGCGCAAGCCAGCAGCACGCTGGTCTTGAGGCGTATCATCTCGATATACTCGGCTTCGGTGACATCGTTGCGGTGCTCGAAGTCCATGTCATATTGCTGACCTTCACCTATCTCCAACGCTGTCTCCGTGAAGAGGTTGAGCACCTCCGACAGCTTGCCCGCGTCACACTGGGCCATCCGCTGATAGGCCACCACGAGCATCGAGTCGCCCGAGAGGATGGCCGTGTTGGCGTCCCAGCGGCGGTGGACGGTCGGCTGACCGCGTCGCACGTCGGCATTGTCCATCAGGTCGTCATGGAGCAGAGTGTAGTTGTGGTAGGTCTCGATGGCGCAGGCAGGCATCAGGATGCGTTCGGCGTCATCGCGCCAGAGACCGTATGAGAGCATCATCAGCACCGGACGGATGCGCTTTCCGCCGAGCGAGAGGACATAGCGGATGGGGTCGTAGAGCGACGAGGGCTGGCGGTCGTAGGGCAGACTGGCGATAAAACCGTTGACACGGTCGAGGATTTCGTTGGATGTTAGCATGTAGGTAATGGATTTTTGGTTTTCTTTATATATATAATAATGTGGGAAATGACGTGTGATGATGTATGTTGCGATATGTGATGAATGTGGAAATAAGATCTGTCGGGTTTACAACTTGAATACGATGGGTATCGCGACCATCGTCCGACATGGACGGTCGTTCTGTATTCCGGCCTTCCACGACGGCATCATCGCCATCACCCGCATGGCTTCGCGGTCGCAGTCGGGATCCAGCGACTTGACAATCTTTTGGTCGGAGATGCTCCCGTCGGTGTTGACGATGAAGCTGACGACCACCTTTCCCTGTACGCGGCGGCTTTGGGCGGCCTTCGGATAGCGCAGGTTTTTCGTCAACCACTTCATCATTTCGACCGCACCGCCGGGAAATTCGGGCAGGTCCTCCACGATGCGGAGCTTGTCGGGATCGTTGGTGGCGTTGGCGATGGCCGGCTGTTCGTCGGCAGGCGTTGGCTCGGGGAGCACCTCTTCCGTCTCGGCGGGATTCTCCTCGTCACCGTCGGTCTCTGCCGGTGGCGTCTCGGGGAGTGCATCCGACGCCAACTCATCGGTCACAACGATTGTCTCGGGGGCTTTCGGAGCCTTCGGCAGCGGCATGGCCGGTTCGTGGCGGGACAGCGTGGTCAGCGGGATGAGGTCGTCCTCGTGGAACAGTTCGTCCAGAAGTTCGGTGTCGTTGTCGGCTTTAGAACCGTCGAGCGGCAGCTCCAAAACCCCGAAGAAGAGGGCCAGCACAATCACGAGCCCAAGTAGAAACCTTGATGCCCTGCCCCGTTCGAGGTCAGCCCGTTTGCTCTTCTTTATCTCCATGACGCTATAATATTCACCGCTATTTTGCGTTATAAGAATATCGGTACGCTTATTTCCTGCTACAAAATTAGCGCAGATATTTGAAAAAAGGCGTAACTTTGTCGACAAATTAGCATAAAATAGATGAAAAAAGCAGCTTTTACCATCGTCATGACACTTTTGGCCGTGGCGGCCGTGGCGCAAGAGAGTCGCACGGCCTACAATTTCCTGCGGCTGCCGGTAAGCGCACACGCTGCGGCGCTTGGCGGTGACAATATCACGATTGTCGAAGATGACCCCACGATGATGTTCCATAATCCTTCGCTGATAAGCTCCGTGAGTGACAAGTCGCTCAATCTGAACTACATGAACTATATGGAAGGCGTCCAGACCGCCAGCGCCTCGTTTGTCAAGGTGGCCGGCGAGCGGGCCACATGGGGTGTCATGGGACAATATCTGGACTACGGCGAGATGCGCGAGATGACCGCCGACAATGTTCAGACCGGAACGTTTTCGGCCCGCGACATCATGGTGGGCGGTTCGTTCGCCTACGCGCTGACGGACCGTCTGGCCGGCGGTGTGACGGCGAAGTTTGTCGCTTCCTATATCGGAAACTATAGCTCGCTGGCCGTGGGCGTGGACCTGGGCCTCAACTACTATGTCGACGAGAGCGGACTGTCGCTCTCCGCCGTGGCACGCAATCTCGGCGGCCAGATCAAGGCCTACGAAGACGACTTCGAGCGCATCCCCTTTGACCTGCAGATCGGTGTCTCCAAGAAGCTCAGGGGCGCACCGCTGCGTCTCTCGGCGACGATGACGCGGCTCAACGACTGGCACGGCAGTTTCTGGAACCACTTTGTTGTTGGAGCGGACGTGCTCCTCACGAGCCGCATCTACATTGCCGGCGGCTACAATTTCCGCCGTGCCGACGAGATGAAGATACCCGAGGCGGACGGCGAGAGCAGCCACGGCGCGGGGCTGTCGCTTGGTGCGGGACTCCATCTGGACCGCTTCAAGCTGCAGCTGGCCTATGCTAAATATCACGTGTCGTCCACGTCGCTGATGGTCAACGTGACATATTCGCTGTGATTTTCATTGAAGAATATTATAAGCAGACCGCAGCAATTGGTTTATACTTTACAGAGACGCGGAGATACAGAGCTATATCATCCTCTGTATCTCCGCGTCTTTGCAAGACACATCTAATCAGATAATGCCGAAATCCTTTAGTATCTTCTTGTTCGTAGTAGGACTTTCTTTCAAAGTATCGACTATTTGTTCCATCAGTTCTTTATTATTTATCTTGCCTCTATATGTGTTCTTGCCGAACTTATTCTTATTCGCTGTTATCAGTCGGGAACAGTTAACGAAAGAGTTATGTTTCAGAAACGGACATTGCTTGATGCTTACAGGCAATTGATAGTCCGTTATTATGCTTGGAAGTCTGTAATTGATATTTGAATTTATGACCAATCCGCCGATAACATTCCCATCTTTGTCAAAGCCCAATACTACAAAGAATTTATTTCGGGTCTCATCTCCATCTTTCGGCGTAATCCCGTTGCTCCTGTCAAGGACGAGCATGTGGACATCACCCACATTGATGTTGTCTTGGACAAAGCTATCTGCAAAATCACCGAGCAGGTCTCCAATATTCGTCATGCCAGCGCAGCCTCTATTTCAAGATTGTCTTTTATATACTCCAGCATTTCATCGGTTGCCATGCCATCTTTCGCCATTCCTATCACGTCCATGACCTTGCGTCCCTGTTTCATACTGTAAGCACGTCGCCATTCTTCTCCGTGGGATTTCGTCCTTAATTCACCGTAAGGTAAATAGGCATTGTCTTTGATGGACTTGTCAATCTCTTCAATGTCAGCGTCGGAGAGATAGTCCATATCAGCCTCTCTTTTTGCTACCAGCATGTAATAAGCATCCTCATTTCCCTTGGCTATGCTGTCTTGTATCATCGTCCCAAGTTCCTTGTCACACAGTACATCATTCTTGACACAATTATACAAAACAGACGGAACCGGACCGTCAGGCAACGCACAGAATTCATCAGTTGTCATACGGAAGCCATACTTTGCCAGATGGGCAATATTGGCAAAGTATATCACTTTGAATATGTGATAATAGTCCAAACCTTTTGTCTTGTTTAGGATATACAATACAATCTCGGTCAATTTTTGCTTGTCAAAGTTGGTCATGCGATTCATCGTTTGCTTGCAAAGATACTATAAATCTGATGATTATCCTTTTATTAAGGATAAATTTTTATCAGAAATCTGAATAAATCAGTATAAATCAACTGCAATGCCGTCTTAATAAGACGGAGATAAAGTTGGAAAGCTACAGTTTTCCAGTCCCCATGAGGGTTTTTAGAAAAACTTTTTGTAATATTGCAGCCGCTTAATGGTTCTCTTTATCCTCGAAAACGAGGAACGATTAAGGCAAATGACAGAATACGGCGGCACGGCACATGCCGGATTGTTGTCGGATTTATATTCGTAAAATTAAAAACTATTGATAATTAAAAGTATAAAAACGACATGAAAAAGATTGTGATAGCCATCGACGGATTCTCTTCGTGCGGCAAGAGCACGATGGCCAAAGACCTCGCCCGGGAGGTGGGATATATCTATGTGGACACGGGAGCCATGTACCGATGCGTGACGCTTTACGCCCTGCGCAACGGGCTCTTCGAGAACGGCGGCAAGGTCAAGGTGGCCGAATTGGAGCGTCACTTGCCGCAGATAGAGATCACGTTTGTGCGCAACGAGACCACGGGCTTGCCCGAGGCGTGTCTCAACGGCGAGAATGTCGAACGCGAGATACGTACGATGGAGGTTTCGACACATGTCAGCCCCGTAGCCGCCCAGCCAGCAGTGCGTGCCGCGCTGGTCGCCCAGCAGCAGCGCATGGGACGTGAGAAGGGTATCGTCATGGACGGACGGGACATCGGAACGACTGTATTTCCCGACGCCGAACTGAAAATTTTCGTCACGGCCGAAGCCGATGTGCGTGCCCGCCGCCGTTACGACGAACTGAAGGCGAAGGGCATGCCGGCAGACTACGACCGCATACTCCACAACATCGAGGAGCGTGACTACATAGACTCCAATCGCGAGGTGTCTCCGCTGACCAAGGCTGCCGACGCCCTCACGCTCGACAACAGCTATCTGACCATCGACCAGCAGAAGGCGTGGCTGATGGAGCGCTTTGCCGAGGCGACGAGATAGGGAATTCCCGCGGATTTGTCACGCCCCGTCTACATGCATTGTTTCGGGGAAACACCGAACTTGTTCTTAAACGCCACGGAGAAATGCTGGGAATTGTAGAAACCCACGGACGTTGCTATCTGCTGTACGTTCATCGTGTTGTCCGGAGCGACGAGAATGTCGTATGCCCGTTGCAGCCTGATGTTGCGGACGTATGCGGCAGGTGTCTCCCCCGTCAGTGTCTTTACCCGTTTGTTGAAGGGCGTCTTGCTCATGCCGAACAGCGAGCTCAGTGTATCTACGTCGAGCATGGCGTCACCGATTCTCTCCATTATAATATTGTCTAACTGTCTCAGGAACATCCTGTCCTTCTCCTCAGTGATGAGTTTCGGCACGCCGGCTGGCTTCACGGCCGCTTTATTGTCAGCGGGAGACTGTGCTTTGGAGGTGTTTTCGCGCGTCCTGTTCAGGAGGTTCACGCATTGGGCCACCAACACCTCTGTGTTGAAAGGTTTGCCGATGAACGCGCTGACACCTTCCTCAAGAGCCTTAGCCCGTTCTTCGTCAGACTCAAGGGCTGTCAGCATGATTATGGGTATCCGGGAGCAACGCCCGTCCTGCCGCATTTTCCTTATCAGCTCATAGCCGTTCATGCGCGGCATCATCACGTCGGTCAGCAGCAGCCGATAGTCCGTCGGGTCTTGCAGCCTCTCCCATGCCTCCACGCCGTCGTGGGCCACGTCGACAATGAAATATCGTCCCAATACGCTGCGCAGCAGCAGGGCGACGTCAGTGTCGTCTTCCGCCACGAGCACTCTCACGTCGTTCATCGGCGGCGGGGCCATCTCCTGATAGCGTCTTTCCGTTTCCTGTGTCGTCGCACCGCTGGCGATCAGAACGGACGTTTCCCTCATGAAGTCCTCTTCCGCATAGACGCTTCTGTCCATAGGCAGTGAGACGGTGAAGATACAGCCGCCTACGGGATTGTCTTCGTGGATGATCGTGCCGTGATGTGTGCGTACGAGTTCCCATGTCAGGTTGAGCCCGATGCCGATGCTGTCGGCCGAAACCTTGCCCGTGACAAAGCGTGAGAAGAGTTCTTTTTTCTTCTCCGGTGATATGCCGACTCCGGTGTCTGTCACAACCAGCCGGAGTGTCTCCTTGTCGTGTTTTATGGACAATGTGACGGTACCGCCGTCAGGTGTGTACTTAAAGGCGTTTGACAGCAGGTTGTGGACAATCTTGTCAAGCGAGCTGCGGTCGGCAAACACCTGCATCGTCTTTTCCTGCGTCACGAACGATCTGCTGATGTGTTTCTCTTCCGCCACATCCGCAAAGGTTTCCCATATATCTCTCACGAAGCCGACAATCTCCGTTTCCTGAAGGGCCAGCGAAAGTTTCCCATTCTGCATCTTTCTGAACTCCAGCAGTTGGTTGATGAGCCGTGACATGCGTCCTACACTTCTCTGTATGTTTGACAATGGCATCTTCATGTCACCCGGTACTTCCTGCGCCCTCATGCGTTCCATAGCACCCTTGATTATGGTCAGTGGTGTGCGGAACTCATGGGATATGTTGGTGAAGAACCGCAGTTTGTATTCTGTCAGTTGTCTTTCCACCTCGACGTCCCTGCGCAGACGGTACATCGTCCGGGCGTTTCTATAAACAATGAGGCCGATGACCGTGGCCGCAATGCCATAGAGCATCATCGCCCACCACGTGGCCCAGAACGGAGGAAGCACCGTGACGGCCAGCAGCTGCTCGTCTGTAATCCATTCGCCGCCACGCCGGCGGTGTCTCACCTGAAAGACATATCTGCCGGGCTTCAGGTCGCGGAACGTCGCAAAGTTGTATTCCGACGGCGTGCTCCATGTCTCGTCCAATCCTATCATCCTGTATGAATAGTCCGTCTGCATCCTGTCGCCGTAGGAGAAATCGGAAAAGAAGAGCGTTATTGAATTCTGATTATGCTTCAGTGTCATTTCCCTTACGTCGCTTATATCACCATTGAAGGGACAGTCTTCGGTCATCTCATACGTCTGTATGCCGTTGATGGTCATGCCCGTGATGCTGACCGGCAGATTGGTTCCTCCTGCTTGTCTGAGAGATGTTCCCCGGGTGTCCACTATCACGATACCGTCTAACGACCCCAGCGCTGTCCTTCCGTCCGTCAGGCCGGCTATACAGCGTTCGTTATAGAAGTTCCGTCTCATCTCATTATCAAAGTAGATGGTCCTCAACACGTCCTTTCCCTTGGCGTCGACGATGGCGCAGCCGTCCTCGGTTGTGATACAGACAGTTCCGTCTCTTGTCTCTAAAATGCCCTGCACCACGTTGTTCGGCAGTCCGTCTGCGCTGGACAGAATCCTGAACTGGGTCTCGTCCCTGCTGTCCGGGCTGCCAATCAGCAGTCCTTTGTTCTCCGTACCAATCCACATCTTGTGCCGTGAGTCCTCAAATGCAGTGCGGGTAGGGGTGGATGTCACTTTCCTGATTCTGCTCTTGTCGTCTGACAGCTCATCGGGTCTGAAGACATAGAGGCCGGTGTTCGCGCAAAGCCACACCATGCCACGGCTGTCCTCGTACATGAAACGGGGCGCAATGCCGCTTATCACGGTCCGTTCCGTCACGGTACCATTGTCATATTTCAGAATCTTCAAGTCATTGGTGATACCGCAGATCCACATCCTTCCCCGGTTGTCACGGTAGATACAGTCGACCCTGCCGCCGGAAAACCACCGGCCTTCTATTAATACGCCGTGTTGCCTCGCTCCTAACCACAGTCTGCCCTCCGCGTCACGGCAGGCCGACAGATAGTTCTCGTCCGGCACTTTCAATGGTGTGAACGTCCTCATCGCCCCATCGGCCAGCATGACACGTCCCGTGTTGTTGGCTATCAGATAGGTGCCGTCCTCCTGCTTCTGCATCATCCGGACGTTGCTGTACGTCGGCGAATGTCTCTCTCCGTCGAGGAATGTCACGCTGACCATCTGCCGCTCGCATCTCAGCCGGACGATGCCGTAGTGCTCCTGTGACACCCATATGTCGCCGTTACGGTCTTCATGGATGGCGACAATCATGTCATAGTCGATCACACTGTTGTTGTCTGCGGCGCAAAGGTGTCTCACGGCCGCGGTCTTCTTGTCGTAGATGAACACTCCGTTGCCGTTGACCGACGCCCAAATGCGTCCTTTCCGATCGGTGACGACAAAGACTTTAAGCGAGTTCACCAGTGCTGCGACTCGCTCGTCATAGACGTTGAAGCTATAGGTCTGGCCGGTGTGACGCTCGCGGTAGACAACCATACCGTCGCTGACCTTATATCTGTTGCCTCTGTTGTCCGCCATCCAACCTTCCGCGTCCTTCTTCGTGCTCCGGCTCTTTGTCTGGTAATGTCGGAAGACACTGTCGTTCATCAGACGATATGAATATCCGTCATACTGCCATGTGTAATACTTTGACGTGAGATAGAGAAAACCTTTACTGTCGCTGTCGATATATCTGATATCGTTGTCCGGCAGTCCGTTTGTCGTGGAAAGATGATAGGCCGTTATTTCTTCCGCTGCGAAAGAGACACCGGATGTCAACAAGATGATGATGAGCAAAAACAGTTTCTGCATAAGGTAGACGGTATGGATTATGCAGCAAAGATAGCATTTATTTCGTTGTTGCGCATGAAATCA
The DNA here is from genome assembly GCA_017483185.1 of Prevotella sp. Classification (GTDB taxonomy): domain Bacteria; phylum Bacteroidota; class Bacteroidia; order Bacteroidales; family Bacteroidaceae; genus Prevotella. The sequence goes on along the minus strand of JAFULM010000007.1, from coordinate 13,618 downwards.
AATAAAAAAGCACAAAAACAAATAAAAAAGGAACACCCGATATATAATTTTGCGGCATAAATCAAACAAAATCAGCTTTATACCTAATTAAAAACCATTAAGAAAATGATTAAACATCTATCTACAACAATCTTGTTTCTGGCATGTAGCCTTGTGTCTCTTGCTGTCACGCAAGGAGACTATGTTTATACGAAGGCCGCCTGTTTCTACCTCACTGGTCGCAATCAGGTAGAGAACGGTATGTTCGGTAACGGTCTTGACGGGTGGACCACAGCCACCGGGGAAACGTTGAGTGGTGACGATTTTTCCGTTGATGGCAGCGGTCCTGACGGGACGAACTGCCTGACGGTGCTGAGATACGGCACCAACAGTGATGGCGCGAGTATCCTGAAGACCTTCCCCGTTCAGGGAGGACGGACATACGTCATTACATATAAGGCACGTTCTATGGATATCAGCAGCACGACAAGTGTCAGTAACGAGGAAATGAATTATCAGAACGTCTATTACAATACCGATGGTTCCTGTTCGCTCAAGTCAGACGGTTTTGTCGCGATAGCAAAGACAAAGAGCTATACATCTGATTGGACGGAGATAACTTATAACTATACCCCTGCGGCAAATGGCTATATCGTAATCAACTTTTCCGGTCTTCAGGTCGGAGACAGCTTTACTGACTTCGGAGTGTTTGATGCATACGAATGTGGAGATGACCGAAGGTTGAAGAAGTTGTATGACGTGGCTTCCCGTTTCCTTGACGACCCGCGTTTCCCCAACGGCAAGGAAGAGTTCAGGAATGTTGTCAACGATGTTATACTCGGTTCATACGAAGCCGGGCTTCACGATGCTTATACGATAGAAGATATTGAGTCAACCTTCTACACGGAATTCCTTGCTACTTTCCTTGATGCGAACACCGTCAAATGTAACGAATATCTGAAGTACATGGATTTCGAGACAGGAATAACAGCACCGCAGTGGAAGGTGGGCAACATCGGCGACAGTGATGCGTGGGTGTGCACTCCGGGAGCCGGAGACCGTTGGATGCTCATGCCGCCGTCATATCCCTCACGCAGTCAGGCGTATTTCAATAGTGTCTATGTCGACTATCAGGTCGGCAATGGCACCACAGAACTGAAAGACGGCGAGCTGCGCCAGACGGCAGACCTGCCTCCGGGAGAATATCTCTTCTCTATCCGCGGACTGGGCTACCGCTTTGAGGGACGTACCTCAAATCCAGATTACGATTATGATATAGAGGGAACATCGTTGTTCGTGAACGACGGCAAGACACAGGCCACGCCGCTTGAGGTCGGTCATGTGAACACCTTTTATACAATCGGTGAGGTGCGTGAAGGAGAGAAGATCTCGTTCGGCGTCAGCATAACAGGCAAGCAGGGACATTGGTATTCTTTTGATGATGCCGAACTGCGTTATATAGGCACGGATCCCTCTGTCATTGAGGAGTATGTCCTCGGAAAGGAACTGGCTGCGGCCCGCAAGTCTCTCCGCGAGGCGATAGATTCGGCGAATATCGTCATCACGATGCCTGATTATCTCTTTGAGAAGACGGCTTTCTCGGAGAAGATTGCCGCCGCGCAGAACATATATGACAGTTCAAGGGACATGGAGGAAATCACCACGCAGTCGCGTGAGGTGCTCAACGGTATTGCTGACTACATCCACGCCAATGTCGGTTATACCAATCTCCGCAATGACCTTGCTCATGCCAAAGCCATTGCCAACGCAGACGAGACCCTCACGGCCGTAATCAATGCCGTCGACCAGTATTTCGCTGCCCTGACCGAACGGCCGGACGACGCCGTCACCGAGAAGAACAAGGCTCTGCTCGACGCTGAAAACAACTTCCTGAAGGGCACGGCCAGCTATAACACACCGATGAACGTACGCTTCTTCAACGAGACCTTTGCCAACGAGTCGTATGGATGGGAGACGGATGATCTCGGCAACTGGAAGTATATCAAGGACGACAGATTCACGACGGGCCGTGCCATTCATGTATGGCGTGGCGTGACAGCCCATGATGCCAAGTATGTATGGCAGGATGTGGAGCTTCCCGGTGCGGGTGTCTATGAGCTGTCCGCCGAGATAATCGCTCTCAATGAGCAGCAGTCTTCGGATTCGGAAGAAACCGGTGTCTATCTTATCGCCGGTGACGAGAAACTGCAGGTGCACACCAAGAGCGCTCCGCAGACATTCACGATAAAACTTACCGTCAATGACGGAACGATGATGCGTATCGGACTCGACGGTCGTGAAAATGCGGTCTGCAACACAATAACAATGGGTAATGTCGTGTTAAGATACTATGGACCGGCCGACAAATATGACGAGGACTCCAAGGCCGGCGCAATAGCAGAAGCTAAGGAGGCGCTGGAAAATGCCATAGCCGTCGCTCAGGGCTATCTCTCTTCGTCACGCAATCCTAATGGCGTTGAAACAAAGCCTTTCGCCGATGCCATCGCCACCGCTCAGTCGAAGACAAATGGCACGCTTGAAGTCCTCAAAGAGGCAAAGGAAGCTCTCCTCAGCGCCCAGCGATTGTTCATGCTCAGCGGAGTCTATCCGGCTGAAGGCACATGTTTCGACGTCACCTTTGCCATCAACGACGCCGAGATGAACAATCCGGAAGCATGGACGGTGGAGGCCACGGAAGACCTCGTCTACAGTGAGGAAGGCGGATTCTACGGCTATTTCCGCGCCTCTTCCGGCAATATCGGAACCATCGGACAGGATTTGAAGAACATGCCGGCCGGCAAATATGTCGTTGAGGCAGACGCCTCGTTCCGTTGGGCAGCACCTTCCAACTTCCAGTTTGACTGGTATAACGGCACACGCGACATCTGGCTGCACGGCGCAAACGAGCGCGTGCGTCTTAAGGGACTTGTCGAGGGATATACTAATGACGACGTGAAGGACAATGTCCTTACTTACGACAACGGCGCTACACTCACGCTCTATGACTATACCCACGCCACGAATATCTTCCCGATACTTGACACGCAGGCCATTGAAAACAAGGTTGAGTTCCAATATGACGGTACCGAGGACCTGAACATACACATATATTATAATATACGTCAGTCTTCCGCTATATGGGTAAGTGCCTTCCGGCTCTATTTCCTGGGTGACGACAAGGGCAATCTTACAGGCATTGATACTGTTGAGGCTTCTGACTCCGCCGCAGAGCGCGCCCAAACGATATACAACCTTGCAGGACAGAGGGTGCGTATGCCGCAGCGTGGCATATTCATCATCAACGGCAAGAAATATGTAATAAAGTAAATTAGTGATAATATGTTAGGATGTAGGATTGTTATTATCTGTGCGATGGCGTTGGCCTGCGGGGCTAAGGCCGTCGCACAGGAGATGACCAAGGCTTTCCCCCACGAGAAACTTTCTCGTGGGGTGGTGGCCACAAAGATGGCGGAAGGCAATCTCGTCAGCTGGCGTGTGTTCGCGACGGACGACAAGACGACGACTTTCGACCTTTATGACGGCCAGCGCATCGTGGCGAGCAATCTTAAAGTCAGCAATTATGCCGATGTCCAGGGAACGCCGTCAAGTGTCTATCGCGTCGTGGCAAAGGCCGACGGAGTGGAACAGGAGACATCCGGTGCGGTGTCACCGTGGGGCGATATATTCACCACCGTCCAGCTTGACCGACCTGCCGGCGGCAAAGGCTATCACTATTTCCCACACGACACCTCCGTCGGCGATGTGGATGGTGACGGCGAATATGAACTCATCGTGATGTGGGACCCGGACAACCGCAAGGACAATGGGGAGAGCGGCATTACCGGTAATCCTGTTCTCGACTGCTATAAGCTCTCCGATTCATATACGAAGGCGACGCGGCTGTGGCGCATTGATTTGGGAAGCAACATCCGGGCAGGCTCCCATTACACTCAGTTTATGGTCTACGACTTCGACGGAGACGGCAAGGCGGAGATGATCTGCAAGACAGCACCGGGCTCGAAGGACGGTGCGGGCAACTATGTCAGCGAGGCGTCAGACGACACGGCCATAAAGAACGTCAACAACCGCCTGTCCTTTGTCAATGGCGACGGCCACATCCTGCGTGGCGCGGAGTTCCTGACCGTGTTCGACGGCATGACCGGCGCGGCGATACATACCGTCTGGTACACTCCCAACCGTGCCGGCGGAACCGGTGCTGCAGCCTCCCATCCGACTGACGCATCATTCTGGGGCGACGTCTACGGCAACAGGGCGGAGCGCTATCTGGCCTGTGTGGCATATCTTGCAGGTGCCGATGCCAATCCTTCCGCCGTGATGTGCCGCGGCTATTACACACGTGCTTACCTGTGGGCTGTTGATTTTGATGGGCAGAAGTTGTCCACACGCTGGCTTCATGCCTCGCTGTCGCCGACGGAAGTACAGCTTACCGATAAGGACGGCACCACCCAATCATGGACATATACCACCAATACCTCCGGCATTACCGGTTCCGGTAATACGGCTTACGGACAGGGATGCCACAATATTTCCGTCGCCGACGTAGACAATGACGGCAAGGACGAGATAATGTTTGGCGGCGCAGCTATCGATGACGACGGCTCACTGCTTTACAGTACGGGCCTCGGTCATGGTGACGCGCAGCATCTTGGCGACCTGTTGCCCGACCGGCCGGGACTGGAGTTCTTTATGGTGCATGAGGATGCGCCTTACGGCTGGACCGTGCGCGATGCCGCCACGGGCGAGATTCTCATCCATGTCACGGGCAAGGATGACACCGGGCGCGGCATGTCGGCCGACGTAAATGCTACGCGGCGCGGTCACGAGTTCTGGAGTTCCGACACGTATGATGTCTGCGGTGCTGACGGCAGCGTGATCAGTACGGCCGTGGCAGCCCGTCCGAGCTATTGTTTCCGCACTTATTGGGATGGCGATGCCTACGACGAACTGCTTGACGGACTGAAGCTGGAGAAGCCCACGGCCACGGACGGTACCTACCGTCTGGTGTCGCTCGGCAGATACGGCAATGCCGCGTCATACGGAACGAAGGCCAATCCCAATCTTTCGGCCGACCTGTTCGGCGACTGGCGCGAGGAGATAATACTCTTTTCAAAGACAGACTCCAGCGTCATCAATATCTTCTCGACCAATGTTGCCACCAAACTGCGGGTGCCGACGCTGATGCACGACCATCAGTACCGTCTCTCCATTGCGTGGCAGAACGTGGGCTACAACCAGCCGCCTCATCTCGGTTATTATCTCCTTGACTACGTCTCGCCCCATTTCATCTACCGTGAGGGTTCAGCGAAGGAGCAGACCGTCAATTTTGGAGAGAGCATGAAGCCTGTTGTCTGCGACATGGAGAATTGTACCGGTGCCATCGTTTACCGCACATATCTTGATGGAACGAACATAAAATCATACGGCGTTCCCCCATGTTTCAATTTCACGAAGTCCCCGGACGGCTCTTTCTCCATAACGGGAACGCCCGATTCCAAAGGCCTTTATGAAATTGTAGTGCGCTCCTCCGGCGGCGATTCGGGCGTAACACTGTCCGATACGATAAGGATTCTCGTACAGGATGCCGCCGGTATAGAGAGCGTCAACAGTGAGAACAGCCGCAATGGCAACGACGCGGAGACCGTATATAACCTTTGCGGCATGCGTATGAACGGCTTGCCGGAGCGTGGCGGCATATATATCATGCGCGGAAAGAAATATGTAAGATAACAACGATATGACTGTGAATAAGATAAGAATAATATGCTCACTGCTGCTGTGCATAGTTTCCATGTTGTCCTTCGCCAAGGAACGCGAAGTGATAGACTTCAACCGCGGCTGGCAGTTCTGCCTGACCGCTAATACCCAAGAGCCTGTTCCTGCGCCGGGAGAGACGTGGCGGCCGATAGACCTGCCTTACGATTTCCAGCTCAATCTGCCTTGGGAAAAAGGCGCCAACCGTGCCCGTGCCTTCAAAAAGCAGGCGGCGGCATGGTTCCGCAAGACTTTCACGGCGGAGCAATCATGGAAGGGCCGCCGTGTGATGCTCGATTTTGAGGGTCTGATGTATTATGGTGATGTCTATCTCAACGGCCGTCACATCGGCGGAACGGAATACGGCTACTGCGGTTTCGACTGCGACATATCCGGACTGTTGGACTATGGCCGTGAGAACGTCGTGACAGTATATACCAACACGGGAACGGACGGTGGCAGCAGATGGTACACCGGCGGTGGTATCAACCGCGACGTACGCCTGATTCTGACCGACACCGTGGCGCTCGCACGTCATGGAATCTATGTCACGGCCGCTCCGAAACAGGGTGACAGTGGTGTCTGGCAGGTCGCGGTGCAGGCGGAATATGCCGGCAGCACGCTTTCTAAAGGCCGGTTAGAGACCGAGGCGCGCATCCTTGACGCAGCGGGCAACGTCGTGGCCGGCAGCGGGCGCTTCGCCTGTCCGGCGGCGTCACGCCTCGAACTGGTTGAGGTGAAGCTGCCGCTGATTGACGTCGCCAATCCAAACATGTGGTCCTGCGAGACACCTTATTTATATAATGTGGAGGTGACGACCTATTGCGACGGCATCGCCCGTGACCGTCAGACAGAGCGTTTCGGTTTTCGTACCATCGAATACGGCGCAGATTTTGGCTTCCGGCTCAACGGCCGGAAGGTCTTCCTGCAGGGCATTGCCAACCATGTCGATTTCGGCGGCGTCGGCGTTGCGGCCTATCGGACGGCCATTGCCCGCCAGTTGCGCCAGCTGAAGGCATTCGGGTTCAATGCCGTGCGCTGTTCCCATAATCCCTATCCGGAGTGTTTCTATGATCTTTGCGACGAGATGGGAATACTCGTTGTCGACGAGTTCGTGGACAAATGGAGCACCGACGGCAACTGCTGGGGCGGACGGACAGACTTCCTGAGCTGTTGGGTGCCGCTGATGCAGGAGTGGATCAAGCGCGACCGCAACCATCCGTGCGTGATAATGTGGAGTCTGGGCAACGAGATGCAGCACCGCGAAAATGCCTCCGGATATATGACAGGCGACTGGGGCGTGACGATGTTCCGCATGATGGACGTACTCCTGAAGCGCTACGACGCCACCCGTCCGTCGACAGCGGCCATGTATCCGGCGCGCGCCAACGGCATACGCCGGGCCGACAAAGGCTTCCGTGAGAAGGAGAACATCCTGCCGCCGGAACTTTCACGCATAACGGAGATAGCGTCATACAACTACGAGTATGCCGACTATCCGCGCTACAAGGAGTGCGACCCTGACCTGATAATCTTCCAGAGCGAGGCTTCCGTCAACGATCTCGTGACGCCGTTCCTGCGCATGGACCGCAAGTCGACGGTGGGATTGTGCTACTGGGGTGCGATTGAATATTGGGGAGAGTCCGACGGTTGGCCGAAAAAGGGATGGAACTATTCGTTCTTCGACCATACGTTGAAGCCCTATCCGCGTGCCTATCTGCTGCGCTCATGCTTCAAGGAGGACGAGCCGCAGGTGCATATCGGCGTGCTGGACGGTGAGCAGAAGAGCATTATATGGAATGACATTCTCTCCGGACGTGCCGAGATGAGCCATTTCTACTGGAAGCCCGCCGCCGGAGACAGCATTACGCTGGAGGTCTCCACCAACTGCGACGAGGTGGAACTGTTGCAGAACGGCCGGTCGCTCGGAGTGAAAAGGAACAACCGCAGCAATGACAAGGTCGCCAATAAGCTGCTGTGGAGAGCCATCTCATGGCAACCGGGCCGCGTGACTGCCGTGGCAAGAAACAACGGCCGTGAGGTCGCCCGCCACGAACTGCGCTCGCCGGGCAAGGCGGTGCGTCTGAAGATGACCGTCGAGGACAATCCGATGCCAGGAGGCCGACCGGCGGATCTGATATATGTGCGTCTGCAGGCTGTGGACAGCAAGGGTCTTCCTGTGGACAACTATGAAGGCGAAGTGAAGGTCGAAGTTGGAGAAAACGCCGCACTGCTGGCCCTTGACAACGGCGACCATTTCACGGACAGACGTCTCGATATGCCGTCGACGACGCTATACCGCGGCGGTGCGCTTGTCATCCTCCGGCCGAAGTCCGCGGGCGGCACGGTGACACTAAAAGCGTCATGCACCGGAATGAAGCCGGTCGTGAAGAAAGTGAATATATAAAAGAGCATGCCGGGAATGAATGTGCATATCGAAGAGACATGTACATTCATTCCCGGCATGTTTTTATCAGAACGATAACAAATACATAATACGGAATGATACGTTTCAAAAAACTCTTATTGCTCATGACCGTCGCAGTTCTTGCGGATGTGGCGGTGGCTTCGGACAGACTGTGGCAGACATTTCTCACGCCGCAGCAGGAGGCACGCACAAAACTGTGGTGGTTTCACGGTGAGACCGTGACCACGCGCGAGGGCATTGACGCCGACCTCGCGGCCTTTAAGGCGGCGGGCATTGGCGGCGTGGTCTATTACGACCAGACCCACGGCACGGAGCAGGGGGCGTTCCCCGCACTCTCGCAACCGTGGTGGGACATGCTGAAATATGCCGCGCTCAGGGCAAAGGAGCTGGGACTGTCGTTTGAGATTGCCGCCAGCAACGGCTACGTGACTGGCGGCCCGTGGGTGACACCGGAGATGAGCATGAAGGAGATTGTCGTGCTGCGTGACGGCGACCGCGTGCCGAAAGGTTTCCGTGAAATCACCCGCCTGACGCTTCCGCAAGGGCTGGACACCTGCATACAGCGGAGTCGTCTGACGCTGAAGGACAACGAGCCGGCGACGATAGTCTTTGACGGCGGAAAGGCGCATGAAGTCCGCTCGCTGAGTCTCATGCTGACGCCGCGGGGAAAAGGATCGTATGGTTCCATGAACGTGCCGGGCAAACCGCAGGAGCATCATTTCGGTGCGGGATATGTGCTGATGCCGCCCATAGGCGAACTGGAGTGCAGTGACGACGGTGTGACGTGGAGGACTGTGACCGAGGTACGCGGTGTTGAGGACATTATCGGCCACAAGAGCCGCCAGCGGACGCTGAACTTCAAGCCCGTGAAGGCGCGCTTCTTCAGGCTCAACATACACGACTGGCTCGGTCCGAAAAGCAAGTACACCAAACTGGAGGTGGAGAACGTCAGGCTGATGGACTACGACATGCTCGACAACTGGGAGCAAAAGAGCGGACTGCGGAGCGAGGTCACGGCCACGTTGTCGCCTCGGGGCAAGCACAAGACGGGCTCCGGCGGGGCGACATACCGTATCGGCTACGCCCCGACCGGCGGCCACGCAAAGCACGGACGCCGCAACATCGTGTGGAACGGGGAGCTGCGGACGGCCAAGACATGGCTGGAAAGCGACGTCCTTAGCGCTGCGGCGGCCGAACATCACTACCGCAGCTACATCAAACCTGTTATAGACACGCTGACCGCAATCGGCTGCAAGCCGCAGGGCGTGTGCATGGACTCCCATGAGGCCGGCGTAGCCAACTGGACGGAGCGGATGCCGGACCACTTCAGGCGTCTCCGCGGCTATGACCTCGCGCCGTGGATTCCTGCGCTGGGCGGCGTGATTGTGGAGAGCCGGGAAAAAACAGAGGCGTTTCTTGCCGACTACAGACGGACGATAGAAGAGCTGATCAGCGAGCAGTACTACGGAACGATGGCGCGGCTGTGTCATGAGGACGGGCTGACGCTGACGTCGCAGGCCATGCTCGGTTGCGTTAACGACAACATCGCGTCGCGCGGAATGGTGGACAAACCGCAGGGCGAGTTCTGGGCATATCAGACCAACGGCAATTACGACTGCCTTGATGCCGCGTCGGCCGCCCACCTTTACGGCAAGAAGATTGCGTCGGGAGAGGCGTTCACCGACTCCCCTTATTTCACGAAGGAGACCACGGACGAGGCTGAGGCCACGGCCGGATGGCACAAACTGCTGCGCATAGCCAATCTGGCTTACTGCCGTGGCATCAACGAGTTTGTCGTCTGCGCATCGTCCTATCAGCCCTGGATGGACCGGAAATATGATGATTCCCGCAGCCAGCACCCTTATATCTTCCACCGTCACAACTCCGCATGGCCGTGGAGCAGGGAACATTTCTGGGAGTATCAGGCCCGCTGCACGCAACTGTTGCAGACGGGACGGCCCGTCGTCGACCTGCTGGTCTACGTAGGTCAGGACGCTCCGCTGAAGACGATGGCCTATAAGTTGCCGGTCATGCCGGAGGGATATTGCTTTGATGTCTGCACGATGAGGAGTCTGAAGGCGTGGAAGGAGAACCGGAACAGCACGTATGCGCCGGACTATAAGGTGCTGGTCGTTCAGGACCGGACGTGGATAACGCCGGAGGCAGAGGCTCTGTTCGCGGAGATGAAGTCGCTGGGGCTGCTCGTCGTGAGATGTGACAAGGGCGAGGATGTCGGTGCGGCACTGGCCGCGGCCGGCCTGAAGCCCGACATGAGGATAGAGAGCCGCGACGAGGCTGACGACAAGACGTACTTCTGTCACCGGAAGACAGACGATGCGGACATATACTTTGTCTATAATCATAGCAACCACGACACGGAAAATCCGTTGGAACTGCGCGGTGAGGTGCGCGGGATGGAACTGTGGAATCCCCTGACCGGAGAGCGCCGGAAACCGGAGGACGGCAAGCTCAGGCTCCGGCCATACGAAAGCGTGTTCGTCATAGCCAAGGGAAAGGACGTGATTGACCCGATAAAGGCGCCGTTTCCGATGGCCCAACTTAAACGGAACGTGTTCAAGGAACGTCGGACGAGAGTGGAAGGGCTCAGGGCGAACGCCACAAAGCGCAACACGACGCTCGTCCAGCGTGCCATCGACCGGACGGCAGATGACGGCGGCGGATGGGTGGTCGTGTCCGCGGGTGACTGGAGCGTGGCGCGGATAACGCTGAAGAGCGGTGTCAACCTCCATCTGGAGGAGGGCTGCAATCTCCACTTCTCCGGCATGATAAAGGACTACCGGCCCGCTGTCTTCACAAGAGACGAGGGGACGGAGGTCTACTCTACGGGTGCCTTCATCTACGCGCGGGGCGAGAGAAACATCGCGCTGACGGGCAAGGGCCACATCGTCGGTCCTGACACCGGCTGCGAACTCTATCAGACCAACGTTCCGGGACAGGCCAACGCCGAGGCGGCGGTAAAAAAAGACGAGCCTGTGGAAAACCGTGTCTTCGACGGGAAGAAGAAGAACCGGGGTGGGGCAGTGCTTCTTCCGAAGTCGTTTTGCGCCATTGACTGTTCCAACGTGCTGTTAGAGGGGGTCACGTTCGACCGGAGTCTCTACTGGAACATCAACCCCATCTACTGTGACTCGGTGATCATCCGCGACGTCAGCGTCTACAGCTACGGCCACGGCCGGACCGACGGCATCGACATCGAGTCGTCGCGCAACGTGCTGATAGAATACTGCACGCTCGACTGTCAGGACGACTGCTACACGCTGAAGTCGGGCCGTGGCTGGGACGGGCTGCGCGTCAACCGGCCTACGGAGAATGTCGTGGTGCGCAACAGCGTGGCACTGCGCGGTGCGGCGGGTTTCGTGACCGGCACGGAGACGGCCGGCGGCATACGTAATGTCTATTGCACCGACTGCACCTTCGACGGCACGGACCGCGCCATACGCTTCAAGAGCCGTCGGACGCGGGGCGGTCTTCAGGAGCGGATATGGGTGGACAACATCAAGGGACGCAACATAAAGCACTCGGCGATATGTGTCGAAATGCCCGGGGACAGCAGGTGGATGGGCAAGCTGGCGGCGCGTCATCCGGACATGACGGACAGCGTCGTGGCGGCATCGCTGACAAAGGAGAACACGCCCGCCATAAGGTCTATATATATTAATAATGTGGACATAGAGTCGGAGAGGGCCCTCTTTGACGTCGTCGCACTGAGCGAGAGCAAACTGAAGGACTTCTTTGTGGGTGACTCGCGCTTCGCGTGCAAGACGATAGGACGTCTGAGAGACGTGGCGCAATGCAATCTGAAGGACCTCCGGATTGAGAGCGCCGACACGGCGCTGGTCGTCGACGGCTGCGAGAAGATTTCGGTGTTCCGGATGAACAAGGCAGTCGTGGAGCGGGGAGAGCCGTCGAAGATGGTCGTGGTTCACGACCCCATGCTCGACAGCGACGGCAAGCCGATACAGGCCCACGCCTTTCAGATTGTGAGGAGGGACAGCCTCTACTACTGGTACGGCGAGAACAAGGAGAAGACCATCCCCGGGTCGAATGTCTCGACGTATGGTGTGAGATGCTACACCTCAAGGGATTTTGAGCATTGGGACGACCGCGGACTGATAATGACTCCCGACACCACCGACGTCACTTCCTATATCCACTATTCCCAGAAACTGGAACGTCCCCACATACTTCAGTCGCCGAAGAGCGGCAAGTTTGCCCTATGGCTGAAAAGTCAGGACACCGACGGCTATTTCGTTGTCATGGAGGCCGACGACTTCATGGGACCCTATCGCTTTGTCCGTGCCATCAAGCCGCAGGGCTTCGGTGTCGGCGACTTCGACATGTGGTGCGACCCGCAGACGGGCAAGGGCTATGTGTGGTTTGAGCGTCCTCATTACGAAATGATATGCGCCACGCTGACGGACGATTTTCTCGACGTGACGGATGAATACAGCCGCCATTTCACGGGCCTTCTGCCTCCGCTGACCCGCGAGGCCCCGGCACATTTCGTCAAGGATGGTGTCCACTATATGTTCACTTCCGGCACGATGGGCTATATCCCCAATCCGTCGCAGGTCCATCGGTTCACCGATCCGCACGGAGCGTATGAGACTCTGGGTGATCCACACGTCAGTGACCCGTGGCAACACTCCTTCGGTTCGCAGATCACGAGCGTGGTCAGGAAGTCCGACGGGTCCTATTGGGCGCTGGCCGACGTATGGCAGCCGGTGACTAACAATACTGACTATGCCATAAGGACGGCGAAGGCAAAAGCAAAATCATACGTCGGTCACAAACCATTCCCGCAGGATTTCGCCACGCCCGTGCCCAAGGACAAGAGCCGTCAGACGCGCAACTGCAACGATGCGGTGTATAACGCGACATACCTCTTCCTTCCCATCGACTTCAGCGACCCGGCCCTTCCGAAGCTGAATAATAATTCATTGCCGAAGTCCCATCCTTGAGTTGAGCTACTCTCTGCATACATTTTTTGTCGTATGTCTCACCCACAAGTAGGGTCGCGACCCGTCGCGACCGCCTCCTTGCCAACTGATACAACGCGTTCGGTTGGCTTATATGCACGTTCCGTCAGGTGATTGATTATGTGCCAACGAGGCGGTCGCGACGGGTCGCGATCCTACTTGTGGGTGATGTGAGGCTCCGCCAGATCTTTTAAAATTATTTACAAAATCGTGCTCGGGAAAACGCTCAAAGATTTGCATTCCTATGGGCAATAAGGGCCTTAAAGCTCCCGAATACAGCCCCCTCTGACTCCCCCAAAGGGGGAGCTTGGGAGGCAGAGAGGGGCTTTAAGGCCCTTACGGCTTTCAAATTTTACAAAAGTTCACGAGTTTTTGATGGTTGTTTTTGGACCAAAAAGAGGGTTTGGTCGAGCAACGGGGCCCTTATTGCATCGCAACG
>JAFULM010000006.1 GCA_017483185.1 Prevotella sp. | reverse complement strand
ACTTTATTTCCAATTTTGCATAACAAAACTTCTTTGTTATATTAATTATTCGTACCTTTGTAGCAAATAATCTTTCTCTTATAAAGAGAGGGGCATGAAATCATAAATCGAAGACATCCTTTAACGATAAAAGTTCGGAAAACTTGATGATTTGGTTGTGACCTGTGTACTTCCATATACAGAATAGCAAGCGGATGTCTGATGTCATCGACATCTATGGCATAAAGCCACAATCATAAAATATATTCAGAAAAATAATACAGTAAATGGGTGATAACGGGAAATTGTTGACAGTGGTGGTGCCGACATACAACATGGAAAAGTATCTTCCTGAGTGTCTTGACTCTGTCACGGCAGACATCGTTTCAGACAGGTTTGAAGTGATTGTCGTCAATGACGGCAGCAAAGACAGTTCGCTTGAGATAGCCCGCAGATATGAGAGCAAGCGCCCCGACATTGTTCGTGTGATAGATAAGGAGAATGGCAATTACGGTTCGTGTGTCAATGCAGGATTGGCCGTGGCCACCGGCAAGTATTTCCGTATGCTTGATGCGGACGACCGGTTTGACACGGGCGCATTGGTCGAGTTGTTGCAGCGTCTCGAAATCTGTGACACTGATCTTGTAGTCACGCTCATCACAGAGGAGGTCTATCACAATGAAAGAAAAGTCGACGAGATTTGTCATCCATTTTCGACCGTGAGGAAAAACCATGTGTACAGGACCGATGAGTTCTATATCCACACTCATGTGCAAGACGGGGAGTTCCGGATGCACGGCATGACATACAAGACTGAGGTCCTGCGACGTTCCGGACTGCATCTGATAGAGGGCATCAGCTATACTGACACCATATACCTGTATCAGCCGTTCGCATACGCCAAGGATTTCATAGTGTATGACCTGTATCTGTATCATTACCGCATCGGGCGTGACGGGCAGACGATGGATCCGGAAAAACAGCGCAAGGGACTTATTGATATAGCGAGGGTCGTCGAGCTACAGTTGAAAGAGTTGGACGTCACGCCAGATGATGAACATCTGAAGACAAACCAGAAGGCACTGATAATGGTTGGCGGCATCTCCTTTTTCCTTGATACGCTGAAGATGCAAAAAGGACTGCCGAAGGAATATCACGTGCTGTTCCATAGCATAATAAGCAGAATAAACAAATACGGAATATCACCTCGTCCGCTTAAGAAGAAGTGGTACTTCAAACTGTGGAAAAAGACAGAAAGTTCACGAGTGCTTGGTATGGCGCTCAGATTGCGCAGTATCTTTAATTGATTTTTTAACTCAAGTTTCGATTATTGAATTTCGGAAGAACGCATTGGCGATCCGTTAAATACCATATCCGCAACTTTATTGATTTAATCTATTTGCTCAAATGAATATATCCGGCTATAAGGTTTCTGTCATTGTCTCTGTCTATAATGGTGAGCAATATCTGTCGAAATGCATAGAGAGCATCTTGCATCAGACATATCGCGATTTCGAGTTGATATTGGTCAACGACGGCAGCGAGGATGGTAGCGAAGCGGTGTGCCGCAGCTATGACGACGCCCGCGTGAGAGTGTTCAGCCAGCCGAACCGCGGGGTCAGCGCGGCGCGCAATCGCGGACTGGATGAGGCGCAGGGCGAATGGGTCTACTTCTGTGATGCCGATGACGAGCTGTATGAGGATGCGCTGGAGCGTCTTGTGCAAAAGACGGAGTCTCCGGAGGTCTGTTTTGTCATGGGCGGATATGAGATTTATGATATCGACGGGAATATGGTCTATTCTCGTCCGGAACGTGAAGAACTGACGCTGACCATCGACCAGTGTATAGAAAACATGTTTCAACCGTGGTTCTATTGCTATCAGGGCTATCTGTGGACAAAACTTTTCCGCCGCGACCGGATAAATGCGGCGGGACTCAGGTTCGACGAACGCATCAGCTTCAATGAAGACAGGCTGTTCTCGACGCAGTATCTTTGCAACGTGTCGGGTCGGGGTTGTTACTTCACGCACCCTGTATATAGGTATTATGAAAGGCCCGGCAGTGCCATGTCCTCGCTCAAACGTGGCTTCAACTACAAGTTTCTGACCGACCTTGACGCTTTTGCCATCATGCTTGAGGCCATCACGGATAGCGGCAAATCGGAAGCGCTTGTACGTCAATGCAAGATATCTTTCCTCTGGTCGATAGACAACATCCGGCACATGTATAGGAAATATCGGCTTAAGGATCGGACCGTCATCAACAAGATGCGCTATGCCGAATTCCACTTTATAGGCCTACGCACTCTTGTCGCGTTGCGCATCAGACGGTTTTCCAAAATCGGAGTCCTGGTGTCTGAACTCTGCTGGAGACTCCGGCACAGGAGGATGGATGACAGGTGGTTTTATAATATAGGGACGAAATAATGAAGTTGTATTATATAAATAGTAAACAAATATAATCGAGTATAAAAACATTATTGCATGAAACTGACTATTGCGACAATAAATCTTAATAATCTTGACGGGCTACAGCGTACCCTACCTTCTATATTTGCACAGACATATACCGAATATGAGCTGATTGTGGTTGATGGGGCTTCAACAGATGGGAGCAAGGAATTCATCGCTTCCCAACAACGGATTGACATCTGGGTGAGTGAACCTGACCACGGTATCTACGAAGCGATGAACAAGGCGGTGAGACTTGCTCACGGAGACTATTGCCTGTTCATGAATTCGGGTGACATATTCTTCTCTCCTCAAGCATTGGAACAGAGCGTCGACAGTCTGGACGGTTGCGATTATATCGCGGGACATTCTGTTTTTGTCGAGAATTTCAAGTCTTATACTTATGTGCCGCCATGCGAATTAAGCCACGAATATCTTTTTATCAACGCCCTGAACCATCAGGCTCTTTTCACACGTACAGAGATATTGAGGCAATATCCGTACAATGAGAACATGCGGATTGTGTCAGATTGGGAACAATATTTCAGAACGTGGTATCTGCATGGCAGTACGTACAAGAAGTTGAACGCGTATGTCGCCGTCTTTTTCCTTGATGGCATATCAACGGTCAATTGGCCTCGGCAATTGAAAGAGCGTGACGAATGTGTTCGCCGGCTGATTGCGGATAGCGAAGGAGAGAAGAGACAGATACTGAAAGAAAGCTACGAGAAGTTCTTGAAAGAACATCCGTGGATGGACCCTGCTCACAAGGAAGACAACGCCGGAACGAAACCGCTCACCAGAAAGGAGCGCAAGAGAAAACGCCGAAACAAGTATCGGGAGCGTATGAGACGCAAGCTGGAAAAGTCTCTTCGCAAGGCATCGCCGTTCCAACGGGACCTGTCTGTGGTGAGATACGGACTGAAATATTTCTTCAAAGACCTTTTCCTGTGGTGGTAAGCCGGGCGCACCGCCGCAAAAATTCATTCTCGTTAGCTTTCGGTTCGGAGAGTTTATTCCAAATGGGACATCGCATCTAACAGGTGGATGTCCCATTTTTATTTGATTCACACTGCAAATAATATCCGTAACAACGTTACTGCGGTCATCAGGATACGAAAATGTTAAATTAAGGCAATTATCACTGCAGCTTGTCTATTATTGGTAAATAATCCGTAACTTTACGCCACATTGCGAAATTGAAGCAAATTCAGAACCGATCACATGATTAAAAACCAATAATGACTATATGAAAAAGAAGCTACTGAAATGGACTATGGCCGCAGCTATGGTCTTTGGAGTCACGCCCGCCGTGGCACAGAATCTGCAGAAAGGTGACTACGGATACCTCTATTGCCACATGAGCGGCCGCGGAGAATGGACGGCATACGCCCTGAGCCGCGACGGACTCCACTTCCACGACCTGATCAACGGTGACGCCGTGTTCTCTCCCGAGGAGCACGCACGTATCGAAGGCGGCACGCGCGACGCCTACATCTGCCGCACACACGACGGAACGGGCTATCTGATGGTCACGACAGACATGTGCGTGGCCAAGAGCAAGAAGTGGGACAACTACGGAATGGACCTGCTCACGAGCGACGACCTCATCAACTGGCGGTCCGTGACGTTCGACTTCCGCAAGGGACCGGAGATATTCTGCGACCCGGAGTCACCCGACGTATATAAGGACTGGTCGACCATCAACCGCGTGTGGGCACCGCAGACCTACTGGGATCCGACATACGTGTGGCCCGACGGCAGCAAGGGCGGCTATTTCATATATTATTCACTGTGGAACAGGGCAGAGGAAGCGTACGACCGCATGTACTATTCCTACGCCGACAAGACATTCACCAAGCTCACAAAACCGCGTCTGCTCTTCGACTGGGGCTATGCCACCATCGACGCCGACATCAATTTCGTTGAGGCGGACAGTCTCTACCACATGATGATCAAGAAGGAAGGCGGCACACCGGGCCTCTTCACCGCCTATTCAAAGTCACTCACCGGGCCGTGGGGCGAGCCCGTTGCCGACGACTACATCGACTTCGAGGGCAAGAAGAAGTGCGAGGGAGTCTCCGCGTTCCAGCTCATCGGCGACTCGACATGGCGCGTGGCATACATCGAGTATTCATCAAATCCGAAGCACTACCGCATCTGCAAGGCCGACAAGTATATGCGCAACTTCAGCAATCCCGTCGACATCGAGGGTGTCAACGGCCCGCAGCACGGCTCATTCATGCGACTCACAAAGGAAGAATACGACCGTCTGCAGGCTTGGTCGGACTCTCTCGAGGCAAAACACGTGGCCCCCAACGTCGCCAATCCGGTCATTCCGGGACTCTTTGCCGACCCGGAGATAATGTACAGCGAGAAGACCGGCAAGTATTATCTCTACCCGACGACCGACGGCGAGCGCGGCTGGAAGAACCACGACGCCCGTGTCTATTCCTCGCCGGACCTCAAGACATGGACCGACGAGGGCGTCATCTTCGACCTCAAGAAGGACTGCAGCTGGGCGGACGAGTGTCTGTGGGCACCGTGCATAATAGAGAAGAAGACGGGAAAGAAGAAGTATAAGTACTACTATTACTTCACCGGAGCCGGCAAGATCGGCGTGGCCGTGGCCGACTCGCCCACCGGCCCGTTCAAAGACGCCCTCGGCCATCCGCTGCTCGACGCCAAGCCAGAGGGCATGAAGGGCGGTCAGGTCATCGACCCGGACGTATTCCAGGACCCGAAGACGGGAAAGTATTATCTCTACTGGGGCAACGGCTTCCTCGCCGTATCCGAACTGGGCAAGGACATGACGTCCGTCGTATCGACAAAGGTGCTCATCGACCGTAAGGACAAGACACGCTTCAACTATTGTGAGGGCACGTATGTCTTCGAGCGCAACGGCCTCTACTACTTCATGTGGTCGGAAAACGACACCCGCAGCGCCAACTACCGCGTGCGCTATCTCATCAGCGAGTCACCCACGGAGTTCATCCGCAACGGCAAACCGGCCCGTCAGGAGCGCGCCATCGTCATCCAACAAGACCCGTCAAAGGGCATCTACGGCACCGGCCATCACTCCATCCTGCGCAAACCGCAGTCTGACGACTGGCGTATCGTCTATCACCGCTTTGCCCGCCCAGATGCTATCAAGCTCGGATGGGACGCCGGATACAACCGCGAAGTGTGCATCGACCGCATGGAGTTCAACGAAGACGGAACCATCAAGGCGGTCAAACCCTCTCTTTAAAAAGTGAAGAACGAGGAATGAGGGGTGAAGACGTGTTGATGAGCGTAGCGAGTAATAGGCTGCCGCCGTTCGGATACAGATTAAACGCAAAGTAATTATACATTTAAACGCAAAGACGCGAAAACGCAAAGGATTAAGTTAAACCGTTTCCTTTGCGTTTTCGCGTCTTTGCGTTTAATCTGCCGCCGTTCGGATGACAGCCTATTACTCGCTACGCTCATCAACACGTCTTCACCCCTCATTCCTCGTTCTTCACTTTCCAAGTCCTCCTTTCTTCTCTCCCCCACTCTTCACATCATCATTGCTGATGGAGCGATTGGCTTTCTTCACTCCGGCCGACAGTTCGCCAATCCGGAAGCTGACGCTGACGCCGTAGCGCTGAATCACGTTCATCGACCAGTCGTCGGAGCGGAACGTCGGGGTCTCGACGAACGAACTGTTACGCCAGTATTCCTTGAAAGGGTTTTGGGCGAAGGCCGACACGGTCAGCCGCTTCTTCATGAAACTCTTGCTCACGTTCAGGCCGTAGTCCATCCATTTGCCGTTCCTTCCCTGAAGAGAGACGGGCGGAGTCATATAGAATATGTTGAGACTGAAGCGCCAATCCTTCGGCAGGGACAGCTGTGCGCCGCCGTAGGTGAACATATTCCAGCCGTCATTCCTCAGTCCCTGACCGTCATCATAGTAGGTATAGCTCCCCGAGAGGTTGGCATAGACGCGCAGCGCCGATGTCACATTCCAGTTGGCGTATGCGCTCAGGTCCACACTGCGCGTATGTCCGATGTTGCGGTATGTCGTGTACATCACGTTCTTTCCCGTCGGATTCTGAAGTCCGAGCGGAACGAGCGTCACGTCCTCTACCATCTCCGAAAAGCTCTCGATGCTGTTGTTGGCGAACGAATAGCCGGCAGAAAGGTTCATGTTCACCTTCTGCGTGAAATTGCTGTAAGTCAAGTTGAGCGAATGAGTCTTCTCCGAGACCAGTTCCGGATTGCCCTGAGAGATGGTCATGGGGTTCTTGTCGTCAAAATAGGGATTGAGATAGCTTATGCCAGGACGATAGATACGCATGTTATATCCCAGCCGCAGATTCTGCATGTCGGTCAACTTGTATCCTATCGAGGTCGAGGGGACAAGGTCGTCGAAATCCTTCCGGAAGTCAGAACCGCGGCCCAGCAGATAGCTGACCTTCTGTGTCGTGTGCTCATAGCGCAGTCCGAGCCGTCCCGACCAGCGTCCGACGTTCAGGCCATAGCCGGCGTAGGCAGCCATGATGTCGTTGCGGTGGCGGTAGTGGGAACTGTGGTCGGCGTCTGGCGCAAACGCTTCCTCCGTGCCGACGGCCCGTTCATAGCGGTCGTCCTCCGAACGGTTGTTGCGGTAGATATACTTCACACCGGTCTCCAGCGTATGGATCCGGGCGATGGGCGTGGTGAAGTCAGCCTGCGCCGTGTGTTCCGTCGTGCCATGACTGCCGTCCGTCCACTGATTGCGCAGGGCGTCCGTGAAGTCCTGCCAGTCTTCCGTGGTCTTCATGTTCTCGTAGTTGAACGTCATGTCCGACGTCGACGGCGTCGTGCTAAGCCTGTATGACAGCGTCAGCAACCGGTCCTTCACGCCGGCGAAAGCCCGCTGATAGTCCACACCGCCGTTTATGGAGAAATAGGACGTTGCCGACCTGTTCGTCTGTCCATAGGAATAAAGCCCGGCACCGGTCATGGGAGATGTGGCCGAAGTGGTGTTGGCGATAGTGGAATGGAAATTGTTGCCCCACATAGAGAACTCAGCCGAGACAAGCCTCAGCGTGTCAATCTCATAGCTGGCCTCCATCGACGCCGAGTGGAAATTGACACGGACATCATTTTCGCTCTCCGTAACGACGTCCGAAGAAGCCGCTGTCAGATTGCCAAGCGCCATCATCGTGCTACCGTTTCTGATACCATCCTTCGAGACGTGACCATAATTATAACGCGCGCTGACGGTAAGAGCGCCTTTCTTGACGGTTCCGAAAACTCCCGCGCTGCCTCCGAGATTGAAAACATCGGCACTCGTGGTGACGGTATATCCCTCCAGCCCGCGGCCCTCGGTGGTGATGATGTTGATGACGCCGCCCACACCCTCGGCATCATATTTCGGTCCGGGATTGGTGATGACCTCTATGCGCTTGACCGTGTTGGCCGGCAGGCTTTTGAGAACATCCTTCGGATTGTCGCTCATCATCTTGTTCGGACGTCCGTTGACGTAGACCTTGAACGACGACTTTCCGTTGACCTTGATGTTGTCCTCACCGTCGACGGTGACCATCGGCACCTTGCGCAACATCTCCAGGACGGTGTTGGTCTGCGCGTCGGGATCGTCCTCGATGCTGTAAGCTATCTTGTCGATGTCGGCCTTGACCAGCGGTTTCTGCGCTTTGACGACCACCTGCTGGAGTTCGTGACCGGCAGCCGACAGGAAGAGCGTGTCCAAAGAGACCCGGTCAGCACCTTCATCTACCACAAAACGATGCTCCAACGGTCTGCGTCCCATCGAACCGACCGTCACGACCATTTCTCCTGCCTCTCCTATGCGTGCCGAGAAGCGGCCCGATCGGTCCGTCACAACTGTCTTCAAGACCGTCCCGTCGGAGTCCGTCCGCAGGATACGCACTGTGGCAAAAGATTCTCCCTCGCGGGTGATCGAATCTGCGACGGTCCCGCTGACGGTGGCCGACGTCCGTCCTGAGGTCTGTGCTACGGCTGCAAACGCTGCGGTGAGCATGAACAACATGATTGACAACTTCTTTCTCATATATTTCTATTTTAGCTTTGTTGACACTGTGAAACTATATAAGAGACACACTCTACGGGCAATAAGTTTCACTCCACACGGTTTTTTAATATTTATTTGCAAACGGGAACACCTCCTTCTCATGCCGACAATACCTTCATGCCATCCTCAAGCCCGTTTCTCGCCCGGCATCATCGCGTCACGCAACACCTGACAGATGTCCGGCGATATGGGGAAAAGACTCGGGCGTGTAATAATAATTGGTAAAAATTAACATTTCAACATCCTTGAATCTGAGGGTCAAAAACGCCCCGAAAGTAACAAAACATTACAATATCATCGCATCGCAAAGTCGGTTGCCGAGCAACGGGGCCCTTACGGGGTCACAACGGGCACGCCGTCACACTCCAACGAGCACGCCGCCGTGATGCAACGAGCGCCCCGCTGCAAAGCCGGGAGGCCCTTACGGCAAGACATCAAATTCGGGAGCGAAACACAATTTTTGCCATTTCGCTAATAATCAGACACTTACAAAAACAGCCGAAATTTCGCCTTTTTTTGACCAAATGGATGTTTTTGCGGAAAGCGGGGCTATTTCCGAATGTTTTTGTCCGAATAAATCTGAATTTTTAACACTTCATTTTTGCCTCCATAGATAAAGTTTTATGCCTCATTCTTTTGTCAATTCATGCAAACTGACTATATTTGCAAGATATAACAATACCGTATTAAATATGTGTGAGAACAACAAATATATCCGTTTCGACTGGGCTGCAAAGCGCATGCTCCGCGACAAAGCCAACTTTGGCGTGCTCGAAGGGCTCGTCACGGTGCTGCTCAACGAAAAGATACACATCACGGAAATCCTTGAAAGCGAGGGCAATCAGGAGGAAATGTACGACAAGTTCAACCGTGTGGACATCAAGGCGACCAACAGTCGCGGCGACATCATAATCGTGGAAATCCAGCTCACACGCGAACTATATTATCTCGAGCGCATACTCTACGGCGTGTCGAAAGCCATCACCGAGCACATTTCGCTCGGAGACAAATATGACAAGGTCAAGAAGGTCTACTCGATAAACATCCTCTACTTTGACATCGGGCAGGGCTCCGACTACCTGTACCACGGCACCACGGTATTCCGCGGCGTGCACACCAACGACAAGCTCGTCGTCAAGACCAAAGAGCATGAGGCCATAAGTTCAAAAATGCCGGAAGACATCTTTCCTGAATACTTCATCATCCGCGTGAACGAGTTCAACAAGATTGCCACCACACCGCTCGAGGAATGGCTCGACTATCTCAAGAACGGACATATCAAGGATGACACTACTGCCCCCGGACTGGAGGAAGCACGCAAACGGCTGCAATATCTCTCAATGAACAAACAGGAGAAACAGGCTTACGACCGGCACATCGATGCCATAATGGTACAAAACGATGTCCTCGATACTGCAAAAATGGAAGGTAGAGCCGAAGGATGGGCTGAAGGAAAAGCAAAAGGATGGGCTGAAGGAAAAGCAAAAGGAAGAGCTGAAGGAAGAGCTGAGGGAAGAGCTGAGGGAAAAGCTGAAGGAAGAGCTGAAGGAAGAGCTGAAGGAATACTTGAAACGGCAAGCAAAATGAAGTCACACGGACTCTCTGCCGAAACCATCGCACAGATAACAGGACTTCCCATAGACGATATCCGGAAATTATAATAAAGATATATGAAGAACGCAAAAGGGCCGACAAATAGCCGGTCCTTTTGTGTTACATATATTTTGCAGTATGAAATAATGTTTATATCTTTGCGACTGATTTTACTAACATCACAATGAACAATAAGAGAACCTATTTGCATGATGAGGCCTACGCTGCCTCTCTCGCGTATTTCAACGGTGACGAACTGGCAGCCCGAGTATGGGTCAACAAATATGCCATGAAAGACAGCTTCGGAAACATCTATGAGAAGTCGCCCGAAGACATGCACTGGCGCATCGCACGGGAAATAGAGCGCATCGAGAAAAAGTATCCCAATCCGATGACAGCAGAGCAAGTGTTTGAACTGCTCGACCACTTCCGATATATCATTCCCGCCGGCAGCCCCATGACCGGCATCGGCAACGACCATCAGGTGGCATCGCTGAGCAATTGCTTCGTGATCGGCCTTGACGGCAATGCCGACTCCTACGGAGCCATCATGCGCATCGACGAAGAACAGGTGCAGCTCATGAAGCGCCGCGGAGGTGTGGGCCACGACCTGAGCCACATCCGGCCCAAAGGCTCACCCGTCAACAACTCGGCCCTGACCTCGACCGGCCTCGTGCCGTTCATGGAGCGATACAGCAACTCCACTCGCGAGGTGGCTCAGGACGGCCGACGCGGAGCTCTGATGCTCTCCGTGAGCATCAAGCACCCCGACAGCGAGGCCTTCATCGACGCAAAGATGACGGAAGGCAAAGTCACGGGAGCCAACGTATCGGTCAAGATTGACGACGAATTCATGCAGGCTGCCGTCGACGGCAGACCATACATACAGAAGTTTCCCATCGACAGCGACACGCCCGACTATCAGAAAGAGATAAACGCCAAGGCTCTGTGGGAGAAGATTGTACACAACGCATGGCGCAGCGCCGAACCGGGTGTGCTCTTCTGGGATACCATACGACGCGAAAGCATACCTGACTGCTATGCCGACCTGGGCTTCAAGACCGTGTCCACAAATCCTTGCGGCGAGATTCCTCTGTGTCCTTACGACTCCTGTCGACTGCTGTCAATAAATCTCTATTCGTATGTCGTGAATCCGTTCACACCGGAAGCACGCTTCGACTTCGACCTCTTCCGCAAACATGTGGCCGCGGCACAGCGCATAATGGACGACATCGTCGACCTCGAACTGGAAAAGATCGACCGCATCATGGAGAAAATCGGCGAAGACCCGCAAAGCGACGAAGTCAAGGGAGCCGAGCGACATCTGTGGGAGAAAATCAAGCGCAAGAGTGGTATGGGACGCCGCACGGGCGTCGGTATAACGGCCGAAGGAGACATGATTGCCGCTATGGGACTGCGCTACGGAACGCAGGAGGCCACGGACTTCTCCGTAGAGGTGCACCGATGTCTGGCACTGACGGCCTACGGTTCGTCGGTCAACATGGCCGCCGAGCGAGGCGCGTTTGAAGTTTATGACGCCGCACGCGAGGCCAACAATCCGTTCATCCTGCGACTCAAGGAAGCAGACCCGCAACTCTACGAAAACATGGTGAACAACGGACGACGCAACATCGCCTGTCTGACCATCGCCCCAACCGGCACGACAAGTCTCATGACACAGACGACAAGCGGCATCGAACCCGTATTCATGCCGGTGTACAAACGCCGCCGCAAGGTCAATCCCGGTGACGAAGCCGTCCATGTGGATTTTGTGGACGAAGTCGGAGACTCATTCGAGGAATACATCGTTTATCATCATAAGTTCCTCACGTGGATGGAAGCCAACGGCATAGACACCACAAAAAGATATACCCAGGAAGAGATTGACGCCCTTGTGGCACGTTCTCCTTACTACAAGGCAACGGCCAACGACGTCGACTGGCTCATGAAGGTGAAGATGCAGGGCGCAATACAGAAGTGGGTGGACCACTCCATCAGCGTGACTGTCAACCTACCGAACGATGTCGACGAGGCTCTGGTCAACCGCCTCTACGTCGAAGCATGGCGCTCGGGATGCAAGGGATGCACCATCTATCGCGACGGCAGCCGCTCGGGCGTGATGATTTCCGTCTCAAAGGAAGACCTAAAAAAAGAGGAAGCCAAGGCCGAAAAGCCCGCCCCATGCAAACACCCCGAGGTCACGGAAGTACGGCCGAAAGAGTTGGAGTGTGACGTCGTGCGCTTCCAGAACAACAAGGAGAAGTGGGTGGCCTTCGTCGGACTGCTCGACGGCTATCCCTACGAAATCTTCACCGGTCTGCAAGACGACGAAGAGGGTATCGTGTTACCCAAGACCGTGACCAAAGGAAAGATCATCAAGAGCACAGGCGAAGACGGACGACGCCGTTATGACTTCCAGTTTGAGAACAAGCGCGGATACAAGACGACAGTCGAAGGGCTGAGCGAAAAGTTCAATCCCGAATATTGGAACTATGCAAAGCTCATCAGCGGAGTGCTGCGCTACCGCATGCCAATAGACCATGTCATCAAGCTCGTCAGCTCGCTGCAGCTCAAGAGCGAGAGCATCAACACGTGGAAGAACGGCGTGGAGCGCGCTCTGAAGAAATATATCGTCGACGGCACGGAGGCCAAGGGACAGAAATGTCCGGTCTGCGGACAGGAAACGCTTGTATATCAAGAAGGTTGCCTGACATGCAAGAACTGCGGTGCATCACGCTGCGGGTAATATAATCATTATACTCTGCGTGCAGACAGTATGCAAAATTACACTGCAAATATCTTAATATCGTACGAATGTTGAACATACGTCATTCTTCGATTTATCTCAATGAAGTCCGCATCCATGCCCGTCACGGCGTAATGCCACAGGAGACGGCCGTCGGGGCGGACTTCATTGTCAGTCTGCGGGTCGGCTACGACATCAGTCGGGCCATCCGGACTGACGATGTCGACGATACATTGAGCTACGCCGACATGCTCGCTGTCATTCAGCGGGAGATGGAAATACCATCCAAACTGTTGGAACACGTTGCCGGACGCATTGCCTCCGCGCTCCTAAAGACCTTCCCTGACATCACTTCCATCGACCTTAGCATAACCAAAGTCAATCCGCCAATGGGCGCAGAGTGTCACGGCGCGGGTGTGGAGATACACTTAATAAATGATAAAACTATCGGAGATATTTGAGTTTTAATGGGAAAATAAGTACTTTTGCGTGATTAATAAAGCATTATGGGCAGAAAACTCTTGCTTTCCCTATGGCTCACCCTATGCTTTGCAGTCGTAGCAAACGCCGCAAAGGACAGATTCACGCTCGTCATCGATGCCGGGCATGGAGGCAATGACGCCGGTGCTATCGGCAGAATTTCCAAAGAAAAGAACATCAACCTGAACGTCGCGTTGGCCTTCGGACGATATGTGGAGAACAATTGTCCCGATGTCAGAGTGATTTATACGCGCAAAACGGACATCTTTATTCCGTTGCACGAAAGAGCCAACATCGCCAACAGAAACAAAGCAGACCTCTTCATTTCCATTCACACCAACGCACTGCCAAAAGGCAGGACTGCCCGAGGACTTGAGACCTACACCCTCGGTATGCACCGGGCCGCCGACAATTTCGACGTTGCCAAACGCGAAAACTCGGTAATTCTCATCGAAAAAGACTACAAACAGCGTTACGAAGGCTTCGACCCACGTTCTTCAGAGAGCTACATCATGTTCGAATTCATGCAGGACAGGAACATGGAACAGAGTGTCGTGCTGGCCAAAGCCGTGCAGCAACGCACCTGTGCGGCAGCCGGGCGCCCCAACAAAGGTGTCAAGCAAGCCGGATTTCTTGTGCTCCGTGAGACGTCAATGCCCAGTTGCCTTATCGAATTGGGCTTCATAACAACACCCGACGAAGAGCAGTATTTAAACACGAAAGGCGGTATTGACGCGCTCGGAAAAGGCATCTATCAAGCCTTTTTGGATTATAAGAAGAAGTATGACAAGGGCGCAAGCGTTCAGATAAAGACCCAACCGGAACCAGTCGCAGAACAGACAGCAAAACCGGAAAGAAATCGGAACAAGTCAAACACAGCCTCGAAGACGATCAACAAGAAGCAGACGCCGGTCGAACAAGTGCAAAAGGTGGAAAGCAAGCAATCGAAAAGAAACAGCAAAAACATCATACAAGAGCTGACCGACGCACGCAACGGGACGACAACCGAGGAACAAGAGACGTCCGAGAAGACTAAATCTACAGCCCCGGAAATAACTGATAAAGAGGCAGCCGCAGTGGTTTCATCCGCAGAAAACGCAGCCACGGCAAGCACGAAACCCATGCGGACGCTCCCATTGACCGCCTTAGTGCCAAGCACAAAAGCCACACGGTCGACAGATGCGGCAGAAACAAATGACAACGCGTCATCCATGCGCTCATCAGAAACAGCAAACAAGGCGGCGACCGACACCCCGTCCGTTCCCGTTTTCAAGGTCCAGATACTCGCCAGCAGCAACAATCTGGCCACCGGCGACCGCCAACTGAAAGGCAGGACGGACATCAGCTGCTATCAAGAGAACGGATTATACAAATATACCATCGGTTCTTCGACCGACTACAACGAGATATTCAGACTGCGGAAAAGCCTCCTCGACACATTTCCCGAAGCATTTATCATTGCTTTCAAAGACGGACAGAAGGTCAATGTCGTGGAAGCCATACGCGAATTTAAAATAAACAGAACCAAAAGACAGACGTTATGAAATTCTTCACTAAGGAAGTACAGATAGCCTGCGTGGCTATATTCGGCGTTGTGGTGTTGTTCTTCGGCCTCCAATTCCTCAAGGGACTCAACATCTTCTCAACGGAAGACACCTACTATGTAGCCTTCGACGACATCAGCGGCCTCTCAGCCTCAAGTCCGGTATATGCCGACGGATATAAGGTCGGAGTAGTAAAAGACATCGTTTACAACTATGGTGCCGACGGAGACATCATCGCCGTTGTAGGCCTCGACAAGAATATGCGCCTGCCGAAAGGCTCTACGGCCGAGATAGAGAGCGACATGTTGGGCAACATAAAGGTCAACCTGCTTCTGGCTCCCAACCCATTGGAACGCATTGCCACCGGTGACACCATACGCGGAAACAAGGAGATCGGCATGCTCTCAAAGGCAGCAGACATGATTCCGGCTGTAGAAAAGATGCTCCCGAAGATGGACTCAATCCTCACAAGCCTCAATGCCTTGCTCGCAGATCCGGCGCTGGCCAGTTCGCTCCACAACGTGGACGCCATCACGACAGAACTTGCAGCCACCTCTAAGCATCTCAACACACTCACGTCAAACCTGAACAGACGCATGCCCGGCATGATGGACAAAGCAGATCGGGTCCTTGCCAACACCGACAAGCTCACCAAGAACATAAGCGACATAGACATCGCAGCAACAATGACAAAGGTCAACAACACTTTGGACAACGTCGAGCAGATGACTGCAGCACTCAACAGCAAGGACGGCACACTGGGACTGCTCATGCGTGACCCGCAACTCTACTACAATCTCAGTGCGACCATGCGCGACGCAGACTCTCTCTTGATTGATTTGAAAGCTCATCCGAAGCGCTATGTCCACTTCTCCCTGTTCGGAAAGAAAGACAAATAGGCTGCGCGTATTTTTATTTAGTCTAAATTATACACTTTCACGGCAATATCGTTGGATAACCGCGAAACCCTCTATTACATACCACTTTCAACAAGCCGCATGGCGGGTGGCCCACAACAGAAGCCAACCACCATGCGGCTTTTAATATACTGACTATCAAAACATTACATTCCACAAAACGTTCAAAAGCCTATAAATGGCCCAAAATACACTTAAAACGCCTTAAACTAAGCTGTTACGACAGTTCCGCGGGTACGTTCCTAAAAACCCTCAATTTGCTCATTACGAGAAAAAAGGCGAAATTTGCATTTGCAACAATTTATTTATAGCAGTTAAAATACGAAAGTAACACCATATGAACAGTTATGTGGTGCTGTGGGAAAAGTGCCTCAGCCTCATAAAAGAAAGCATAACGGAACAGCAATTCAAGACCTGGTTTGCTCCTATTGCCTTCGAGTCCTATTCGGAAAAGAATAAGACTCTGCTTGTTCAGGTGCCCAGCCCATACATCTACGAATATCTTGAGCAATACTATGTAGGACTGTTGAGCAACGTTCTCACGCGCAATTTCGGCACCAACGTCAGGCTGACCTACCGCATCGTGACGGACAAGACCAACGGCATAGCGCAGGATGTGGAGAGCGACGAACCCGTCGCCATATCCCCGCAGCCCGCTCCCGACAGTACGCCCGAGCGTCCGCAACAGTCCCGAAAGACTGCCAATCCTCGCGAGTTGAACCCGCAACTCAATCTCCGACAGACCTTCAACAACTTCATTGAGGGCAGCAGCAACAAGTTGCCGCGCACTGTCGGCATGTCCATCGCCGAGCATCCGGGGCGTTCGGCCTTCAATCCCTTCTACATCTACGGCCCTTCCGGATGCGGAAAGACCCACCTCGTCAACGCCATCGGCGTCCGCTGCAAGGAGATATACCCCCAGAAGCGGGTGCTGTACGTCAGTGCGCGCCTCTTTCAGGTGCAATATACGGACGCCGTAAGACAGAACCGCACCAACGACTTCATCAACTTCTATCAGACCATCGATGTCCTCATCGTCGACGACATACAGGAATGGGCAACAGCGGCAAAGACCCTGGACACGTTCTTCCACATCTTCGACCACCTCTTCCGCAACGGCAAGCAGATCATTCTGGCCAGCGACCGCCCGCCGGTAGAGCTGCAAGGCATGAAGGACCGCCTGCTCACCCGCTTCAAATGCGGTCTGACGGCAGAATTGGAGCAGCCCAACACGGAGCTCTGTGTGGACATACTGACCAGCAAATGCCGCCGCGACGGTCTGAAAATCCCCGCCGACGTAATCGGATACATCTCCCAGACGGCCAACGGCAGCGTCCGCGACCTTGAGGGAGTCATCAACTCGCTGATGGCCTACTCCGTCGTCTACAACTGCAACATCGACATGCGTCTGGCCGAACGGGTCATCAAGCGCGCCGTCAAAGTCGACAACCACCCGCTCACGGTCGACGACATCCTCGAGAAAGTCTGCGACCACTACAACGTCACCCAGCAGAACGTGTTCAGCCGCAGCCGCAAGCGCGACTTTGTCATCGTGCGTCAAGTGTCGATGTATTTCGCCCAAAAGTACACCAAGATGCCCGCATCACGCATCGGCCAGCTCATCGGCAACCGCGACCACTCGACCGTCATACACAGCTGCTCGGCCGTCGAAAAGCGGCTGAAAGTCGACAAAGCCTTCTCCGCCGAGCTCAGCAGCATCGAAAATTCGTTCAAACTGAAACAATAGAAGTCCGCCGGACGACATCCATACGCAAACGAGGGTATATCAAAACACCATTGATACACCCTCTTTTTTTACCCTTTTCCGTCTCATTTTCCCACCCGCCGGCCCCTTAATTCGTTATTATTGGCTACCTTTGCACCCGTTATGAATATCATCAGGTTCATCAAACGGTGGTCGCTGCCCGTATCAATATTCGTCGGCACACTCACCTACTTAGTCTTTTCCCACGTCACCCCGCTCATCCCCGCGGGCGACACCATCGGTCCGTGGCTCGTCGACTTCCTCCCCTACGGCATGTTCCTCATCCTCTACGTCACGTTCTGCAAGATCGAGCTGCGCGACATGCGTCCCCGCCGCTGGCACCTGTGGCTCCAGCTCATCCGCGTCGCCACGGCATGCCTCCTCGCATGGACCATCACCATGACCTCCTCGCCCACCATCAAGCTCATCCTCGAGGGCGTCTTCATCTGCGTCATCTGCCCCACCGCCGCCGCGGCCGCCGTCGTAACAGAAAAACTGGGCGGCAGCATCGCCTCGCTGACCATATTCACCATCATCGACAACCTCGTCACCTCCCTGACCATCCCCCTGCTCTTTCCCCTCGTAGAGCAGGAGGCCGACATCCCCTTCATCCAGACCTTCCTCGCCGTGTTGCGCAATGTCACCGTCGTGCTCGTGGCCCCGCTGATCCTCGCCCTGCTCACCCGCCGCGTCGCCCCGCGTCTCAACGCACGCATCTGCCGCACACGCAACTTCGGCTTCTACATGTGGTGCGTCAATCTGGCCATCGTCACCGGCGTGACCATCCACAACATCCTCCACTCATCCGTCTCCCACACTATCCTTCTCTGGCTCCTCATGCTCCCCCTCGTCGTGACCCTCCTGCTCTTCGCCACCGGCAAGGCCGTAGGACGCCGCTACGGCGAGAACATCAGTGCCGGTCAGGCTATGGGCCAGAAGAACACCGTCGTGGCCATCTGGCTGACCGTGACATTCCTCAATCCGCTGGCCGCCGTCGCACCCGGAGCATACGTGATATGGCAGAACGTGGTCAACTCATGGCAACTGTGGTATAAGGAGAAATACGGATGCGTCAAGTGGTAGACTAAGAGCGAGGTATAGAGTATTAAAAAGATGCAGCATATATATAATATTGCTGACTGACAGCGAATTGTTAAAAACTCGGAAGTTTTCAGACAAATGCCTCAAAATCCTTGCAATATTCTGAAACGAAAATCTTTTGGCCGCAAATTCGCGAGTTTTACGTGTGCATCTTTTATCACCTGAACGACAGCGTGTTACAGTGATTTTAGTCGAAGCGTGCAACTTTTTGTACGCTTTTATTCTGCCGTAAGGCCCTTATGGCATTGCAACGGGGCCCTCGTTGCATTGCAACAAGGCCGCCGCCATCATGCGAAAGCGGCCCCGCGGTAGAGCCGTAAGGCCCTCCCGGCTCGGCAACAACAGAAAAACGGGATGACAGCGGAACTATTATGTCATTATTTCTGCCGTGCCGCTCTCCAGAATTAAAATTCTGAAGTGTTAAAATCCGTGATATTATCATGACGTCATATAGGCGATATACCGTATATGCAACGAGTCTGTATCTATGTACGGATATCCCTGTCTCTTGTTCCCGACATTCCTTTTTAGTTGTCTGCCGTATTTTTTGCCATCATGATTTTCTTTTTCTCGGAAATTAATACTAATTTTGCAATGTTCTCATATTCAGACATCGGCCCAGTGCGGATGTGAGAAATGAGAACCTATATATAGATAAGGCGTTTACTTGTAACGCTTTGTGTTTGACGCATAGAAATCTGACAGTTTCGAATTGATGGTCAAAGAGCAAAGCAACGGTAGATGCCCATTGGGAGTATATCATTACTGCCAGCGTCACTGCAGATACCCAC
Source organism: Prevotella sp. (assembly GCA_017483185.1). Taxonomy (GTDB): domain Bacteria; phylum Bacteroidota; class Bacteroidia; order Bacteroidales; family Bacteroidaceae; genus Prevotella. Next base: position 10,980 of record JAFULM010000006.1, on the reverse strand, counting down.
AAAGATGGGATATCTACGGTATGTGGTGGTGTGTTATATACTTGGCGTGGGCTTCGACGTTGCTCGTTCAGACTATCAGGGCAATGTCAGAGCCTCTATGCGTGGAACGAGCGACAAGACAGTTGCCACGCCTTTTTGTATATTGAACTCTATGTAATTAATCAGAAATGTTTGTAGGCGGCTGCAGACTTTAATATTTTAATGTCATGACAAAAGAAATGAAAGAGGTGATTATGACGGAACTGAAACTTTTAGAGAGAATCATTCGCACGAAAGCCTTTGTATTGCTCCCCTTACTTATGGTGTTTATGGGCGGCATGTGCCTGTCCTCCTGTTCTGATGATGACGAGGAGGAAAATTATGAAGTAGAGGTAAAAGATGATGAAGCCAAAGAAGATTCATCAGATGAGGATTCGAAAGAGGACGACGAGCCGGACATCGAGGAGACTCCATTCAAGAGACTGCTGCTCGAAGATGGCAACTCGGCAGGAATAGTTGTGTCACTTTATGCCTCAAGCAAAACTGCCGTGGTGACAGACCACAGGTCTTCGCTGAAATCCAATGTGGAAATCCCGTCAGAAGTTACCGACAACGGAATAGTATATGTAGTCAGAAAGATTGGAGACGGGGCCTTCACGTGGTGCATGGATATGACATCTGTAATCATTCCCAACACAGTGACGGAGATTGGCAATAGTGCATTTTGGGGTTGCGGACTTACATCAGTCAAGATACCGGACAGCGTTACGGAGATAGGCACAAGCGCTTTCGGCGGTTGCGGCATGTTGAGAACAGTCGAGATACCCGAGAGTGTTACGAAAATCAGAAAGGGAACATTTTCCGACACCGGACTGTATTCGATAACAATACCGAACAGTGTCACTGAGATAGAAGAGCTTGCATTTTGGTATTCCGCTCTGAGGACTATCGTGATAGGAAAAAACGTGAAGTCTATAGGTTATAATGCCTTTCGCGACTGCAACAATCTAACTTATATGTATATGAAGTCCAGTATCCCGCCGGTCGTGGACGAGATAGACAGTCCTTTTGAGATAAAGTTGCAGAACAAGTGCATGTTATATGTTCCGAAAGGCAGCATGTCCACATATAAAAATACTCCGGTATGGAATAAGTTCTTCTATATGGAAGAGTTTGACACAACCGATTGATACCTGACCTATATTAAGACTACCGATACTACATCGCACAATCCGGAAACAAATCACGAAACAACATCCATGATTTGACGAACGATTCGTCCGAAAACAAGCCGCATCCTGAAAAAGCGGGGCGAAAGTCCTGCTCTTTCAGGATTTTTACGTACATTTGCAGATACGTATAAATACACACAAGGTTATGAAGACAATAAACACAAGGCGGACTATCCGCCGATATTCCGCGCGGGATGTAGACGAGGCGCTGCTCCAACGGTTGCTCTCCGAGGCCGCGCGCACTCAGACGATGGGCAACCTGCAACTGTACAGTGTCGTCGTCACACGCTCGGAAGAGGGAAAGAAGCGCCTTGCGCCGGCTCACTTCAACCAGCCGATGGTCACCGGCGCGCCGGTGGTGCTGACCGTCTGCGCCGACTACAACCGCACCAGCACGTGGTGCCGCAACCGCAAGGCTGAGCCGGGATACGACAATTTCCTTTCGTTCATCAATGCCGCCACCGATGCGCTCATATATACGCAGACGTTCTGCAATCTGGCCGAAGAGGAGGGACTGGGACTCTGCTGGCTGGGAACGACGGTCTATATGCCCCAGATGATCATCGACGCGCTGCAGTTGCCGAAGCTGGTCATGCCCGTGGCCACAATCACACTGGGATGGCCCGACGAGAATCCGCCGCTGACAGACCGGCTGACGACGGAAGCATTCGTCCATCAGGAGACTTACCGCGACTATACTCCGCAGGCCATCGACCGCCTCTATGCGGCCAAGGAGGCATTAGAGGAGAACCGCCACTTCTGCGAGATTAACAACAAGGAGACTCTGGCACAGATTTTCACCGACATCCGCTACACACGCAAGGACAACGAGGCGATGTCCGAGGGAATGATGGAAGCACTCAGACGGCAAGGATTTATCTGAGACGGACTGCTCCTGCCGACCTAATCTATTAACTTACGGAAATATGACATGACCACAGCTATCATCATCATTCTTGCCGCAGCGACAGGTGCAATGGCTCTGCTGCTGACCGGCACGCGCAAGAAACTTGCGGAACAAAACCTTGAACACGAACGTCTGCTCAAGGCGATACAAAGCCCCATCTGCATCGTCAATGCCGACGGACGGCTGAAAGACATAATAAACCGGAAATACGTGAAGGAGAGCGCCTTCGACATGGACAACGCCAAGGACTATGACATGACCGAGATGATTGCCGACGACGAGGCGCGTCTGCGGTTCATGAAGAACCTGACGAGCGTCATACGGGACAAAGAGGCCAACTACGTCAATCAGGACTTCATCGTCAAAGACACGCTGGGAACGGAATACAGGGCCTTGCTCCACATCGTCTTCTACAAGACGGGGCTCGCCTACGTATTCATCAACAGAATAAGACTGCCGAAATAATACCGGCTGAATAAGCTATAATAGCTAAATAAGTTATAAAGATACAGTAAAGGCTGCGCACCACCTCGTCGAGGCACGTGCGCAGCCTTTATAATATGTGTCTGCTATCGTCAGACGACGACAGTCGGATTATTCAACGATGATGGGCTTGTACTTCGGTACGAGGGCCTTCATGATGACCCATGCCAACAGATAGGCGACGGCACAGATGCAGAAGACAATCATATAGCCTGCGGGCTTGCCCTCGAAGAACAAGGCCTGCATCGGAGAATCGATAATTGTACCACCTAATTCCTGTACCTTTTGAACCATGTCGGAGGCTGTTGCACCTTGTTTCATGGTAAAGTTGAATACTTTTTCGATATTATCCGATGTCAACTCACACACCACAGACGTATTGTCGCTGGTAGCATACTGGAATGAGCCGGAAGCGTATGTGAAGAGTTGGCCGGAACCCTTGTTGATAAGATATGACCCAATACCGCCGGCCATACCGCCGATACCGGTGATGGTTGCGATGGCTGATTTCGGGAACATGTCGCCAATAGTAGAGAAGATGTTGGCAGACCAAGCCTGATGGCCGGCGCCGACAAGACCGATGATGATTGCGGGCCACCATGCTGAATATCCTCCTAATGGCTGGGCTGCAACGCATACCAGCGGAATGAACGCGATGAACATCATAGCGCGCATACGGCCTGCGTAGGGATTCATGCCCTTCTTTTCAACGAAGTATGTCGGCAACTTGCAGATATAAATGGAAAGAAATGTCACGATGGCATACAACGTCATAATCAACAGCATACCTGTGCCTGAAGAAGCCTTATATCCATATACATCCTGGAAATAGCCCGGAGCCCAGAACAGGAAGAACCACCACACACCGTCGGTGAAGAACTTGCCGACGATAAATGACCATGTCTGCTTGTAACTGAAGCACTTGAGGAAAGGTATCTGTTTCTCTTCTTTTGCGTCAGCCTCTTTCTTGACGTCTTCGACCTCGTCGTCCTGATGGATGTACAGCAGTTCGGCCTCATTGACTCTTGATGACTGCTCCGGTTTTTCATACCACTTTACAAAGAAACCCATCCAGATGAAACCGAGGGCACCGATGATGATGAAAGCCATCTCCCAACCGAAATATTTTGCCAGTGGCGGAATCATCAGCGGGGCAGCCAGAGCGCCGACTGAAGCACCGGCATTGAAGATTGACGTGGCGTAAGCACGGTCTTTCTTCGGGAAATACTCAGCCGTCACCTTGATGGCTGCGGGGAAGTTGCCGGCCTCACCGAGACCGAGAATGGCGCGACAAACAAGGAACAACCAGACACCGGTTGAGGCGACCGCTACGGCTGCCAAGCTACCGTCTTCGAGGGCACGCATGGCGTCGAGGCTGTCCAAACCGTGGATATATTGTGTAGCTACGGCTGTTCCGGCATGAATACAGGCACCGAAGCTCCACACTCCGATGGCCCAAAGGTATCCCTTCTTTGTTCCCATCCAGTCAACGAACTTGCCTGCGAAGAGCATGCAGATAGCGTAGAAGATGGAGAAGTAGGCCGTGATGTTACCATAGTCTTCATCCGTCCAGTGGAAATCAGGATAGATAAACTCCTTAGCTGTCAGTGACAGCACCTGGCGGTCAAGATAGTTGACTGTCGTCGCAACGAACAACAAGCCGCATATCCACCAACGCCAATTTGTCATTTTTGTAGTTTGTAATGGACTCATTTTTATTTGTTTTAGTTCTTTATTGAATTGCTTTTGCAAAGATATGGAAAATAATTGATATTCGAATAATATTTTGGGAATTAAAAATGAAGAGTGAAGAATGGAGAGTGAAGAATGGAGAATTTGCTGCCGCCGTTCTAACTGCGATTGAATAACAGTTGGAAAGGCGGCAGCAAATTTTTCGTTCTTCACTCTTCATTCTTCATTTAATAAATCAGTCTTGATAATAGACCTTCTTCACTCGCCCGCTCACACTCGTCAGCACTTCGTACGGGATGGTCTCGAGCACGTCGGAGAGCACCGTTACGGGCAAATTCGGGCCGAATATCTCGACGGAATCGCCCTCCCGGCAGTCGATGTCGGTCACATCGATCATGGCCACATCCATACAGATATTACCGACGTATGGCGCTTTATGGCCGTTGACGAGACAGTAGCAGCGTCCGTTGCCCAACCGGCGGTTAAGTCCGTCGGCATATCCGATTGGGATGGCTGCTATCACGCTGTCGCGCTTGAGCACGCCGCGACGACTGTAACCCACCGTTTCGTCAGCCGGAACATGACGCAGCTGGAGTATCGTGGTCTTCAAAGTGCTCACGGTGTCAAGCAGTCTGTTGCCGATGCTGTCCACGCCATACAGTCCTATGCCGAGACGGCACATGTCGAGCTGACGCTCGGGGAAGTGTTCGATACCGGCGGAATTGTCGATGTGGCGCAGGATGCGGTGGTCGAAAGCTGCCTGAAGACGGCGGCTCGCTTCGTCAAAGAGCGCGAACTGGCGTGCGGAGAAGCTGTCGAAGTCGTCGCTGTCGGAACCGACAAAATGGGAGAAAACCGACCGCGGGATGATGGCGTTCTGATGTTTCAGTCTGTCGATGACCTCATCGATGTCCTTCACCGGATCAAATCCGAGTCGGTGCATGCCCGTATCGAGCTTGATGTGCACGGGCCAACCCGTTATGCCTTCTTTCTCGGCGGCACGGATAAGGGCATCCATCAGACGGAAACTATATACTTCGGGCTCCAAATCATAGTCGAACATGGTCTTGAAGGCCGTCATCTCCGGGTTCATTATCATGATGTTGCCTGTGATGCCGTTCTTCCTCAACGTCACGCCCTCGTCAGCCACGGCCACGGCGAGATAGTCGACACGATGGTCCTGGAGTGTCTTTGCGACCTCTACGGCGCCGGCGCCGTAGGCATCAGCCTTGACCATGCAGACGAGCTTGGTCTCCGGGCGCATGAATGAGCGATAGTGATTGAGATTGGCCACGACGGCATTGAGATTGACCTCGAGGATTGTCTCATGGACTTTCTGCTCCAGCAGCTCCGTGATATGATCGAAACCGAAAGCCCGCGAACCCTTGATGAGTATGACTTCGTCACGCAGCGAGCGGAAGACATCGCTGCCGATAAATTCCTTCACGTCGGCGAAAAAGTGCTTCTCGCCCACCCTTATATTGTCTGCCTGCCGGCTGATAGCCTCACCGATGCCGATAAACTTCTCCACGCCTCGCTTCACAACCAGTTCCGAGACCTCCCGATAGAGCGCGTCTTCGCTCTCGCCGCTCTGATAGATGTCGCTCAGGATGAGCGTGCGGCGGCGTCCCTTGTGGTCGGGGCGACGGTTCATGAAGTCAAGCGCGATGTCAAGCGACGACAAATCGGAATTGTAAGAGTCGTTGATCAGCGTGCATCCGTGACGTCCTTCCTTCACTTCAAGACGCATGGCGACGGGTTCGAGACGCGACATGCGCTCGTCAAGATCCTCGGGGGTGACGCCGAGGTAGAGCGCGACGCAGGCGCAGGCTATGGAACATGCGACCGAAGCATCGTCTATGAACGGTAACCTGTAAGAGCCTTCAACTCCTTTATATATATAATGTATACAAACGGGGAGAACTGTGTCTTTCCGATCGCGAGAATAGTCATCATCCAAAAGTTCCACCCATACACCCATAACGTCGTGAGCTCTGTTTGACGTCTGTTCTTCAAAATCAGGGTCAACACTTCTCCACCCTATCTTCTCACCCTTAAAGCCGGAGCTCCTTATGCAGCGGCTCACGATAGCGTCATCGGCATCATAGACAAGGACCCGGGCGTCATGAAACAGCTGCAGCTTCTCGCGACACTTTTCCTCCATCGTCCGGAAGTTCTCCTGATGAGCCGCACCGAGTGACGTGAAGACACCGATGGTCGGTTGGATGATGTCTCTGAGGGCTTCCATCTCGCCCGGCTGGCTTATTCCGGCCTCAAGCAACGCCACCTCGGAGTGTTCGTTGAGCAACCATACGGACAACGGTACACCTATCTGCGAATTGTATGAACGCGGCGAACGGGTCACCGCCATCTGCGGCGAGAGCAACTGATAAAGCCACTCCTTGACCATCGTCTTGCCGTTGCTGCCGGTAATACCCACCACGGGGATGTCAAACTCGTCACGATGGCGCTCGGCCAAACGCTGCAAAGCGGCCAACGGACTCACCACTTTCAGGAAGTTGGCGTCCGCATATTCCGTCCCGGCCTCATCAGGGACGCGCTCTACAACGAAGTTGCGCACGCCACGACGATAGAGGTCACGGATGTACCGATGACCGTCATTGCGCTCGGAACGCAATGCGAAAAACAACGTTTCCTCCGGAAAACACAGCGAACGGCTGTCGGTGAGTATCCACCCGATGCTTGCGTCGGTGTTGCCGACACGTCGCGCTCCTATGAGCGTGATGACTTGCTCGATAGAATATTTCATATCTCTCTTATTGTTCCTTTATGTCATGGGGAGAGCGCATCGTTATCATGACACGCCACCCTACGGTTTTACAAATATGCAAAGTTCGGGTATTTTTTTGACAACTCCGCTATTTTTAACATTGTTTTATCCATAAAAGCACGATACTCCTCACTCTCCGGATTGAACGGCCGGTGGCCCAACGCCTCTTTTATGGGTCGCCACTCGGCAAGAAACTGCTTGGCGGCGGGGCTGAGATAGGCCTCGGCAAACTGTTCCCAGATATAGTCGACGGCCTGCTGCGACGGATGAAGCATGTCGGGGGTGTAGAAACGATAGTCCCGCAGTTCGTCGTTCATGATTTCGTAGGCAGGGAAATAGACGCAACGGCTGTCCTCCTTCACCAACCGGTCGGCCGCCAATAGAAGCACTGCCTTTGACAGCCGGCTACCGTGATAACCGTATTTGGCATATCGTATGGGACTCACCGTCAACACCACCCTCACCTCGGGGTCGCGTCCGGCCAACGTCTCGACAGCCTTGCGCAGATAGCCGACGCAGTCGTCGACGCTCAGTTCCTCCTCCGAGAACAGCCGCTGCGGCTGCTTGCGGCAGTTGTCCACGATCTCGCCCGTCTCCTTCAACCGGTAGACATGGTTTGTCCCGAGCGTGAACAGCGCCACCCGCGGAGCCTCATCACAGCGCTCGACGGTGTGGAGTATGCTCGCCGGATTGTACATGACGCCGTAGGGATTGACCACGGCCCGAAACTTCTCCTCCACCGCCCGCCGTCCGATGCTGTCGGCAAAGCATGACCCGACAAAGAGCATCCGCTCCTGCGGCCCGATGGCGAAGTCGGGCCGGGGTATGTCCACTCGTGTAAAAAACTCCATTGCGTCTTGGTGTTTCAACTTTTGTCAGCTTCTGCTCACCTGCAGTCCCTTCTTGCTCAGCGACATCTCCACGAAACGCGCATTGGCGTTGAGACGGTTGTCGTTGAGCACCTTGCGGATGCGGCCGGCAGCCTCCGGATCTTTGGCCACCATGTAGAGATAGCCGCCGCCACCGGCTCCGGGGAGCTTGTATCCGAGACAGAGGTCGTCGACGAGAGCTGTCAGATGGCGCACCTCGTCAGGATTGGTACCGCTGTCGAGAGCCTGGTTCTGCAGCCATGTCGTGCGCACGAGACGTCCCATCTGGGCAAAGTCCTGACGCTGTATGGCCTCATACATATCCATCGTGTGTGCCTTCATGTCGCGGAGCATCTGCTGTTCGGCATTGTTGTTGAGGAACATCCGGCGCACGATTTCCGAAAGGATGTTCTTTGCCGTGCGCGTGATGCCCGTATAATATAAGAGGTGGCACTGGGCATACTCCGGTTGCGTGTAGATGTCATCCGGCAGCCAGCGCACGAGCGGGTTCTGATTGAATCCCCGTTGTGTCTGCAATAGTTTCACGCCGTGGAGCACACCGCCAAACTGGTCCTGCCATCCGCCGCCCGTAGTGAGCAGCTGTTCCAGCACAAGCGTGCGGCGGCCTATCTCGTTTTTGTCCCATGCCAGCGAGCAGAAGTCGCTCACGGCGCCGAGCACCGTTGCGGCCAGGATGCTGCTCGTGCCCAGTCCGCTGCCCGCCGGAATAGCCGAGAGCAGGGTCAGCTCTATGCCGCAACCGAAATCCTCAAGCTGTGCGCGCAGCGACGGATAGTCAATCCGGCTGTAGCCCGGCTGAAATCCGGCCAGGACGAGGGCCGCCTTGGGTATGGCGAAGGGGCTGCCGACGTGCATGAAGTCGGCAAGTTGTTCGTAGGTGTCTATCACTTCGACAGCGCCGAGGTCGATGCTTCGGCAGACGATGTGCGGTTCGCGACAGGGACGGACGTATGTCTGGAGCGGCGGCTGTCCGTTGAGTTCGATGGCGAGGTTGATGACATTGCCGCCCTCCATGAGACAGAACGGCGGCGTGTCGGTCCATCCGCCGGCGATGTCGATGCGCACGGGGCTGCGTCCCCAGACTATCTGGTCGCTGTAGACGGACATCCGCGGATGCTGACGTTCGGCCAAGACGGGTTCGGTCAGCCCTTCACGCAACAGCGAGAAGGCGCGGTCCTCGTCCTCCTGCCACTCTCCGCCGCTCAGACGCTTGGTCTCCGAGCGGAACATGGCGTCATGGATGCGCGTCATCAGCGGTGCGTCGGCGGCCACCGGTTTGGGCAGGGGTATCGCGTCGGCCGCAAACTGATGTGCGGCGTCGTCGAGATCGAGCTGATAGAAGACGCTGTGTTCGTAGTTGCGGGCCAGTGCCGGCCAATTCTCTTTGCGGTATGCGCGTCGCTGGGCGACGAGGCGCACGAGGTTGGCCTCAGTCGAAATCTCCTCCGCGCTCATCAGCCGGTGTCCCTCCAGCTCCGGAGCGGGCGGCATATTGATGCTCTTCAGATGTTCCGGAACATACTCCGTGGCGAGCATCCACGCCAAGGCACGGCCCATCTCCTCCACGTCATCGAAGACGGGGAAGATGCGCATCTGCTGCTGACGGCCGGCAAACTTGTCGTCGATGCGATAGGGTCGCAGGACATACGACCGCTCGCCGACGGGCACGACGTCGACACACTGGCCGGCGCAGAGGGTCACAGCCCACTCGTTGCGCGGCACGCCGGTGATGACGTTGTCGTGGCTGAGCGTCCAGCAGCGGCTGACATGGCTGTTTTCGATCCACAGATTGGTGTTAAACCGCGTCACGGCAATCTCCGTCACCGCGTTCTGGATGAAGATAGAGGGATGCGGTTTGCGGCCGTGGTGCATTATCTCCCGCTGGTCATTGACAATGTTTTGTACGGCGAGCGTCGAGGAAATCATCTCCGCACTGGTCCCATAGTGGTAAAACTCACCATCGGGCAGGGGCAGCACGGCCACGCTCAGCACGGCCAGTTCGTCGTCGGCGACGGTCGGATCGGTGCCGAGGGCGCAACCGAACTCTCCATAGAGGTCATACTCCGTGATGTCGCCTCCGGCGCCGTTACGCCGAGAGCGCTCCATGAGCAGTCTGACAGCGCGGTCGCTCAACAGCCAGACACCGATGTCGGTCAGATAGAAGTGATCCTTCTGCAATTCTGCCAGCTCCTGTACGGACGGTTTCTGAAGCATCTGCTTGAGCACAGACGGCGTGCGCCGGTCGGAGACGAAGACACCGTGGTCGGTGGCTATCGACGAGTCGAGCCACAGTCCGTAGCAGACGACATCGGCCTCGGGCACGGGCGGTATCTGTCCCGCGGCACGGATATAGACATCGCCGCTGACAATCATCGTGTGGAGCGAGTCCGGCGCCTGGGCCATGATGCGCTCATAGAGCGGCAGCTGCAGGTCCAACAGTGTCTGTCCGAGACGTTGGCCGCGCTCCCAGCGGAACACGGGTACCGGCGTGAGTATCTTGCCCGACGGGGCGTAGGACGGCAGACGGCGGCTCTGACCGCCGGCATGGAGGATCAGACGACGCTCGGATGACAGCCACGTGTCAAAGTCGGCTCCGTCACGGGCCCATGCGCGATGACACGCCTCCAGCAGCCACGTCGTACCGCCGCCACTGCCGAGCTTACGCCCGACAGGATCGTTGGTACAAAAATATTCTTCGGGCGACAGCCCTGTTATCTCATGGAAACAGCCCACCAGATTAGGAGGCAGGGATAGCAACTTTTTCATAAATGTGTCTCTTCGTTATAGCGACTGGTTTTTTCAGTATTTGCGGCAAATTTACAAAGAATATGGGAAATGGACGAAGAAAACGATGGAAAATGACTGCACACGGCCGCTGCACCCACAAGTAGGGTCGCGACCCGTCGCGACCGCCACCTTGCCAACTGATACAACACGTTCGGTCGGCTTGTATGCGCGTTCCGTCAGGCGATTAATTATGTGCCAACGAGGCGGTCGCGACGGGTC
>JAFULM010000059.1 GCA_017483185.1 Prevotella sp. | reverse complement strand
TCCTTGCCACGTGCCCTCGGCCTCACCCCGGCCCTCCACGAGATGAATGGAGGTTGTTCTGACATCAGGCATATATAACATCAATCGGGCAAATCAAATCATGTGGCATGGAGGCGGTCGCGACGGGTCGCGACCCTACTTGTGGGAGACTCCTCAAAGAATAGCTTTCGCCATCGCCTGTCCCAGTGCCACACATTGCTCCGTGGTCTCCACGTTGAGGCTCTGACGAATCTCCACCGGTGTGCCGACGGGCGTGAAGTGGAGGTGATGCTCGTTCCAATCGGCAATCTTCGAGACGGCCTTGCTCGCCCAAGCGTAGCTGCCGAACCATCCGATGAGGTGGTCCTTGATGTCGCGTCCGGAGAGTTCGTCGAGCAGGACGTCCATCTCGTGGTAGAGGCCCGCGTTGTAGGTCGGCGCACCGACGATGAGTCCGCGGTAGCGGAAGACGTCGCGGATGATGTAGGAGTGGTGGGTCTTGGAGACGTTATGGATGACGATGTTCTTCACGCCTGCCTCGCTCGCTGCGCGGGCGATGACCTCGGCGGCCCGCTCGGTGTTGCCGTACATCGTTCCGTAGCAGATGACGAGACCCGGTTCCGTCTCGTAGCGGCTCATGCGGTCGTACATGTCGACGACACGGCCGATGTGCTCATGCCACACGGGACCGTGGGTGGAGCTGATGTAGTCGAGGCTGACGCCGGCGAGTTTCTTCAGTGCGTTCTGCACGGGGACGCCATATTTGCCGACGATGTTGGAGTAGTAGCGCACCATCTCGAGCCAGAATCCGTCGCAGTTGATCTGTGAGTCGATGATGCCGCCGTTGAGCGCGCCGAAGCATCCGAAGGCATCGCCCGAGAAGAGGACCTTGAGCTCGCCCGTCGTCGCGTCCGCACCGGCTGTCGTCAGAAGTGTCATCATCGTCTCCGGCCAGTGGACCATCGGCGTCATGACAAACGAGAGGGTGTGGTGACCGAGGTCGATGGTGTCGCCGTTTTTGACCTCGACGCAGCGGTCGTTGATGCCGTAGAAACCCGCCATCATGTCAAACGTCTTCTTGTTGCCGACAATCCGGACGTCGGGATAGTACTTACGTATCAGCTCGATGGCTCCGCTATGGTCCGGTTCCATGTGGTTGACGACGAGATAGTCTATCTGACGGTCTCCCAGGACGTCACGGATGTTCTTGATGTAGGCCATGAAGAAGTCGACTTCGACAGTGTCGACGAGGCACACTTTGTCATCACAGATGAGATAGGAGTTGTAGGAAACTCCGTCCGGCAACGGCCAGAGCCCCTCGAAGAGGTTCTTGTTGCGGTCGTTGACACCGACATAAAAGATGTTGTCTGTAATCTTTTGCATGATTATATATAGATAATGGAAATATTAAAGACCAGTGAAAACGAGGGATGTCGCAGAACGCACACGGTAGGGACATATTCTTGTCATTTAGGTGGTTAGGAGAGCTTTAGTTCCCTTTTCATCTCCTCCCCGAACTCCGGGTCGATGGAGTTGTTGATGCTCTGGCAGCAGTTGGCCGAGAACATCTGGGCGCAGCCGATGACGTTGTCCCACTGTTCGGCGGTCAGTCCGGCGTCGATGGTGTCGCGGGTGATGCCGTAGCGGATGAGTCCGTAGACGAAACCGGCGTTGAAGTTGTCACCCGCTCCGATGGTGCTCACGGTGGATGTCTCGATGACGGGATACTCCTTGGACAGCCCGCCCTCGGCACGCAGGGCGACGGGTTGCGCTCCCTGGGTGCAGATGAACTTCTTGGTGTAGAAGGCCACCTCGCTGCGGTAGATGACGTCGGGGTCTGTCTTGCGGAACATGATATCGAAGTCGTCGCGGCTGCCGCGCACGATGTCGGCATACTCGAGGTTCTCGAGTATGTTGGGAGTGAGCTTCATCACCTCACTGCGGTGGGACGCGCGATAGTTGACGTCATAATAGAGGATTGCGCCCCGGCTGCGGGCGTGTTCGAGAAAGCCGGCGACCTGTGGTCGGATGACGGGATTGACGGCATAGTAGGAACCGAACATGACCACGTCGTCACGCCCGATGTCGGGATATGTGAAGTCCAGACGGTCGTGAGGATGGTCCTTGTAGAAGATGTATTCGGCGTCGTTGTTGTCGTCGAGAAAGGCCAATGAGACAGGCGACTTGCTGCCCGGATAGATGTTGATGTTGTCGGCGTCGACACCGTTGGCGCGGAGAAAGTCCAAGGTGCTGCGGCCTATGCGGTCGTTGCCGGCCTCGCCGATGAATGTCGTGTTGATGCCGGCACGGCCGAGCGATATGATACCGTTGAAGACAGAGCCTCCGGGTACCGCGCCTATCGGTCTGTCATTCTTGAAAATGATGTCGAGAACCGTTTCTCCTATTCCTATTACCTTACGCATAGTGTGACTGTATGTTAGCCAATCCGGCGTATTTTCCATCAGACAAAAGGCCGGATGTATTACAAATTTTTTGCAAAGATACTGTAAACCATGTTAAGAACAAAGCAAATAGGCCGTTTTTTAGACCATTTAATACCGTTTTGTCAGTACGATTTGTTATCTTTGCAGTCCGAACAAAGAAAGATTGAACAATATAATATATGGCAAGAACAAGGTCGCATATACTTACGAGCATGTACGCATCACCCTGCGGTACGCTCATACTCGGTTCGTTGGAAGACAAATTGTGTCTGTGTGACTGGGAGAACGGCAAGTCTCACATACATATCACACGCCGCACGGAGCGACTCACGGGGGCGACGGTGGCTATGGGCGAGAGCGACGTGATAGATCTGGCTGTCCGGCAGTTGGACGAATACTTCGACGGCCGTCGCCGCACGTTTGACCTCCCGATGCTCTTGGCCGGCAGCGACTTCCAGTGTAACGTATGGCGGCAGCTGCAGACGATAGACTACGGCACGACGGTGAGTTACACCCACGAAGCCTCACGGATGGGACGGGTCGACGCCTTGCGTGCGGTATCGGCGGCGATAGGGTCCAATCCGCTGTCGATCATCATTCCATGCCATCGTGTGATAGGTTTCAACAACCGTCTCACGGGCTACTCCGGCGGCTTGGAAGCCAAACGGTTCTTGATCGATTTTGAGAAAAAGAACAAATGAGAAACGACATACAACAACAAAAAAACCTCCCGAAGGAGGTTTTTTTGTTGTTGTATGTCGTTTTCGTGATTATCTTTACTTCGCGTTGATTTCCTTCAGCAGACGGTCGGCGTGGCCCCAACGGTCCATCATGAAGAGGACGTAGCGGATGTCGACACCGATGCAACGGGCCAGATGGGAGTCAAAGAGCAGGTCGCTCGAGAGGCTGTCCCAGTTGCCGTCGAAGGCCAGACCGATGAGCTGGCCCTTGCCGTTGAACATCGGCGAACCGCTGTTGCCGCCCGTGATGTCGTTGTTGGTGAGGAAGCAAAGGTGCATGTCGCCCGTCGTCTTGTCACTGTACGGAGCAAAGTCCTTTGCCGAAAGGAGCTCGTGCATGATCGGTTCGGCGAAATAGTCGGCCATGCGGTCCCCCTTCTTCATCTTCTCCACAATGCTCGGAGCGGCCGTATAGTATCCCGAGGGCTTGCCGCCGAGCAGGAATCCGCCCACCTGGCCGTAGCTCAGACGCATCGTGAAGTTGGCGTCGCTGTAGTGGGGCATGTCCTGCTCCATGCGCAGCTTGGCCGCGCAGAGCCAGCGCTCCTGCATGTCGATGGAGTCAATGGGTGCGGTGATGGCGCTGACGATGTCGGCCATGACTTCCGTGATGTCCATTCCCATCTTGACGCCGCAGTCCTTCATGAACGACTTCTTGTTGACATAGAGCTTCTTGCCGCTCTTCATCAGGTCCGACTCGGCCCAGACGTAGTCGACGTATTTGGCGTAGTCGCCGCCGAAACGGTTGTCGATGGTCTCGTAGAAAGCCGGCAGATATTTTGCGTCGACCTGTTCGCGATAGTTCTTCAGCAACGTGGCGTAGACCTCCTTGTCCGTTGCCTCGTCCCATGTATCGCTGTTGTCTTCAAACAGTGCGTACTGCTTGCTCTTCTTGTTTTCCGGTCCGTTGACCTTCATGCCATTGTGAACGCGGATGGCGCGGGTTGCCAACTCGTTGGTGCGGAAGAAAGTCTCTTTGAAGAAAGTGTAGGCGCGGCGTGCGTCCATGCGCTTGTCATAGAGACGGCCGAGCACGTCGAAGTCCAGCTGACCCTTCAGGTAGCCCGTGGAGTCCTGATAGTGGCGTATCTTCTGCTCGAAATCAGCTTTCTGCTTGATGAGCTGGATACTGTCGATGCACTTGTTCATGCCGATGGAGTTCTTCCAGTAGTTGGAACTTTGGGCGTATTTGGAGTCGTATTTGATGCGCACGGCCTCGTCGGCACGCATGTGCTTGGCCATGACTTCCTGTTTGACCCCGCGCACCTGAGCCATAGGTTCGTTCATGGCGTCGCGGCGGGTGCGGATGCCGTAGGACGACAGATAGCGGTTGGTCGAGCCGGGGTAGCCGATTGTCATGGAGAAAGAGCTGTCGCGATAGCCTTCCAGCGATATGGGAGCCCACGATGCGGGATGATAGGGTACGTTCTTTTCGTTGTATTCTGCCGGTCCGTTGGTCTTGGGGTCGGCATAGATGCGGAACACGGAGAAGTCGCACGTCTGGCGCGGCCACATCCAGTTGTCGGTCTCGCCGCCGTATTTACCCATCGACTTGGGTATGGTGAAGACGAGACGCAGGTCGCGGAAGTCGCGATAGGTGGTGGCATAATACTTGTTTCCCTCGTAGTATGGCTTGACCTCGAGGCGCAAAGTGGAGTCGTTGGCGTGGACGGCCTTCGACCATGCGTTCTCAATCGAGTCGAGGAAAGCCTCCTGCTCGGACGGTTTCAGGCGGTTGATGCCGAGGCTGTCGAGCTTGTCGGTGACGTCGCTCTGTTCCACCATGAAGCTGACAAACATGTCCTTGTTGGGCAGTTCTTCTTCGAAAGACTTGGCGTAGAATCCGTTGAGCATGTAGTCGTGCTCGACGGTGGAATGGCTGCGGATGGCTTCAAAACCGCAGTGGTGGTTGGTGAAGACAAGTCCGTCGGGCGAAACGACGACGCCGGAGCAGTAGCCGCTGAAGTTGACGACGGCGTTCTTGATGGCGTTCGGGGCACTGTAAAGCCCTTCGTAAGGCATTTCAAAACCTTCCGCCTGCATCTGCTGATAGACAGCCTGCGGCAGATCGTAGAGCATCCACATGCCTTCGTCGGCCTTCGCTGAGGCTACGGCGAGGAGTGATGCGATTGCTAATGTGATTTTTCTCATATTATAGTTGTTTTGGCCCCACCCCGGCCCTCCCCAAGGGGAGGGTGCCTACGAGGTGATAAGATGGGGGTTGTTATTATGTTAGATGTCAGATGTTATATGTCAGATGTTATATGTCAGATATAAGGCCCTCATTCCGCAGGTCTCTCCCCCTTGGGGGAGCCGGAGGGGGCTTTGAAGTCGCGGCGGACGATGACGGCGGCGAAGATGCCGACGAGCAGCGTGTTGACGGCGATGGCGGCGCCGAGCGGCAGTCGGTCGTTGGACACGCTGATTGCGCCGAAGAGGACGACGGCCAGCGCCACGTAGGACATGATTGCGCCGATGGGGTAGGTTATCGGATAGTAGCGTTGGCCGACAAAGTAGGATATGAGCATCGACGTTCCATAGGCGGCGAAGCCCGCCCATGCACAGGCCATGTAGCCGAAGCGCGGGATGAGCAGCACGTCGATGGTCACGAGGATGACGCAGCCGATGCCGGAGAACCATGCGCCCCAGATGGTGCGGTCGGTGAGCTTATACCAGAACGAGAGATTGAAGAACACACCGAACATTATCTCGGCGGCCATGACGATGGGGACGACACGCAGTCCGGGCCAGTAACTCGGGCCGATGATGTAGCGCAGGATGTCGATATAGCCCATGACGCAGAGGAAGGCCAGCAGTGTGAAGATGACATAATACTTCATCGCGGCGGCGTAGGTCGTGCGGTTGTCGCTGTCCTTTGACTTGCTGAAGACGAACGGCTCGTAGGCGAAGCGGAAAGCCTGAGTTATCATGACCATGATCATGGCTATCTTGATGCACGCTCCGTAGATGCCGAGCTGCGTGCCGGCCTCCTGCGGCGTTCCGTCGTAGAGGTAGGGGAAGATGATCTGGGACACGCACTGGTTGAGCTGGCCGGCCAGTCCCATCACGAGGATGGGCCACGTGTAGCCCAGCATGCGACGGCAGATGCCGCTGTCGAAGCCCGCCGTGATGCCGCGCAGTTCCTTGTAGAGCAGTAGCAGTGTTGCCGCGGTGCAGAAGAAGTTGATGTAGAAGACCCACGCGACGTCCAGATGGAAGTCCGCGTCGTAGATGCCGAGCGGGTTGAGGCGCAACGACGGCAGTATGATAAGGTACAGGACATTGAGCGTCACGTTCATCAGGATATTGATAATCTTCAGCGACGCAAACTTCACCGGCTTGTGGATGCACCGCAGATAGGCGAAGAGTATGGCCGAGAAGGCGTCGATGGCGACGGTGACGAAGAGCACCCACACATATTCGGGGTGGTCGGCATAGCCCATCAGCGTGGCTATCTGGTTGCGGAAGAGCACCACCAGGGTGCAGAATAGGGCCGACGTGACACCCACCATGCGCAGCGTAGTGGAGTAGACGCGGCGCGGGTCCTCGCCTTCCTTGTTCATGAAGCGGAAGAAGGTGGTCTCCATGCCGTAGGTCAGGATGATGATGAGCAGAGCAGTATAGGCGTAGACGTTGGTGATGACGCCATATTGGCCGCCCTCGGCGGTGAACCGGGCGGTCTGGATAGGGACGAGCAGGTAGTTGACGAAGCGCGCCACGATGCTGCTCAGACCGTATATGGCGGTGTCTTTGGCTAAGGATTTGAGTGATGACATAGAATCGGCCCCTCCGACTCTCCCTGGGGGTAGAGACCTGCGGGGTGTTTTTTTATATTATACTTGTTATATTATATAATTGTATGAACGGACTTGTTGCGATATTATTGCCCGAAGAACATGTAGGCGATGGCTATCGCGGCGATGACACCGGCCAGATCGGCGAGCAGTCCGCAGACGACGGCGTGGCGTGTGTGGCGGACGCCGATGCTTCCGAAGTAGACGGCGAGGATGTAGAATGTCGTGTCGGTCGAGCCCTGAAAGATGCAGCTGAGCCGTCCGACGAACGAGTCCGCGCCGTAGGTCGTCATCGCGTCGACCATCATGCCGCGCGCACCGCTTCCCGATAGCGGCTTCATGAGAGCCGTTGGCAGTGCGCCGACGAAGCTGCTGTCGCCTCCACACATCTCCACGGTGCTGCGGATGGCGTCGATGAGCATGTCCATTGCACCCGAGGCGCGGAACACTCCCACGGCGACGAGTATGGCGACGAGGTAGGGGATAATCCTGACGGCGGTCCCGAAACCTTCTTTCGCGCCGTCGATGAAGGCGTCGTAGACGTTCACCCGGCGGCGGACACCGGCCACGATGAAGCCCGTGATGATGGTCATGAGCAGGACGTTGGCCACGCTCGTGCTCACGGTGTTCATCGTCTCGCCGTCCATACGGCTGAACAGCCAGATGATGGCGGCGACCATCGCGCAGAGTGAGCCGAGCGTGATGATCATCGTGCGGTTGATGAGATTGATGCGCTGGTATATGGAAGTGACGATGATGCCCGTCAGTGTCGAGAAGAATGTCGTCAGCAGCAGCGGGACGAAGACGTCCGTGGGCTGTGCGGCACCAAGCTGTGCGCGATAGACCATGATGCTGACGGGGATTAGTGTCAGTCCGCTGGTGTTGAGCACGAGAAACATTATCATCGGATTGGTCGCCGTGTCCTTTTTCGTGTTCAGCTCCTGCATCTGTTCCATTGCTTTCAGTCCGAGCGGTGTGGCGGCGTTGTCGAGGTTGAGCATGTTGGCGGCGATGTTCATGAAGATACTTCCCGTGACGGGATGGCCTTTGGGTATGTCGGGGAAGAGCCGTGTGAAGACGGGGCTGAGCAGGCGTGCGAGCAGATCGACGACGCCTCCGCGTTCGCCTATCTTCATTATGCCGAGCCATAGCGAGAGCACGCCGGTGAGTCCGAGCGAGATCTCAAAGGCTGTCTTTGATGAAGAGAATGTCGAGTCAATCATGGCCGGAAAGACGTCCGTGTCACCCAAGAAGACGAGGCGCACGAGGCCGACGGCGAATGCCGTGATGAAAAACGCGATCCAAATGTAGTTCAGTACCATGCAGGACGAATATAATTAACGCACAAAATTAGTCAAACATGGCGAACCTGCCAAATATATCGGGGAAAAAGAGAGTAAATACTCACCTAACCCCCACCTAATATCCACCTAAAACCCACCTAAAACCCACCTAATATCCACCTAAAACCCACCCCAGCCCTCCCAAAGGGAGGGAGCTTGAATACCTTAAAGCATATCAGACTCCCTCCCTTTGGGAGGGCTGGGGTGGGTTTTAGGTGGGTTTAGGTGGGGCTTTTTGTCTTTTAGCGTTTATCCTTTTGTTTATTTCTTATACCAGTCTATCGCCTGTGTGGCGTCGTTGGCCCAATTCTTAAACAATGGATACTTCGCGGTGATGGCCTGACGCTCTGACGGGTAGTCGAAGTCGTCGGCTATGCGGAAGGCGTAGGGCACCGTTCCGGGTGTAAATCCTGCCGTAAACTGCGGGATGGTCACGCTTTTGCCGGTGGTGACGACCTCAAGCCAGAAGTTTCCGTCATCCGTTATGTTCCAGTCCTTGCCGACGCTGATGGTTTGCGTCACGGGGGTTGCGCTTGCCAGACCTGTGTTGACCATCACGTCCGTAGCTACGCCGAGCACCTGATGCAATTCCTTGCCGCCGAAGAGATCCTTATTTCCGAGCCATGCCTTCAGCTGATATGTAGCTCCGACGGCTGCCAGTGTGACGTCGATGTTGCCGTCGGCGTCGGGTGCTGTCACCTTGAGCACGCAGTCGTTGATGTCGTAGTCGCCGCCGTCGGTGCTGATGTCCTCATAGCAGTATGTGAACGTCTGGACCGTGGGCTTCTCGGGGTCGGGGATGTTCGGCTTGAAGCAGCCGTCGAGCATGAAGATGCAGTCGTTGTAGTCGAAGTCGCCGCTGTTGCACTGGGGAGCATCCTCAAATCCGATGATGATCTTGTCGTCGACCATGAATGTGGCGGCGTGGGACATGGCACGCTTCTCGTCGGTGTCAAATCCGCTGAAATAGTCGCTGTATATGTGGCGCGGTCCGTCCTCGATGCCGGCCGTGTGGACGTTGACGTTCATGGCGCCTAATGAGAAGGCCGTATGTTTCGCGTTGATATATGACTGGCCGCTGCACCATGCGTTAGGCATGATGAAGAAGCCGATCTTGATGCCGGCGGGGAAAGTCTCAGACACTTCGCCCGTCTGCTCGTTGACGTAGAGCAGTTTTACCTCTGTGGCGGTGCTTGTGTTTACAGGATAACTGCCTCTCTCTGCGTCCCATTTCCAATCTGTTTTTGTCTCAAACAGGTCGTTGGCTTTCACGTTGGGTATGATGACATATTTGTTGGCCAGTTTCTTCGGCTCGCGTGTGTTCTGATACTGCACGGTGATGGCTTTGCCGTTTTCGTCATACGATACGGCTTCCGTATAGTCAGTGTTGTCCACTTCCTTGCTGTCATAGAAGTAGTATCCGATGGCGGCCTGATTGGATGTTGTGGCTGAGAGCAGTTTCAGCGTTACGGGGCCGGCGGTCTCCGTTGTCAGTTCGACGTCCTGGACGATGGTCTCATAATGTTCTGACTTGTCGTTCTCGGGAACAATCTTGTTGACCTTTTCCAGCAGCTCATTGTCCACGACGACCTTGTTGCCGAGCGCGTTGTCGGCCACGTAATAGTATTTGTCCGGCCATGCCGACGGAGTCTCCTGATAATGGTCGGTCCACAGGGCTTTTCTGTAGACGTTCTTTTCTGCATTACCGAACTCTACGCACGTTCTGTTTCCTTCGGCTCTTGTTCCGGCCACGTGCTGCGGTCCTTTATCGCCAAACTGTGCCTTTCCGCCGTTGATGGCTGTGCTGAGGCTTGAGGCGAAGCCTTTGCTTGTGACGAATTTTGCGGAGATGGTTGTCGCATATGAAGGTACGGCCACTGTCATCTCGCTGAAGGATCCGTCTGTCGAGGTTGTGGCTCCGACGAGTTTGCCGTCGGCGAAAATCTGTACCTGAGAAAGAGGCGTACTGAATTTGAGGTCAGACGAAACCTTAACGCTCTTCACTGTCTCCCATGTCTGGTTGGGGTCGATGTTGCCCACCATGCCCATGAAGTTTTCTGCTGTCTTGTCCGTCGATGCTCCCGGTTTCTCACCTTCGTAGAGGTTGTCGTCGTGAGAACATGCGGAAAAGGTCATTGCACCTGCTGCCATCATCAGCAGCATGCTTTTTCTGCTAAAAATATCCATCATTTGTATTATTTAATTTATTATCTCGTTTTGATTGGCTTCTTTCGTAATCAGATGACTGTCAGCGGCTATCTCAGTGCGATAGCCGACCTGACGGGTCTATATTTTGGTGACAAAGATAGATATTTTTCATTTTGGTTGTATTGTAGAGGCGTTAAAATAATTTAATGATACCCATTTTTTTATAATATCGTGGCGTTTTGCGGCTGGGAAACTCCGTCCGCGATTTGGTCAGGTAGCGAGTGTTGCAACACTCGCTTGAAAGTCTTTAAGTGTGGTAATTTCAGTCCTCTCCTTTGCAAAGCTACTCTCTGCACACATCTTTTTGTCTTATTGGAAGCAACGTAACAAGCTCATTTGGAAGCTCATCGGGAAACCTTTAAGTGCGGTAATCTCACTCCCCTCCTTCCGAAGGAGGGGCAAGGGGTGGTTAGTCATCCGCGGTCATTCAAAATAGTGATTTTCAATAAGTTATCATCAACCACCCCTAACCCCTCCTTGAGAAGGAGGGGAGTGAGATTACCGCACTTAAAGGTTTCCCTATGAGTTTCCAAATGAGCTTGTTACGTTGTTTCCAGTAAGACAAAAAGATGTGTGCAGAGAGTAGCTTTGCAAAGAGGGGAGTGAGATTACCGCACTTAAAGGTTTCCCGATGAGCTTCCAAATAAGCTTGTTACGTTGTTTCCAGTAAGACAAAAAGATGTGTGCAGAGAGTAGCTTCGGAAGGAGGGGAGTGAGATTACCGCACTTAAAGACTTCCGAGTGGGTTCTGCGCCCCCCTTTAAGCGTCCAAATCGTGGAATTTAGAAAAAATCCGACATGAAGGCTCAAAATCAGGCCATCTTTCTGAAAAAAAAGTCTCTCGGTCGAAAAAACGCGAAAATACGGCGTTTTTGTTAAGTCGTTGAGACAGTGTGACTTATGCCGATTTTGGGCATTTGGGCGTTTTTCTTGTCTTGCCGTAAGGCCCTTACGGCTTTCCAACGGGGCGCCCGTTGCGTCGCGACGGCAGCCCCGTTGTCACCCGACGGGCACGCCGCGGGGACCCCGGGAGGCCCTCGCGGCTCGGAGAAAGGTCGTCGGCGATCGTCTCATGGGCACTTTTTGTCGGTTTTTTTGCTTTGCGCCGCTCAGGAACGGAGGTTTCCGAAGTGTTAAATTTTGACCAATTTCTCTGACAAAAGCCTCCCTTTCGGCATAGTCGGGAGGGCCTTACTGCATCAGCGGTTAACCAATATTAACCAATCATGCCGCCGATTGAACATTATGTGCACGCACCGGCGGTAGTTTTGCATCAGAAAATCGGCGTTTTTTCAGCGGTCCGAAAAATCCGACAGAAACGGACACTTTCATGACCGCAGACAACGCTCTGAGAGACAACGGGTTGTATGCCGGTCGATGGTTGCCCGCGAGAGTTGACGATTTTTATGGTCATCAGAAAAATCGACGCTTGCGGACCATCGGAGACGGCGCTGACCCGACCACGACAAGAGACAAGAAAACACACCCCATCCGGTCGACAGGAGGCCGCGGTGGAGATTTTTTTAACTAACAAACATAAAGTAAAACACAGGAAACATGAAAAGATCAATCTATTACATCGACGGGTCGCAGAGCCGTACGTGCGTCCGCACCGAACAAACCGAGAGAGAGCGACAGATGAGGTTGGCCCGTGAGCGGCTCACGGAGGAGTTTGTCGAACTGCTGTCCATCGATCCCGAGGACGGCACGTGCTGGACAGGTACGGTCGCCGATCTGGTCGAGGTCGCTCATATCGCCTACGTGCAGGGGACGGTCTGCGGCAGTCATGGGACGGCATGCACCTTTCGCGAGCTGGTCAACCGCGCCTGCGCTGTGCTCCACGTGAAGGTGCCGCGCAATCCCCGCGCCTGCGTCTATCACGCGGCCCGGCGCAAGGGCATCCGCAGCAGCCCTTATATAGAGAGGTATGCGCGTAGGCTGATGATGGGGCAGGGCCCCACCAGACAGGGCCCCACCCCGGCCCTCCCCAAGGGGAGGGTGCCTGACGAGATGACACACGGCCTGTCATTCCTCATGTCGGACACCAACCGGTAGGGTCGCGACCCGTCGCGACCGCCTACATGCCACACAACCAAGCACCTGATTGTCATTCACATACGACAATAAATCATGTGACCGAGGCGGTCGCGACGGGTCGCG
>JAFULM010000058.1 GCA_017483185.1 Prevotella sp. | reverse complement strand
TGCTGGTAGAGGCAACAAATCCACCTCCGGAAGGGGAGGAAATAGACTAAGGGGGCTTGTCCACGCATACAAATAAGTCCAACTTCTATGTTTCAAGAGGTTGGACAAGATGTTTTATGGTTTAGCGGACAGTAATATATTGTAAAAGAAGACATACACAAAGTGCCGGTCACAATGATATGACCGGCACTTTGTGTAGTCAAGACGTTCCCCCGAATGTTTATTGAATGACTTTGAAACGTATCCGGAACGAATGTTGCATCTCATCCCAGTTGGTTCCGAGCAACTCGAAGCGGCCGATCTGCGACGTAGAACGGACATGTTTGCCGATGCACGGACACACATCGTAATCACCGATGCGCACGAGACGAATCGTGTCGGATGCGTCTTCCGGCAACTTGTCAAGCGAAACACCCGCATAACGTCCTCCCTCGGATGTACTCTCCGCTGTCAGCTCGTCTCTTCTGACAAACTCAAACGTCACCGGCAAATCCTCTTCAATCAGTTCGTTCATACGGTCCACTATTGCCTTTTCTTCCTTACGGTCAGGCTTGTGGTCAAGGATGTAGCTGATTTTGCTTTTCTTCCGTTCGATGTGCGCATTGCGCGAACGCTCACATCCGAACATCCTTATCATTGTCTGGTTGAGCAGATGCTCTGCCGTATGACTCGGCGGAAACTCCTCCTTGTTATGTTCATTCAGTATCGGTTCCTGTTCCATAATCACATAATCTATTATAATATGACATCGTCGGGTGTATAATGCGACATCATCAGTGTTTTCACGTGTATCAGACCGTCATCTTCCACACACGTCCGCCATACGCCGGGATTGTCATCCTGACAGAATCATCGGCTGTCAGCTGCATAACACACTTGTCACCGCCAAGCAGATCCTTCACTTCGCTGACGCCCTCACCTATCTGCAAATAGTCAAAGGCATGACGGGGAATATTCACTTCGCAGTCAACGACCTCTCCCGAGAAGTTTGCCGCAACGAGCAACAACTCCTTGCCACACTTCCGGATAAACGCATAGACACTGCCAAAGATGTGTCCGTTGACATACATGAGGTCATAGAAACTACCGTCTGAGACTGCCTTTTCCGTGGCTGCGACATTAAGCACCTGCGAATAAATCTTCTCCAAATCCTTTTCCTCACGTGTCATCTTGCGACGATCAAAATATCCGCGGCGTATCGTGCCGACCGTCCAATAGTCGAAGATTGTCGTCCGACCGTCACGTCCGCTGAATCCCTCTTCGTCCATACCACGCTCGCCGAACTCCTGTCCGGCGTAAAGCATGAACGGATTCTGCTGCATCAGCGCACTGACGATGAGTCCGGGGACACCACGACGTCCGTCACCGGCAAAAAAGTCGCTGCCGATGCGTTGCTCGTCATGGTTCTCAAGGAAATAAAGCATGTGATCGCGGATGTCGTCCGTCGCCTGCCATTGACGTGTGATGTCAGCCGCGGGACGGTGACCACACGTCACGTCACGCACACTGTCGTACATCCCGACCTTGTCATAGAGCCAGTCGAAGCCAGCACCGATATAGTTGCGATATTGCGACGGATCGTAAACTTCACCTATGAACTTGATTTCCGGATAGCGGTATTTCACTTTGTCCGTTGCCCAGGCCCAAAATGCGGCCGGCACCATCTCCGCCATGTCACAGCGGAAGGCATCCACGCCCTTGGCTGCCCAGAAGAGCAATATATCAGTCATCTTGTTCCACGTGTCCGGTATGGGGCTGAAATGCTCCGAACGCCCGCCGGCGTCACAGTAGTCTATGCCGTAGTTCAGCTTGACCGTCTCATACCAGTCGTTACGGCCGGGACTATTGCTAAAGCAATCGTTGCCCGTTGCCCGTGCCGGAACTTCCGAATAAGACTCCGATTCGCCATTGAAAAGATCAAAATATGGAACGAAAGGCTGTCCCCAGCAATAATAGAAGTTGTTGGATGTCGAGAAGTGCATGTCGCGGTTGTCGTCCTCTCCAAGGTCGCGGACGCCCTCCGGCTTGCACACAGAATGATACTGACGGGCCACATGGTTGGGCACAAAGTCGATGACGACCTTCAGACCGGCCTTGTGTGTCCGCTCGACAAGAGCCTCAAACTCCGCCATACGCTTGTCCACGTCTTCGGCGAGATCCGGATCTATGTCATAATAGTCTGTGATGGCGTATGGTGATCCGGCCCTACCCTTCACCACCGCCGGATGCTGCCGCGGTATGCCGTGGGCCGTATAGTCAGTTGTCGTCGCATGGCGTATGACACCCGTGTACCACACGTGCGTCACCCCGAGCGCCTTGATGCGCTTGAGTGTCGCTGCCGTGAAGTCGTTCATCTTCCCGCAACCATTCTCTGCCAGCGTGCCGTTGTTACGACAAGTCTCGTTGCGGTTGCCGAATAGACGTGTGAATATCTGATAGATGATTACTTTCTGCATGGATTTACTTGATATGTGGAATATCGTAAAAGCAAAAACCCGTCCGCCATCCTTCTGCAGGATGCACGAGACGGGCTTTTCTGATTTATATCTTTATCTTCATATATTATGCTATTCCGTGGGCTGCGACGTTTTTGTCTATACGTCCTATCGTACCCTGCAGAACCTTGCCCGGACCACACTCCGTGAAGTCATCGGCACCGTCGGCAATCATGTTCTGGACGCTCTTTGTCCAACGGACGCTGCTCGTAAGCTGTGCGATGAGGTTCGTCTTGATGTCGGCAGGATCGGTGTGAGCCATGCCGTCGACATTCTGGTAGATGGGACACTTCGGAGCTGCAAACTCCGTAGCCTCGATGGCCGCCTGCAGTTCGTCCTTGGCTGGCTGCATCAGCGGAGAGTGGAACGCGCCGCCCACCTTCAGCGGCAGAGCACGCTTGGCTCCGGCTGCCTTCAGCTTCTCGCAAGCCTCATTGATGGCCTCGATGTTGCCGGAGATGACTAACTGACCGGGGCAGTTGTAGTTGGCCGGAACGACCACGTTGCCTTCCTTGTTGACCTCGGCACAGATTTCCTCCACCTTTTCGTCTGGCAGACCGACGATGGCTGCCATTGTCGAAGGAGCGACGTCGCAAGCCTTCTGCATGGCCATCGCACGTGCATAGACCAACTTCAGTCCGTCCTCAAAACTCAGTGCGCCGACAGCGACCAAGGCCGAAAACTCTCCGAGAGAGTGACCGGCAACCATTGCTGGCTGGAAAGCGTCGCCCATACAAAGGGCTGAGATAACACTGTGGAGGAATACGGCTGGCTGTGTGACTTTGGTCTGCTTCAGCTCATCGTCCGTACCGCTGAACATGATGTCTGTTATTCTGTAACCGAGAATGTCGTTTGCCTTCTCGAAAAGTTCTTTTGCCAACGGATTGTTGTCGTACAGGTCCTTGCCCATACCTACAAACTGTGCTCCCTGACCGGGAAATACGAATGCTTTCATTTCTTCTTAAAAAGTTTATAATAAATGTATTACGGCTGCAAAGGTAATACTTTTTCACTACACAAGCAAGGAAATGAGCTTAAAAGCGCGAGATGTAGTGGCGGGAATATTTTCATCACTCGTCCTTGACTAACGGCACGAGCACGCTGAACGTCGAACCTTCGCCCCGGACGGACTCCACCTCGACATCGCCTCCATTCTTTACGGCAAAATCCTTACAGAGTTGCAGACCGAGACCGCTGCCCTCCTCATTGTTGGTTCCGTATGTCGTCTTGCCGCTGCTGAAGAGGTTGGCCAACCGCTCCTCGTCGATGCCGACACCGTGGTCACGGACACTGATACGGGCAAAGTCGCCAGTGCGTCTGACAGTGATGTCGATGGTGCTGTTTTCGTTGCTGAATTTGATGGCGTTGCTCAGGAAGTTGCGTATGACGGTGTTGAGCATGTCCGCGTCGGCATGCACCTTGAATTTTTCCGCCCCGAGATCGCAGTTGAGTCTGATGTTTTTTGTCTCTGCGATTATGACGAATATGTCGACTACACCGAGAACGACATCGTTGATCTCAAAATCCTGATATACGACGTTGAGGCGTCCCGTCTGACTCTTGGTCCATTTCAGCAGGTTGTCAAGCAGGCTGTGGGTTTCTTCAGACTCTTTATTGGCCTTGTCGACCAGATCGTAGAGTTCCTGTCCTATCATCTCCGGCGTGACTGCATTGACGAAGAGGTTGAGCACCATTCGTATGCTGGCCATCGGCGAACGCAGGTCGTGGGCTATGACGGAGTACATCTTGTCGCGATTGCTGATCGTGTGGCGCAGTTCTTCGTTTTGGGCCATGATGATGCGGCGTGCGGCAACGAGCGAAATCTGCTGCATGACACGCACGATGAGTTCCTCCTTGTTGAACGGTTTGGTCAAGAAGTCGCTGGCGCCGACCTTAAATCCCTGAACGAGATCAGCCGGGGTGTTGAGTGCGGTGAGGAAGATTATGGGGATATTGGACGTCTCCGGGTCGCCCTTGAGAATGACGGCGGTGTCAAAACCGTTGAGGTCCGGCATCATGACGTCAAGCAGAATGAGGTCCGGGCGCTCGGACTTCGCCTTTTCGATGCACTCGCGACCGTTGGACGCCGTACATATCTGAAACTTCTCGTTAGTCAACAAGATTTTGAGCAAAAGGACATTGCTCACTACGTCATCGACAATGAGTATCTTATAATCGTTCCTATCAATTTTAGATTCAAGTATTCCACCGCTTTCCATGACTCTACGGATCTTTATGGCATTAGTTATTGAGTTGCAAATATACACTAAATATTCCGAAACGACAATTTTTATACTGTTTTTTTAACGTCCGATGGTTTTCAAGTGTCACACATATTTCCTCGGACGGGCGGACGGCGGCCTCTTTCGGCGGTGTGTTGCGGACGAAAGAGGAAGTGTTAAAAACTCAGAATAATCACAACAAAAGTCCTCTTGTTTTTGAAGAATTCAGAAATTATTTCCCAATGGGCCAAAAATTCTCAATTTTTTGCGTGCATATTTTTCTCACTGAGCATCAAGAAGTTATACACAAAACGCGAAAAGTGTGCAATAATTTCAGCCGAAAAGTTTTGCCGTAAGGCCCTTACGGCTCTCCAACGGGGCGCTCGTTGCATCGCGACGGGCACGCCGTTGCAAGCTGACGGGCATGCCGCCAGAGACCAACGGGGCCCTTACGGCAAGACCGCAGAATTTTTTTCAGCGAAAAACGGCGTGCAAATGTTAAAATCGGGAGCATACCGCCATTTTTTTGAGCAAGTCTCAAGTGTTAAATTCTTGATATTATTATGACACATCCCCCTTCACCTTTTATTTCCCCGCCCATTTAGAATAGTCCATACCGGCCGGTGCCGACACACGCGCACCGAAAGCGCAGGCCGGCACGCGGGCCAAGACCTTTCTGCCACAAACAGGAAAACGACAAACAGACTTGTTTTCATTACAATTAGAACCGCATTTTGACTTTTTATGTCTTCCGTACAGAATTATTGTTAAAAAAACCCTAAAAAGCATTTGAGTTTTCCTTTTTGTGTAATAATATGTTTACCTTTGTCGCAAAAGAAGAACGAGACAATGCGTCTACATCACATTTTGGCCATTGGCAGAGCCGAGCGCTACTCCCCTAATTCAGTGGAAAAAGACGCGGCTATCTTTGCGTGTGTCTATCACGAACTGACACGTGCAGGTCATTTGGTGAAAGTCATCGACGAAAGCCGGCTCGGAGCAATCCCCCCGGACATCACGGCTTGCATCACGATGGGGCGCAATCCGCTCACGCTGGACAAACTTGATGCTTTCCGCCGCCGTGGCGGTATGGTCATCAACAGTCCGGAGAGCATACGCCTGTGCTGCCATCGCCGAATGTTGGATACGGTCCTGCGTCGCGCAGGTGTTCGCGTGCCTGACGATGAAGGTCCCTGCGGCTATTGGCTCAAGCGGGCAGACGGAACGGCGGAAGGACCGGGCGACATACGCTTCGCGCCCGACAGCGACGAGCGTGACCGTCTGATGGCCGACATGAGGCGCGGAGGCATGAACGAC
The DNA here is from genome assembly GCA_017483185.1 of Prevotella sp. Taxonomy (GTDB): domain Bacteria; phylum Bacteroidota; class Bacteroidia; order Bacteroidales; family Bacteroidaceae; genus Prevotella. The sequence goes on along the minus strand of JAFULM010000058.1, from coordinate 30,390 downwards.
GTTATCGTCAGCGCCCACATACCGGGCGACTTGGTGAAGTTCTACGGCGTCTGCGGTTCGGAGTTTTTCCGGACTTACTACCCTGGAGACGACGGCCAATGGAAGTTTTCGGACGAAGAGCACAACGGCCGGCCTCACCACTACCCGTTCGATATGGACACGCTCCACGACATGGCCGAAAAGAGCGCACGGGCCACGGGAACAGTCGTCTACGGAGGAGACGCCATCGTCGATAAAGACGGCCGACCGACCGTCATCGACTTCAACGACTGGCCAAGTTTTTCCCGCTGCCGCAATGAAGCCGCACAGGCCATCGCCGAAGCTGTCTCGAAGAGGCTCAGATAACAAACTATTATAATATAAGAATACCATAATATATGATGACGGACACACGCAATGACACCAAGGGATATATATTCGACTACGGTGGCACCCTCGACACAGGCGGATGCCACTGGGGGAAGAGGATATGGCATGCTTACGAAAAATGCCACGTCCCCGTCAGCGAAGAGTTGTTCCGCGATGCTTACGTGTATGCCGAACGCGAGTTGGGACGCAATCCCATCATCCAACCCGATTACACGTTCCGCAAGACGCTGGACGTCAAACTCCGTATCGAGATGGAATATATTTCGGAAAAACAGCCGGGATTTGACACCGGGCTGTGGCACGACGCCGTGCTCGACGAGCTCTACGAGGCCACACGCGAAGAGACGGCACGCAGTCTCCGCGTTCTGAAAGTGCTCAAGGAGCGTCGTCCGATGGTGCTGGTGAGCAACTTCTATGGCAACATAGCCACCGTGCTCCACGAGTTCGGGCTCGACGGTATCTTCGACAGTATCGTGGAGAGTGCTGTGGTGGGCGTCCGCAAGCCTGACCCGCGCATTTTCTCTCTCGGTGTCGAGGCGTTGGGGATGAAACCGGAAGACGTGACCGTCGTCGGCGACAGCTACGACAAGGACATCGTGCCCGCACGCAAAGCCGGATGCAACACCGTATGGATGAAGGGAGAAGGCTGGACGGACGACGAACCGGAAGACATGACAGCAGCCGATATGACCATCGGTACGTTGGAAGAATTGATATAATACACATACTTTCTAATATAATAAGGTAATGAAACAAACTAATGTAAAGCCGGCTGACGGCAAATTAGGAATTCTCGTCGTAGGTAACGGTGCTGTTGCCACGACATTCATGACAGGCGTGCTCATGACACGCCGCGGATTGGCAAAACCTGTCGGTTCAATGACGCAGTATGACAAAATTCGCGTCGGTAAGGGCGACGACAAGAAATATCTCCCTTACAGCGAAATTGTACCGATGACCAAGTTGGACGATATCGTATTCGGAACATGGGACGTATATCCTCAGAACGCTTATCAGGCAGCCATGTACGCCGAAGTTCTCAAGGAGAAAGACATTAATCCCGTAAAGGACGAGCTGGAGAAGATTGTGCCGATGAAGGCCGCTTTCGACAAGAACTACGCCAAGCGTCTGGACGGTGACAACGTGAAGGACTGCAAGACCCGCTGGGAAATGGTCGAAGCTCTGCGTGAGGACATCCGCACGTTCAAGGAGAAGAACGGCTGCGCACGCATCGTTGTGCTCTGGGCTGCTTCGACAGAGATTTATGTGCCGGTCTATGAACCGGTCCACTATAAGCTGGAGACTCTGGAAAAGGCCATGAAGGAGGACGACCGCGAGCACATCGCACCGTCAATGTGCTACGCCTACGCCGCACTGACCGAGGGAGCACCGTTCATCATGGGCGCCCCCAACACCACGGTTGACATCCCCGCCATGTGGGAACTGGCCGAAAAGACACACATGCCCATCGCCGGCAAGGACTTCAAGACCGGTCAGACACTTGTCAAGAGCGGTTTCTCACCCATCATCGGAACCCGCTGTCTGGGTCTGAGCGGATGGTTCTCGACAAACATCCTTGGCAACCGCGACGGTCTCGTACTTGACGAGCCGGCCAACTTCCGCACAAAGGAGGTCAGCAAGCTCTCCACACTGGAGACAATCCTGAAGCCCGACGTACAGCCCGACCTCTACGGCCACGGCAACGACGAGGACACACAGTACTACCACAAGGTGCGCATCAACTACTATCCGCCGCGCAATGACAACAAAGAGGGCTGGGACAACATCGATATCTTCGGATGGATGGGATACCCCATGCAGATCAAGATCAACTTCCTCTGCCGCGACTCTATCCTTGCCGCACCGCTCTGCCTCGACCTCTGTCTGCTGAGCGACCTCGCAGCACGCGCCGGACGCTACGGCACACAGCGTTTCCTGAGCTTCTTCCTCAAGAGCCCGATGCACGACTATACACGTGGAGAGGAAGCCGTCAACCATCTCTATCAGCAGTACACGATGCTGAAGAACGCCATCCGCGAGATGGGCGGCTACGAGGCTGACGAGGAAATCGACTGATAAAGACAAGCCCCTATAATCCCCCCAAGGGATGAATGGACAGGCAGAATCCGGAAAGAGACAACATTCTGAGAGTCATTTTGCAGTTTCTGCCCATCCTTTCAGGGGATTATAGGGCTTTTCTTATAATGTTATTAATGTATAGACCAGCCTCCTTCACGCTTGGCTTATATGCTTCCCGGCGCACAGAAACAGCCCTTTCATATAGGAAAAGAGTAACATCATCCCCCTTGGGGGATTATAGGGGGCCTTAAGATAAAAAGATTTGGATAATCACAGGATTAAACACTTATTGTCACTACTGCTGGTCATGCTGGCAGCCTTGCCTTTACGTGCCCAGCTGACGGGATATGTCATCGACGAAGCGACCGGCGACAGCATCCCATACGCCAGCGTGACATATAAAGGACACAATGTCGCAGTCGTGTCAAACCTGAGCGGACGTTACAGCATCGCACGCCATGAGGGATGGCAACTGACGTTCAGTGCGGTGGGATATACGCCGCAGACAATCACCATCAATGCCAAGACAAAAGCCAGAGTGGACGTGCGGTTGAAACAGGACACACGCACTCTGAAAGAAGTCACCATCAAGACCAAACGCCAGCGGTACAGCAGGAAGAACAATCCGGCTGTCGAACTGATGAAAAAGGTCATCGAAAAGAAGAAACAGACGGACCTGAGCAACCGCAATTTTTACCAGTACAACAAGTACCAGAAGATTACGCTGGCTCTAAACGAGATAACGGAGGAGAAGCTGAACTCCCCGAAATTCAAGAAAGCGGCATGGTTGCGCGACCAGGTGGAACTGTGCCAATACAACAAGAAACTGATACTCCCGCTCACGGTCGACGAGACCGTCACGCAAAAGATATATCGGAAAGACCCTCACACAGAGAAGAATATTGTCAAGGGACAAAACTCTTCCGGTGTCAACGAATTGTTCCAAACGGGCGACATCCTCACGACCGTTCTCAAAGATGTCTTCACCGACGTCAACATCTACGACGATCAGGTGCGTCTGTTGCAGTATCCGTTCACATCACCGATAGGCAAAGGCGCCATCGCATTCTATCGGTTTTACATCGAGGACACCGTCTTTGTCGACCGAAACAAGTGCATCCACCTCCATTTTCTACCTAACAACCAACAGGACTTCGGCTTCCGCGGAGATATTTATATCCTCGCCGACTCGTCATATCAAGTCAAGCGCTGCGAGCTGACCATACCGAAGAAGAGCGACGTCAACTTCGTGGAAAATCTCCGCGTGGAACAGGAGTTCACGATGCTGCCCGACAGCAGTTGGGTTCTTACGGTGGACGACATGATTGCCGAGCTGAAGATTGCAAACTTCATACAAAAAGCCGTCGTCATACGTACCACCCGAATGAGCGACTATGCCTTTGACGACTTGCCGAAACAACTCTTCAAAGGCAAGGCGAAAGAAGTCAAAGAGGCCGACGCCATGATGCGCGACGACGACTTCTGGAATAAATACCGCCAAGTGAACCTCACCAAGAGCGAGAGCAAGATGGATGCGTTCGTCCACAACCTCGAACAGATAAAGGGATTCAAGTATATCATCTTCGGCGCAAGAGCCTTCATAGAGAACTTCGTGGAGACCGGCAACCCGAGCAAAGTGGACCTCGGCCCCATCAACACGATGCTGACAAGCAACAGCATCGACGGATTCAGAACGCGAATAAGCGCCCAAACGACGGCAAAACTGCACAAGCAAATCTTCGGTTCGGGCTATTACGCACACGGATGGGGCAGCCACAAGAACTACTATAAGGGAGAGTTCATCTATTCTTTCAACAAAAAGGAGTATCTGCCGCGCGAGTTTCCGAAGCATACATTATCTGTAATGTCGACGTATGACGTCTGCTCACCGTCCGACAAGTTCATGCGCACGGACAAAGATAACGTCTTCACGTCGTTCAAGTGGACAAAAGTGAACGCCATGATGTTCTACAACCGTCAGGAACTGACATACGAACGCGAAGAAGATTGGGGCTTCAAGACCACCGTGGCGTTCAAGACGGAAGAGAACGAAGCCTGCGGAGACCTCTACTTCACCCCGATGAACGAGTGGACAGCATGGTCAAAAGGCAGCACAGCCGGCGATGCCGGTGCAACGACAGACAAAGTTCAAGCAGCCTCAATCGCTCATTCGTCCGTCCGTCCGTCCCACTTCTTCCGCACGACGGAGCTCCGGGCTGAGCTGAGATTTGCCCCCGGAGAGACATACATCAACACCAAACAGCGCCGACTGAAAATCAATCTCGACGCTCCGGTATTCACCGTGAGTCACACGCTCGGCCTGAAAGACTTCCTCGGAGGCGACTACCGCTACAACTATACGGAACTGAGCATCTACAAGCGCTTCTGGATGAACAGTTGGGGAAAAATCGACTGCTACGTGCGCGGCGGCATCCAGTGGGACAAAGTTCCGTTCCCGCTGCTCTGCATGCCGGCCACCAACCTCTCATACATCATCCAGGACCAGACTTTCCAGCTCATCAACAACATGGAGTTCCTCAACGACCGCTTCGCCAGCGCAGAGGTCAGCTGGGATTTCAACGGCAAACTCTTCAACCGCATCCCGCTCATCAAGAAACTGAAGTGGCGCGAATATCTCGCCGTCAGATGTCTGTGGGGCGACCTAAGCGACAAAAACAACCCCTATCTGGCCCAAAACGCCAACGACGATACGCTCATGATGTTCCCCAGCGGTTCTTATGTGATGAATCCGAAGACGCCCTACGTGGAAGTTTCGGCCGGTATTCACAACATCTTCAAGATTGTCCACATCGAATACACACGCCGTCTCAACTATCTCGATCTGCCCACAGCCCACAAGCAGGGCATACGCTTCATGATCAGAATGACATTCTGACACACGCACACCGATAGTCCGTGAGACGTCCGCAAAAAGGACAAAAAGGACCGCGCCACTGAAAAAAGCGCACTACCGTGCAACTTTCTCATGACTTTTCCCGTCAAATATGCAGACAAACATAAAGGAAAAAGTCATGAGAAAGTTTTTTTTATTACTCTTAGCAATCTTCGCAATAGCCGTATGCGAAGCCCAAAGCACGAAAACCGAAAAAAAAACAGAGACGCGCAAGACGGCCGTCTTCAAGCGCATCAGCATGAGCGGCCCGATCAATGTCTTCTACACACAAGGCAAGACCTGCTCCGTCAAAGTGACGGCTCCCAACGATCTACTGAAAAACGTCAAGACCGCGGTCAGCAAAGAGACACTATACGTCTCATGGGAAGGCAAAAGCACCACGACCATCACATGCAACGGCCTAAAAGAACTATGGTATGCAATAAAGACGAATGAATTCGACAGCAACGGAATAAATGTCTACGTCACCTCCCCTGACATCATCGAAATCGGCCTCGTCGGCTCCGGCGATTTCGTCAGCCGCAACCACATCGACACCGACAATCTGATTTTGCGCTTGCGCGGAGCCGGAGACATGACCCTGAGTGACATCATTTGCGACAACATCGACGTCGAATTGGTCGGAAGCGGCGACATAAACCTGCCAAAAACCGATGTCCTTCAATCCAAACTCTCACTCATCGGAAGCGGAGACATCGACATCCGCCAAAGCAACACGCGGCGGACCGACATCAGTCTGAAAGGTTCCGGCGACATCGACGTGGCCTTCACAGGCTCCAAATGCGGCACAGCCAACGCCGGACTCTACGGTTCCGGCGACATCACCATGAGCGGCAGACTGAAATCACTCAATAAAAACAGCAAAGGCAGCGGCGACATCCACACCGGAAAACTAATCGTAAAATAGCACTACGCGGTCCGACCGGCCTGCCCACGTAACAACACCTCCCACCCCAACCGTCCATCAGACCAAAGCCAAACCTGCTGACAGAATGTCACAAAGCGGTCCGAAGTCTGATGAACGGTTGGGGTTTAACATTTGTAAAATTCCGCCACTGCTCCGCAAATAGCCGTTAATGGCCAATTGCAAATTGTTAAATTGCGACAAATAAGGACGACAATTTGTCATAAAAAGGATTTTTGCTTCTATATTTGCACACTGAAAACAGGAATAACATAACATATAACCAAAAACATAACAATGATGAAAAAGATTGCAAACTATCTCTTACCGGCGATTTGCCTCGTTGCAGTCGTCTTTTCCGTAGCAGCATTCAACAAAGCCGGTGCAGCCACGCCGGCCGCAGCCGTACCCGCAGGCCAGCCTGTCGACCTCACCGTCGCCGCCGAAAAAGCATTGCCTTCGGTTGTACATATCAAATATGTACAGAACAGCAAGATCAAGACAGTGGAAGTGCAGAGCGATCCGTTCAGCGACTTCTTCTCCGACCCGTTCGGCGGTTTCTTCGGACGCGGCAACGGCGGAACCCAGAAACGTCAAGTCCAGACACCCAAAAAGACAGCCACCGGCTCGGGTGTCATCATCTCGACCGACGGATATATCGTGACCAACAACCACGTTGTCGACGGTGCCGACGAGCTGACCGTAACGCTCAACGACAATCAGGAGCACTCCGCACGCATCATCGGAACGGACAAGACGACCGACCTGGCCCTCATCAAGATTGACGGCAAAAATCTCCCCGCCATCACAATCGCCAACAGCGACGACATCAAGGTGGGCGAATGGGTGCTCGCCGTAGGCAACCCGCTCGGTCTCAACAACACCGTCACGGCCGGTATCGTCAGCGCAAAAGCCCGCTCTCTCGGTGCCAATGGTGTGGAATCGTTTATCCAGACCGACGCCGCCATCAACGCCGGCAACTCCGGTGGAGCACTGGTCAACACCCGCGGCGAGCTGGTCGGCATCAACGCCATGCTCTATTCGCAGACCGGTTCATACAGCGGATATGGATTTGCCATTCCGACGACCATCATGAACAAGGTTGTAGACGACCTCAAGAAGTACGGAACCGTCCAGCGTGCCATGATAGGCATCCAGGGCATCGACGTCAAGAACTATGTCGACAGCCAGAAGGACCAGGGCAAGGACATCGACCTCGGCACGATGGAGGGCATCTATGTAGCCAAAGTCGTTGAAGACGGTGCTGCCGCAGACGCCGGCATCAAGGAGGGTGACGTCATCACGGCCGTCGACGGACAGAAAGTGACACGTATGGCCGAGCTGCAGGAAATCATCGCCCGCAAACGTCCGGGTGACAAGCTCTCGCTGACATTCCTCCACAACAAGAAGAAGTCGACTGAGACTGTCACGCTAAAGAACGAGCAGGGCAACACCAAGGTGGTCAAGAACGCAGACCTCGACGTGCTCGGCGCAAACTTCCGCGAAATCACCGACGCCCAGAAACAGCAGCTCAACGTCAGCTACGGTCTGGAAGTCATCAAGGTGGACAACGGCAAGATGAAGGAAGCCGGCATCAGCCGCGGCTTCATCATCCAGCGCGTGAACAACCAGGCCGTCAGGACCATCGACGAGCTCCAGACCATCGTCAAAGAGGCATCGACCAGCAAGGAGCCCGTACTCTACATCCAGGGCATCTATCCGACCGGCAAGAAGACCTACTTTGCCGTACCGCTGACAAACGACTAAGCGACAACTCGTCCGCATCACAATCATAAGATGATGACGAGATAATAGGAGACTGTATGAAATAAAGTTCATACAGTCTCCTATTTTGTATAACGAGGGTGTATCAAAATGCATGGGAAGCACATTGTAGGGACATATTCTTGTATTTGTCCGCTCGTAACGTATTGATATTCAGTGCTTGTTTTGCGGGCAAATACAAGAATATGTCCCTGCCATTTGCATGAACCTTATTTTATACAGTCTCTTATTTTGTATAATCACAAAACCGATCTGTACACCGGGACACGGCATATTCATGTCACAATAATATCACAATTTTAACACTTGGGATTCGCTCAAAAAAACGACAAAACGGCCCAAATTTTAACATTCGCACGTCATTTTCCGACAGAAAAAATTCCGAGGTCTTGCCGTAAGGGCCCCGTTGGTCCGCAATAAGCATGCCGTCAGCTTGCAACGGCGTGCCCGTCGTGATGCAACGGGCGCCCCGTTGCAAAGCAATAAGGGCCTTACGGCAAAACTTTTCGGATGGAATTATTGCACACTTTCACAATTTCCATCATAACATCCTGACACTCAGAAAAAAGGAGATGCACACGAAAAATCGATAATTTTCGTGTCATGAGTCAATAATTTCTGTGTTTTTCAAAAATGAGAGGGCTTTTGTTGTGATTATTCCGAGTTTTTAACACTTCGTCTTCGGCAGTGTTTCTCATCCTATCTTTTGAAATGGGGTAATCTCAGTGGGGCGTTGCAAAACTCCCGCAAGTAGGGTCGCGACCCGTCGCGACCGCCTCCTTGCCACATAATCACTCGCCTGCCGAAACGTGCATATAAGCCAACCGAACGGGTTGTACCACGCGGCACGGTGGCGGTCGCGACGGGTCGCGACCCTACTTGCGGAAGTTTTGCAACGCCCAACTGAGATTACCCCACGCATAAAGACATCCCGATGGGTTTGTTACGTTGTTCCCAATAATGCAAAAGATATGTGCAGAGAGCAACAGATGGAGCCTGACAGGGCTTTTTTCACTCCTTTTAGCATCATTCCTTTTGGCGTTTCGGAAAAAAACTTTAACTTTGCAAGTATATAAATTTACGCCAATGAGACAACTGAAAATCACAAAATCGATTACCAACCGTGAAAGTGCGTCTCTGGACAAATACTTGCAGGAGATAGGTAAGGAAGAGCTTCTCACCGTAGATGAAGAAGTGGAATTGGCACAACGCATCCGAAAAGGAGACCGCAAGGCTCTGGACCGACTGACCAAGGCCAATCTGCGGTTTGTTGTCTCCGTGGCAAAACAATATCAAAACCAAGGGCTCAGCCTTCCGGACCTCATCAACGAGGGCAATGTCGGACTGATCAAAGCCGCGGAAAAATTTGACGAGACACGCGGTTTCAAGTTCATATCCTACGCCGTCTGGTGGATACGTCAGAACATCCTGCAAGCCATCGCCGAACAGAGCCGCATCGTCAGGCTGCCGCTCAATCAAGTCGGTTCGATGAACAAAATCAACCGAATGCTCAACAAGTTTGAGCAAGAGAACGAGCGCCGCCCGTCCATCGAGGAAATCTCCGAAGAGACTGATATTCCGACGGACAAGATAGACGACGCAATGAAGACGACGGGACGCCACTTGTCCGTCGACGCCCCGTTCTCCGAGGGTGAAGACGGCGGACTGCTGGACGTGCTGGTCAATGACAACACCCCGATGGCCGACCAACAACTCGTCCAAGAGTCGCTGAAAGCCGAGATAAACAACGTCCTGCAAAGTCTCAACGAGCGCGAACGCAACGTCATCGAAGCCTTCTACGGAATCAACCGGCCGGAAATGACACTCGACGAAATCGGCACAAAATACGGCTTGACACGCGAACGTGTCAGACAAATCAAGGAAAAAGCAATCCGGCGACTACGCAACAACACGAACAACAATTTGCTAAAATCATATTTAGGACAATAAAACAACAGATGAAATCATTCAAATACCTTTTTTTTGCCGTCACCTTGATGGCCTTGTTCACATCCCCCGAAGTCTCAGCCAAAAAAAGATTGGTCAAGAAAGTCCACATGTTCGGCTTTTCGGCTTCGTTCAGAGACTCCGTCGTCTATTTCACCAACGTCCAAGCCGTCGACAACGTGTGGATGGACACAAAGGGAAACATTCTGCTCGGACGCAACAGCTATTCCTCACAACTGAAGAACTACATGACCAACAGCCTCGGCATGCCCCACCGCACGTGCATCGTCATGTTTGCCGAAAAGCGCAAGGACGCGGACAAGAAGCTGCTGAAACTGAGACGGAAATACACGGAAAAGACAAAAGACAAGTATGACATCAGATATCTGACAGACTCCGATTTTTCGTTCCAATCCCTCAATCTGGACGAATCCGATTTCAACGAGGCCGTCGAAGAGATACAGCCGGAAAACCGGAAAGGGAAAAACAAGTCCAAAAAATGAGAGAAAGAACACATCTGTTCCACATCGCGGACTATCCGGTCCGCATCACCTTCCATGATACAGACACCGACGACATGTCACTATTGCCGTCTTTCGGACCTTTCGCCTGCAATGAGACGGAAGACAAACCGATTCTGGACCTGACCGTCGACAACAGTCTGAAACCACGACGCGACGGCAGCCAAATCAGAGACTTCGACACCGGCAACGGTTTTACGCTGGTCCACGCCCTTCCTGACGGCGGATACCAGTTTGTCATACGCGACATCAACGGCCGCGACTGTTGTCTGATGCAAGCCAGCCATCGGTTTCGCGAATGTCGTTGCGCACTCAACGGTACGCGCGACATGCGCTCTTTCGGACTCAACGACGCCATCATGCTCGCCTTTGCTTTCTCCACCGCATTCCACGGAGGTCTGCTTATCCATGCCTCCTGCGCCATGAAGGACGGCTGGGCCTACCCTTTCACGGCAAAAAGCGGTACCGGCAAAAGCACACACACCGGATTGTGGATGAAACACATAGAGGGCGTCGAACTGCTCAACGACGACAACCCGGTGATACGTGTCATCCGCAATGAGGCCTTCATCTACGGCTCTCCGTGGAGCGGAAAGACACCTTGCTACCGAAACATGAAGGTCCGCTTGGGAGCAGTGACCAAGATCGAACGGGCCCCTGCCAACAGCATCGAGCGTCAACAGCCTGTCAGCGCCTTCGGAATGATGCTGAGTGCATGTTCGTCGATGAAGTGGGACAAGGAGATATACAACCAGCTCTGTGACACGATAACGCGCATCGTCGGGATAACACCGACTTACACCCTCCACTGCCTGCCGGACAAGCAGGCCGCAACACTATGCCACAGGACGATAGCAAGATGAAAACACTGCAGATGACAAACGCAGCGCTGCTGCCGGAAGTCATACGAATGATCGACAACGGTCACACCGTGACGCTGCCTCTTCGCGGTTACAGCATGCGCCCCTTCCTTGAGGACAGACGCGACAAGGCTCTGCTGGCTGCCGTGGACACTCTCTCCGTCGGCATGCCCGTACTGGCAGAGACATATCCCGGCCACTATGTGCTCCACCGCATCATCCGCATGGACGGTGACAAGGTTACACTACTCGGTGATGGAAATATCAATCCCGAATATTGCAGTCTCTCCGATATAAAGGCGGTGGCCGTAGCTTTCTATCGCAAGGGACGGACCGCACCGGACCGCACGGACGGATGGAAATGGCGGCTGTATTCATGGTTTTGGACGAGACTCCGCCCCATACGCCGCTATCTGCTGTTCATTTATCGGATGTTGTGGACGCGCAACCACAACTGAGAAAGACCGCAATACGGGAGATAAAAGGTTGACTTTTACTTAATATATACATATTATATAATATACAATGAAAAGAAAGACAGGATTTAATCTGCGTAACGTCTGCGGCGAATTGATTATCGTTGCGGAAGGACTTGAAAACATCGATTTCAGCAAAATCATAAGCATGAACGAATCGTCGGCATATCTCTGGAATGCCGTCGACGGCAAAGACTTCACAACCGACGACCTCGCACGTCTGCTCACCGAAGAGTATGAAGTGGACGAAGCCACCGCCCGGCAGGATGCCGAGACCGTGACGCGACAATGGTTGGAAGCCGGAATCGTGGAGTAATTTGCTGAAGTAGATAAAAGGAGATAAGGGAAGATAAAAGGAGATAAAGGACGTATGTCTTGCTGTTGAAACAAAGACCGTTGTCCTTTATCTCCTTTTATTTTCCCTTATCTCCTTTTATCTACTTCTCAGAACGTATATCCCAACGAGAGGAGCATCTGGTGGCGTTTGTTGCTGACGTCGACAGCGTCGGCCGTGTTGGTTACGTCAAGCACATCGGTGAACGGGCGGAACGTTCCGTTCGTCTGACTGTACTGATATGCGAGATCAATGGAGAACTTGTCGAGACGATAGCCGATGCCGGCCGTGATGCGATAGGTATCCTTCCAGTTGGTGCAATCGGTCGAAGAAGCGTAGGTCACGCCGTAAGAGTCCAGCCAGCCGTCTTTGACACCGTTCTTGTTGTACATCGGCGAAAGATAGTTGAAACCAAGACGCACCGAGATATCATTGTCCGGCTTGAACTCCGCACCCACTTTCACCGTGTGGACACCCTTGAGTGTCTGTTCCGTATGGCGGTTCATCTCCGTGTCTGACGATGAGTTTTCATACCAATCCCAATTATATCCCTCGTTGATACGGCTGTCGATATTGCCGTAATCGGCATATTCGTATGAAGCTCCAAGAGCCAGATAGCGGTCGATGGTATGGCCGAGGCTCAGTCCGAACTTCCACGGAGTGTAGAGCTTGAAGTCATATCCGTTGCTGATGTCCATGCTGTACTGTCCGTTCAGCTTATCGTCCACAATCATCGCCGTATAGTTTCTCGTCGTGAGGTCATACCACGTGGGTGTTGCCACGGACAGACCGATGCGGAACGGAGACTCTTCGATGGGGCGGAAGATGACACCCGCCTTGACATCGACGCCGGAACCGGTTATCTCCCGCGTGTCTTCCACCAGCACACCATCGACCTGTTCCCCATTCGGAGCAAAGAGCTCGGCGTATTCGGAATATCCCTTGTAGTGAACGTCATGCAGTCCGATGGTCAGTCCGAGATAGACACGGTCATTGATATTGCCGCTGACATTGAAGTCGTAGGAACCTATGTAGCCGCTGTTCTTACGGTCCATCATATACCGTTCGGCGCCGAAATAGCCGTAAGTCGGGTCGTCCGGGTCCGAACCAGGCACAACAAGAAGTGCATTATAATAGAGTTCATCCAACTGACTGTAAGCATTGTCATCTGAAGTTATATAGTTCTTATCCGGATAGACAAATTGCCAGCCGTTATTGGCGGCCGCTAAGCCTTTATTATATGACATCTTGTTCTGCGAAGCATCAGCTCCGACGTTGCCTGCGGCATTGAGTATGAAATTGAAATTGCGACTCTTGTGGTAGTTGAAAGCGAAGTTGACAAACGACCGGCTGCTCGTACGCATGGAATAGACAAAACCGATCTGGTCGAAACTCATGTTGGTCTTGTTGGCATCGGCAAACGTCTTGGCGCCCTCCTGAGACACAAATCCGAACGAGGCCGTCGCCGTGGAATGGCGGAACAGACCGATACCGGCAGGATTGGTCCCTATCGTCGATATGTCGGCACCGAGGGCATCCATCGCTCCTCCCATTCCCACATAACGGGCCGTACCGTTCAGATCTCCCGTAGCCAGCTCGGCATTGGCATAAGTCTCCTGTGCAGTTGCGGAAAGAGAGACTCCCATCAACGCAGCCATCATTGCATATCTTGTTTTCATCTTCATAATCTTTATAATATATAAATATGGTACATTTTGTCACATTCCTTACACGCAGAAGCCTTCTGCTGATGGTCTTATCTGCGGCCGCCGAAACCACCGCCACGTGACCCGCCGCCACCACCGGAGCGGCTTCCGCCACTGAAACTGCCTCTGTTGTAAGACGGAGTGGAACGCTGAACAGGATTACTGCGGACCGTCGTGTTAGTGCGGTTCACACCAAAACGTTCTGATGCAGAGAAGCTGCGATTGCGCACACCGGAAGCCATTCTCCTGCTGCGATTGGCAATGCCATTCGATACCGATGCAGCACCACTGTTGCGGCTTGCTCCTAAACGAGTCGTGCCGTAAGCACGATTGCGCGTACCGGTCGGTCCTCCGCCTACGACGGTCACATAGTGCGGGCCACCCCAGCCCCAGCCGTACCAGCCGTGATAACCATACCACGGAGAGTGCCAGCCATAGTACCACGGATCATACCAACCACAATACCACGGATAATACCAGCCATACCAGCCGGGAGAATACCACGGGTCATACCAGCCGTACCACGACGAGCGTCCGGCGTAATAACCGGCCCAATAAGGCTCGGACCAAGCATAGTCGTCGAAACGACTCATGCGGCGCGTCACCCGATAGTCATCGGACATGTCTGTCACGGTCGAATCGGGATAAGCACCGGCCACGGCGTCAAAATCCACAATATCATTGCCTGCAGAATCTATTTCATGAAAATAGCTTCCACGACGATTATACTCGTCGACACTGCGGTCACTGCCGGAGTAATAAGTGTCGCGTGGCATACCGTAGTCACGCTTGCTCTTCTCTATGTTGGCCTTGGTCGGGACAAAATACATATCGTCCTGAGCGACTCCCGAAAACGGCAACGCCACAGACACTAATGATGCAAGAAACAATCTTTTCATAATCATTACGTATTTAATTCTTTTATTCACGTTACAAATTTACCAATAATCTGATGACAAATATACGGAAAAACCCTAAACGGCGGTAGGTTTTTCCCTATTTTTTACGTAAGTTTTGGACAAATCATCTCCAACACCCGCACCTAATGTCACACGCACGGTGCACCGGCCTACTTAAAATACCGTCAGCGCAACGCCCTTGTACCAACAAACAGTTTTGCGCTGGTTGTGTCAAATAGCAAAGGTGCAATGAAATATCACAACGATATGCCAAACTCTTTGTACTCTAAAGATATTGCTATGCTTCACAATTACTTACATTCAGCGCATTTCCGTTCTTTTTAGCATCCTATTCCGAAGAGTTTTTGTAATTTTGCATTAAAATCCACACGACAATGAAATACTACGAGATTGATTTCCACATAAAACCGACAACCGACGGTCACACAGACTACGAAATGATAGTACAGAACACACGCGACATCATCGCCGCACTCGCCGGTGAGACAGGTTTTGAGACGTTTGAAGATACCGAGGACGGTATGAAAGGATATGTTCAGACATGTCTTTTCGATCGCGATGCGCTTGACATGGCCATCGCGACTGTGCCGTTTGACTCGGTCCGCGTGACATACGAAATCAATGAGGCGGAAGACAAGGACTGGAACGAAGCGTGGGAAAACGAAGGTTTTGAACCGATTGCGATTGGTGAGCGTTGCGTAATACACGACGGCCGGCATCTTCCTACGAGCAACAGTTACGATATCAGCATCGAAATCGATGCCCGCCTGGCTTTCGGTACGGGCAACCACGAAACGACACGCATGGTCGCCGGCACGCTGTTGGCCACAGACATGGACGGCAAAAAGATGCTCGATTGCGGATGTGGAACGGGCATATTGGGCATTATCGCCTTGAAATGCGGCGCAAAAAGAGCCGTCGGATATGACATTGACGAATGGAGTGTGGACAATGCGCGTCACAACGCTGTGATAAACCGAGTGGACGACAGGTTCTGTTCTATGCTCGGTGACGCCTCAATATTGGACAGTATCGGTGAACGGTTTGACATTGTCACGGCCAACATCAACCGTAATATTCTGCTAAACGACATGTCCGCCTTCCGCAGCGTAATGAACGATGGCGCCGCTCTCGTGATCAGTGGCTTCTACTGCGAAGACATGGACATTCTGAAAACAAAGGCATCCGAACTCGGTCTCACACTCAGCCAAACGTCAGAGAGCAATGGCTGGGCCTGCATGATGTTCCGTGTCGGTCAATAAGCATCAATAAAGTTCGTCGTCATCTTCTTCACGTCCGCCAATGGTAAGACGGCGAAGATCATAGTAGCTTCCGTTGTAAATATTGAAGTCCACATATCCTTTTATACCGGGCAGGCGGCCGCAATCCGTGTGTTGCCAAAACTTCCACTTGCCTTTATATTCCACCTTGTCCACATAATAGTGGGCTATCCAATACGGATAGCGGTCGAAGATGGAATCGCTGAGATATGCCATCTTAAATTTATAATAGGTGTAGATTATCGGCTTGACCTTATAATGCGCTTCGACAATGTCAAGCCACGTAAGCACGCTCTTCTTGAAGTCCTCCGGGCTTTGATCCTTCGGCTTATGCTCCACATCAAGCACCGGAGGAAGATCGCCTTCCTCCAATTTCACCTGACTAATGAAATATCGGGCTTGCGCCTCTCCTGTCGAACGGGTACTCCAAAAGTGGTATGCTCCACGGATAAAACCATATTCACGCGCTTGATAGAAATTGTCCTTGAAGCGATTGTCAAGTCGGCTCGCTCCCTCCGTGGCCTTTATCATAACGAAACGTACCGGACATTTCTCTATCATGCCGTTGTTCCTCAGATTCTCCCAATCTATTATACCTTGATAATGGCTGATGTCTATACCGTGGATCTCATAACCTTCGGGATATGAGACATCGCCATATAAAGCCCGCCAACGGAACCCGAACGGTCCGACAAAAAAGTAATAGAAAGCCCAAATATATCCGATAACCACAAGCGCACCGCCCAGCCACCACGCCCAGCTTGGGAGTCGCTGCAACATTCGCAGAAACAATCCTGGCTTCTTCCGCTTCACAGGAGAACGGTAGACGCGATGTGTAGGCTTTCCGGTTGTACGTTTCTTTGTTGTCTTGGGCATACTGAAAAAAGCCACGGGCCAAACGGGCCGCTGCAAATATAGAGGCCCGCATAGCGCACGTGGCTTGGTTTTAATTCTTCATTATTTGCTCTGTTCGAGAGCCAATGTTCTTGTAGGCTGGTCACATACTTCTGTCGGGCCCCAATACTGTATCGGTCCAGGATAGATATAACATGTTTCCTTCGCCCACTCGTCACGCTTTGCAGCTAAAGCCTTGAATGGATTACCGTCAAGTTCGACGAGAGCTTTGCGAATTACAGGCTTGTTCTCGCCATTGCGACGCTCGATGTTCATCATCATTGTGATTGGCACACCACCGGCTATCCACTCCTCTGCCGGAGCAGTGGTGTTCTTGACGATTGCCATGTAGCCGGTCTTGCCGTTGGCAATAAGCTGTGCGGCACTTGTTCCGAGAGCGTAGCAATAGTCTGCATCAAAATTAGACGGAGCAGCGCAACGTCCTTCGTATCCGAAGAAGTGATGCAGTGCGGCAAACTTACCGACGAATTTACCTTCTTTCGTCCACTGTGCCAAACGGGCTTCACACATGTCAGAAAGCAGTTTTTCCGTCTCAATGAGCGAAACCTGAACGTTTCCATGAGGATCACGATCCAAAGAGAGCTGACGGGCAACACCCTCTGGCAGTGTCTCGAACGTGGCGGCATTTTCTTTTGAAAGGTGTGCAATGATATACTCACGCTGCGCGTCCTTGTCCAAATCCTTGTAATCGGCACCATGAGCGGCGAGCAAATCGTTGAGTTCCTGTATCAGACGACCGATAGCGGGAATGAACTCGATAAGTCCCTCCGGCACAATAACAGTACCGAAGTTGTTGCCTTGAGCCGCACGGTATGCGATAGTCTCACAGAGTTGGTCAACAATCTGGTTGAGAGTCATGTCTTTCTGCTGAACCTCCTCGGAGATGAGACATACGTTTGGCTGGCACTGCAATGCACACTCAAGAGCGATATGGCTGGCCGAACGCCCCATAACCTTTATGAAATGCCAATACTTACGTGCTGAATTACAATCACGCTCGATGTTTCCTATAAGCTCGGCATACGTCTTTGTAGCTGTATCGAAACCGAAACTGGTCTCAATCTGACTGTTCTTAAGGTCTCCGTCGATAGTCTTGGGGCATCCTATTACCTGAACACCATAATTCTTTGCTGCATAATATTCTGCCAACACACATGCATTGGTATTGGAATCATCACCACCGATGATGACAATAGCCTGGATATCAAGCTCGCGGATGATTTCCAATCCTTTCTCAAACTGGTCTACCTTCTCTAACTTCGTACGGCCGGAACCTATCATATCAAATCCGCCTGTGTTACGGTAATTGTCCACAAACTCTTTCGTGATTTCCATATAATCGTGGTCAACGAGACCTCCGGGACCAAGAATAAAACCGAAGAGACGGTTTTCGGGATTGATTTTCTTAATCTGATCAAAAAGTCCAGTAATGACATTGTGGCCACCGGGGGCCTGTCCACCGCTAAGAATGACACCAACATTCATTTTCTTTCCGTTGGACTCATCGCTGGGAACAAACTCAACCACAGGCATACCATAAGTGTTAGGGAAGAGTTTTTTGATTTCTTCCTGATTGTCTACACTCTGTGTCGGTTCTCCTTCTTTGATTTTCACTGCGCCCTGAAGAGCCTTAGGCAACTTGGGCTGATAAGCAGCTCTTGCTATCTGCAATGCACTCTTTTCCATACAATATAATCTATGTATTTTTTGAATAATGAATTATCTCACAAATCAATGTCCACGAGACACAAAGGCACCTCAAAATACAGTACAGATGGGCCTCTCTCATTTCGAAATGCAAAAATAATCAAAATCACAAATAAAAGGGAAAGAAAAACAACAAAATCACCGAATTAATATTTTTTTATGATAAAAATCATCGCCATTCAATTATTTTATGTATCTTTGACGATGCTACTCACTTGCTGGACAAACATTTAAAACTAATCAAAGCAAGATGTAGAAAAATGCATTTGACAGCAATATGAACGAAATATAGCCCAAGCATGCATCTGGTAATATCATAAAAAAGACATACAATTATGGCAAACAGAAGAACAATAAAACACAACATCAACCGTATCTGCGAAGAACTTTTTGCAGAATGTATAGCAGCATCGCTCTATAGTGCGGAAGTTGAACGTGAAAATGTGGAAGCCATGCTCCACTCCATCATCAAAATGGGTGGGGACTACACACGCAGAGTATCACACGTGGAACCTGGCATACCAGCCAAAACTTATTTTAAAAACATCATTGAGCAATTCAACAGCAGCGTCAATGAGATTGTAGACCAGATTAACAACCTTCACTGACACAATCCACACCGGACCGTCGGCGGTCATGAGACATCGGCGGTCTGTCGGGATAACAAAGAAAAGACATAAACATCATGTGGAAATCATTCTGCCGATGGATTTTGTATAAACAGATGGGGTGGACTGCAAATGTGTCTGAACCCCATCCTGACAAATACATCATCTGCCTCGCCCCTCACACCAGCAACTGGGACTTTCTCATTGGCCAACTATACTCCGGCGCCAACGGTATCAAGAGCAACTTCTTAATGAAAAAGGAGTGGTTCTTTTGGCCGCTTGGTCCAGTCTTCCGTCATTTGGGTGGCATACCTGTTTGGCGTTCCAAACATACGAGCATGACGGACAATCTTGCAGAAACGGCACGTCGCTCACAAACATTCCATCTATGTATCACGCCGGAAGGAACACGTTCGCTAAATCCGGAATGGAAGAAAGGATTTTATTATATTGCACAAAAAGCAGAAATACCCATTCTTCTTTACGGAGTGGATTATGAAAAAAAGCATATCACATGCACAAAGACCATAATCCCTGACGGAGATATTGACCGTCAAATGCGAGAAATAAAACTCTATTTCAAGGATTTCAAAGGCAAACGACCAGAACTTTTTACCGTCGGCGAGATTTAGATGAGAAAACGAACTTACATTTTACTCGTAATGCTTTCGTTGGCAATCATTGCTGCCAGCGGACAGACTCCAGCACATGACGCAAAGCTAACGAAAAAACTGGAAAAATTTTTCGACAGCTACAAAGCCCGGGGACAAAAGTTACCCAAGCAGCCGAGACTATTGGACTATAAACTGAATAACCGCACACAAGCGTTGACAGTAACTGTTGATGCGGCGTTCAGTGAACAAGAGTTTTCACAAGAAATAACGACATCTATATACAATAAACTCAAGAAAAGTCTGCCGAAACCATACAACAAATATAAAATTGTCGTTGTAACCAACGGCATGACTATCGAAGAGTTGATCCCCAATCGCTTGCCACAGAATAATGGCGGGAGAAAATTATGGGGCAATATCGACTACGACGGACAACCTTGGACTCGCAATGCTTCCTATCCGGCACATATCACACACGGACTCCAAAACAGACATATCTCTATTTGGGCCAGTCACGGTTTTTATTATAACCAGAAACGCAACGAATGGCAATGGCAACGCCCCAAACTATTCGGTACTACCGAAGACCTATTCACCCAAACCATCGTAGTCCCTTATCTGATACCCATGCTTGAGAAAGCCGGGGCGGTCGTATTCACGCCGCGCGAACGCGACTGGCAACGACATGAAATCATCATTGACAACGACGACAGGCTGCCGGGGACAACGTATATTGAGGTCAACGGAAAACAAAAATGGAGAGACTGCGGAACACGAGGATTTGCACGTCACACAGGGAACTATGTCGACGGAGAAAATCCCTTTGTCGCCGGAACAGCACGTATGGCGCGCACCATCAATAAAAAAAACAGATGCAGCATTGTCTCCTATCAGCCACGTATACCGCAAGAAGGACGTTATGCTGTCTACGTAAGTTATAAGACATTAAAAAACAGCGTGGACGATGCTTGCTACACGGTTTGGCATAAAGGCGGTCAAACCGATATTCATGTCAACCAACAGATGGGCGGCGGGACATGGACTTATTTAGGCACGTTCGACTTTGACAAAGGTTGCAACGAGTTCAACCGCGTCACCCTCACCAATCTTAGTTCACACAAAGGTGTCGTTACCACAGACGCCGTGCGCTTTGGCGGAGGCATGGGAAATATCGAACGGGGAGGAACGACAAGCGGTATGCCACGCTGTCTCGAAGGTGCACGCTACTGGGCACAATGGGCTGGCATGCCACAAAATATTTATAGCACAAAAAACGGGAATGACGACTATAGCGACGACATTAACACACGTTCGCTGATGACCAACTATCTCGCCGGCGGTTCTTGTTTTGTTCCCTCCTGTGACGGGCTCGGTGTCCCCATCGAGTTGTCATTGGCCATCCACAGCGATGCAGGCTATGCAAAAGATGGGACCGGACTCATCGGGCCTTTGGCTATTTGCACCACGAGTTACAACGACGGATACCTCAATGCCGGCATATCTCGACTCGCATCACGAGATTTTGCCGAAGCCCTCTTAAACAATACGGCAAGAGATCTGAAATACAAATACGGCCATTGGAACCGTCGTGAACTCTATGACCGCAATTATTCAGAGACACGTTTGCCGGAAGTTCCCAGTGCAATCCTCGAAACCATGTCCCACCAGAATTTTCCGGACATGCTCTACGGGCAGGATCCGAACTTCCGCTTTACACTTGCACGTTCCATATATAAAACCATTCTCAGATACATCAGTGACCAGCATGGCCATTCATACGTTGTATCACCACTCACACCAGACAATTTCAGCATAGAATTTACAAATAAAGATGAGATACGTTTGAGCTGGGCTGCGGTCAGAGACCCACAGGAGGCAACGTCACAGCCCACAGGATACATATTGTATACGGCTTGCGGCAGTACCGGTTTTGACAACGGCATACACATCAACTCATCCGAAAGCTATAAAATGAAATTGGAGCCGGGAGTTCTCTACAGTTTCCGGCTGGCTGCAGTCAATCGAGGAGGTGAGAGTTTCCCGACCGAAGTCTTATGCGCGAAATATGACCCTGAGGCATCCGGTGACATTTTGATTGTCAACGGCTTTCATCGTCTGTCCTCTCCTGCGGTTCGCAACAATGCGACGGAACAAGGTTTCGACCTCGACGACGATCCCGGAGTAACATTGGGACGTACGGCCGGATGGGTAGGAAGACAACAGGTTTTTGACCGTTGCCGCGTGGGTATCGAAGACGAGAGTGGGCTTGGATGGAGCGGAAACGAATTGGCAGGACACTTCATTGCCGGTAACGATATGAACTATGTCCGCACTCACGCCGAAGCCATCATGCAGTCCGGACGATATAACATCGTGAGCTGCTCAAGCCATGCCGTGGAAGACGGTCGCATCAACCTGTCACGATATGATATGGTGGACCTGCTGTTAGGACTTGAACGCGATGACAAGCACAGCTTGGTATTCTACAAGACGTTCCGGACATCAATGCAAAAGCATCTCCGAGAATATGTCGGACGTGGAGGCAAACTGTTTGTCAGCGGTTCTTACATAGGCACAGACATGGCTTCCGCGGAAGAAAGATTTTTTGTTTCGGACATACTGAAGTGTCAGGCTGGGGGTAGCAACCGCAACTGCAATGGCAACGTGGAGGGAATGGGAACAACCATCAATTTCCATAATACGCTCAACGAGACTCACTATGCCGCCACAGCACCAGACATCCTCCACCCGACCGGCACGGCATTTCCCGTCATGCGTTATTCTGACGGCCACAATGCCTGCGTGGCATACAAGGGACAAGACTATCGCACACTGACGATGGGCTTTCCTTTCGAATGTATCACGGATAAGAACAAACAGGCGTCAATCATGCGTGGCATCATCAACTTCTTGCTGAAATGAAGACAAATCCAAGCATACAGACTTTGCAATTACCATAAAATGACAAAACAACAAAATATATAAGATTATGTTCAAAATACAAGCCAACAAGTCCGGCACACGGACTATTGAGATAACAGAAGAACACTTGCAGACCATCGAACGCCATCAGCTGTTGATGGGTCTCGTGGGCAGTAACGGATATGTAGACGAAACGATTCTGGAAAAACTCAAGATGAACGTCCGTGCCCTGCTGGAGACCGAGTCTGAAAGCGACAAAGCACTGCTTGATCTTTGTCTTGACGTCATCTATCACCCCAACATGAAGGCTTTCGGTCTCCAAAAGCTGATTGTTCTATACTCCAGCTGGCAGAAAGACAGGCAGCAAACCATTGACACGGATAAAGACACGGACACGACCGGAGAAGAATAAGAGTTTTCTATGGAATACAGACTATCCGACTTTCTACCCACCACACGGAAAGAAATGGAATTGCGCGGATGGGAAGAGGCTGATGTGATCCTCTTCTCGGCTGATGCCTACGTAGACCATCCGTCGTTCGGTGCTGCTGTCATCGGTCGCACCCTTGAAGCGGCGGGCTATCGCGTGGCCATCGTTCCGCAGCCGGATTGGCACGGAGACTACCGTGATTTCAAGAAGTTGGGACGTCCGCGGCTTTTCTTCGGCATCGCTCCGGGCTGTATGGACTCTATGGTCAACAAGTATACAGCCAACCGAAGACTACGCTCGGAAGACGCATATAGCCCAGACGGACGTCACGACATGCGGCCGGAATATCCCACGATCGTCTACTCCAAGATTCTACGACAGTTATATCCGGACGTTCCGATAGTTCTCGGAGGCATCGAAGCATCCATGCGACGACTCACCCACTATGACTATTGGCAGGATTCACTGCGCAAGTGCATCCTCTGTGACAGCGGGGCTGACATTATTATATATGGTATGGGCGAGAAGCCGATTGTCGAACTTTGCCGGCAGATGGATGACGGAGCATCCATCGAGCAGATAAAGGATATTCCACAAACGGTCTATATGGCTCGCAAAGAGGACATCCCCGGTGGTATCACTGACACAGACGTCATGTTAAACAGCCACGAGACATGTCTGCTCGACAAGAAAGCACAGGCGGAAAACTTCAGGCATATCGAGGAAGAATCCAACAGGATGCACGCCCGGAGATTGCTGCAACAGGTTGACAACAGCGTTGTGGTTGTCAATCCCCCCTACCCGCCCATGACCACCGAAGAGTTGGACGCTTCGTTCGACTTGCCTTACACGCGCGTTCCGCATCCGAAATACAAGAACAAGCGCATACCGGCCTATGAGATGATCAAGTTCTCCGTCAATATCCACCGTGGATGTTTCGGCGGTTGTGCTTTCTGCACAATTTCTGCTCATCAGGGCAAATTCATCACTTGCCGCTCAAAGGAAAGCATACTCAAGGAGGTAAAACAAGTGATGGCTATGCCAGACTTCAAGGGTTACCTGTCTGACCTCGGCGGACCGTCGGCAAACATGTACGGCATGGCGGGCCGCAACCGCAACGTATGCGAGAAGTGCAAGCGTCCGAGTTGCATTAATCCACAAATTTGTCCAAACCTTAACACCGACCACCGTCCTCTGTTAGAAATCTATCATGCCGTCGACGCACTTCCCGGCATTAAAAAGAGTTTCATCGGGAGCGGCGTGCGCTATGATTTGCTGTTGCACAAAAGCAAAGACGAAGAGATCGACAAAGCCGCGGCCGAATATACCCGCGAACTGATCTGTCGTCACGTGAGCGGCCGTCTGAAAGTGGCACCGGAACACACATGCGACAATGTGTTGCGACTGATGCGCAAACCGTCGTTCAGCCAATTCCATGAGTTCAAACGAATATTTGACCGTATCAACCGTGAGGAAGGGCTGAACCAGCAAATCATTCCTTATTTCATCAGCAGCCATCCCGGTTGTTGCGAGGAAGACATGGCTGAGTTGGCCGTGATCACAAAGCGTCTGGATTTCCATTTGGAACAGGTGCAGGACTTCACCCCCACTCCCATGACAGTGAGCACGGAGACATGGTATACCGGATATGACCCATACACACTCCAACCGGTGTTCAGTGCTAAAACGCAAAAAGAAAAGTTGGCCCAACGGCAATATTTCTTCTGGTATAAACCGGAGGAACGCCGCAACATTGAGTCTTCTCTGCGACGCATCGGACGTCCCGACCTCATACGCGAACTATGGTCGCAACCTTCCCTTAATAATGTGCAAAACACATACGGCAGAAGAGACAAAGAAAAAGAACGGAACAATAATAAGACGGAACGGAAATCTTATGGAGATAATAGAGCAAGACATAATCCCCAAAAGCAAAACGGCAGAAGCATAAGACGGCATAGTGATCACTGATGACTTTGCAGCTGTCATCGACGGCAGCACGAGCAAATCACCGGTCCACATTGCCGACAACTGCTCCAACGGACGCTATTGCATGATGCTCATATCCGAGTTTATCCGCCATGCGGACAAGTCCGCCGATGTCGATACGTTTTGCCGAGAGTTGACCGGCTTTATCCGCAGCCGATACGACGGACTCGACATGCGACGATTGGAAAGCCATCCGGAGGAACGTCTGACGGCCAGTTGCATCGTTTACAGTCGCCATCATCGTCAAATATGGATGATAGGCGACTGTCAGTGTCTCGTCGACGGCCAACATTATGACAATCCGAAACCCGGTGAAGCCATCTTGGCGGAAAAACGTGCGACCATCATCCGCAGCCTTATCGCCAACGGCCAAGCCACGGTTGGCAGTCTGCGCTCCAATGACACGGCACGCCAAGCCATCATTCCGGAAATGATTAAGACCATGCGTGACCAAAACAAATCCTATGCTGTGGTTGACGGATTTCCTATCCCGATGCGTCACGTACGCATCATCACTCTCACCACGGCACCCCACTCCATCGTTTTGGCCAGCGACGGCTACCCTTTTCTACTTCCGACATTGGCAGAATCAGAGGCCGCGCTCCTTCATCAGTTATCCGAAGACCCGCTCAACGCCTATCTATTCAAAGCGACAAAGGCTTTCTTAAAAGACAACAACTCATTCGACGACCGAACGTACGTACGGTTTGGGATATAATAAGATTGGTCAATTGTATGAACCATGCTTATTCTTATCTATTGTTTACTGGCTATATCTCACTGATAATAGTCATCGCTGTCATAATTGAATTTCGGTGGTCTTGCCATATTATTTATCTTATTTTTAATGGTATATTTTATACCGTTTTGGTTAAATAACATTAACCAAAAGAAAATCCTTGTCCTGAAATGCTGTTGTTTTTGAAATTACTTATTATCTTTGCTGCAGATGAAAGCTCTTGAATACTTGAGGCTGCCGCAATTGGTGCGGCGAGGTACAAGTATTTGAGAGTTTGCTTTTTGTCTATATATCGTAAATATCCGCCATTTATAGCCTCATTCCGCTAACTCACTGATTATCAACAAAAAAGGGGAATACATGATGTATTCCCCAAGTGATTCCGTAGGGATTCGAACCCTAGACCCACGCCTTAGAAGGGCGTTGCTCTAATCCAACTGAGCTACGGAACCCTCAAATCGGGTGCAAAGGTATGAATAATTTATTATATTGCCAAATATTTATGTGGATTTTAACATCCAGCCACAATTTTAAAAAGTCCGTAAAGAGTCCGTCCACAATATTGGCCAAAATATTATGCCTTTGCGAACCGCCTCCGTTCTTATTTTCCCACAAAACGTTTAGGACACAATGTCGATGTGCTAATAAACGATTTCGGGAATAAAAGAGAGCGACAAAACGCTTTCCGACTATTTTTCTTCCTCAGCTTCTGCCTCTTCTGCTTCCTCTTTCAGAAAATCCAGAAACATCTGCATTGCCTTGTTGGTTGCAATCGAAAGATTGATATCCCGTCCGTGGTCCTCTTCCACCTTTTGGGTGACGACGCGATTTGCCGAGCCACACGCAATCCAGATTGTTCCGACCGGTATATCCTTAGTGCCGCCACCGGGGCCGGCGATACCCGTTGCCGAGATGGCATAGTCAGTCGAAAGGACCTTGCATGCGCCTTTAACCATAGCCACGGCGACCTCCTCGCAAACAGCAGTCTTCTCCTCAAGCAATCCCCGGTCTACACCGAGCACACTCTCCTTCACATCGTCTGTGTATGAGATGATGCCGCCCTTGAAATATTTTGATGCTCCGGGCACGGCGATTATCGCTTCTGCTATACGTCCGCCGGTGCAGCTTTCTGCGGTTCCCAATGTCTTTTCCTGCTCCCAGAGTATGAGATTGATCTCTTTGCTTATTATCTTACTTTCAAAATCCATATATTTCGTTGTTGTTATTTAAATGTCACTTTTGAGAAAGCCGGCTTGTCTATTGTGCAGAAGTCGCCGTCTTTATACTTATAATAACCGGTGATTCCTATCATCGCCGCATTGTCCGTCGTATAGCTGAACTTGGGTATGTATATCGTCCAACCGTAACGGCGGGCATGATCATGAAAGGCATTGCGCAAACCATTGTTGGCGCTGACTCCTCCGGCCACTGCCACATGCTTGATGCCGGTCTGCTTGACTGCCTTGCGAAGCTTGTTCATCAGTATATTGACGATGGTATGCTCAAGACTGGCGGCGATGTCCTCCTTGTGGCGTTCGATGAAATCCGGTTCTTCCGCAACCCATTCGCGCATCGAATAGAGGAACGACGTCTTCAGCCCGCTGAAACTATAGTCAAGACCGGGGATGTGCGGTTCGGCAAACTTATATGCCTCAGGATTGCCCTGACGGGCCAAACGGTCTATGATGGGACCACCGGGATAGCCGAGTCCCATGACTTTTGAGCACTTGTCGATGGCTTCACCGGCAGCGTCGTCGATAGTCTGGCCGAGCACCTCCATGTCGTTGTAAGCATTGACACGGACGATCTGCGAATTGCCACCACTCACCAGCAGACAGAGGAACGGCATCGGCGGAGCCGACGTATCGTCGTCGCTTTCCTTTATGAAATGGGCCATCACGTGACCTTGCAGGTGGTTGACGTCAATCATCGGGATGTTCAGCGAGCGGGCAAATCCCTTCGCGAAACTCACCCCGACGAGCAGCGACCCCATCAGTCCGGGACCTCTCGTGAAAGCGATGGCCGACAGCTGTTCCTTGCTGACACCGGCCCGCTTGAGAGCCTGGTCCACCACGGGCACCACATTCTGCTGGTGGGCACGCGACGCCAACTCCGGGACTACACCGCCGTAAGCCATGTGTACGTCCTGACTGGCAGTGACGTTGCTCAACAACACGCCATTGCGCAACACTGCTGCCGACGTATCGTCGCAGCTGCTCTCTATACCTAATATATATATATCCTTGTTTTCCATAGCGGCATGTCAGTGTGTCAGTATCTCTACACCATGTTCTGTCATCAGGAACGTGTGCTCCCACTGGGCGCTGGGCAACTCGTCGCCCGTGATGACCTCCCAGCCGTATTTGTCGTCCGCGTCGATGAATACCTCCCATGTGCCCATGTTGATCATCGGTTCGATGGTGAACACCATTCCCGGCACAATCAGCATACCGGTTCCACGATGGCCGAAATGAACGACTTCGGGGTCCTCATGAAACTTCAGTCCGACGCCATGTCCGCAGAGATCGCGCACCACTCCATAGTGATACTTCTCCGCATGTTTCTGTATGGCATGGCCTATGTCGCCGACAAAACAATAAGGTTTGGCGGCCTCGGCACCTATTTCCAGACACTCACGGGCCACACGCACCAGCTGCTCCTTCTCCGGCGTTGTCTTTCCGATGATGAACATACGTGAGGCGTCGGCATAATAGCCGTCCAATATAGTCGTGAAGTCGACATTGACGATGTCTCCCTCCTCCAAGATGTCTTCCTCTTTGGGGATGCCGTGACAGACCACCTCATTGATGCTCGTGCAGACGCTCTTCGGGAATCCCTCGTAGTCGAGACACGCGGGCACGGCTCCATGACCGACGCAATAGTCATAGCAAATCTTGTCTATCTCCAGCGTACTCATGCCGGCATGTATCTGCCGTGCCACTTCGTCCAATACGCCAGTGTTCACAATACCGCTCTTGCGGATTCCCTCTATCTGTTCCGGGGTCTTGATCAAGTCGCGGGTAGGCACCAGCTTACCCTTGTTTTCCCAATACATCACGCGCTTGTCCATCTCCGTGAGTTCCTGACCGGAGACGGCATGCCACCTTTTCTTTTTCTTAAACATAATTGCCTGTGCATATTAAACGTTGCAAAAGTACAACATTTCCATTAAATAACAGCCGATTATGCCGCAAATATTGCTACCGTCAAGCCTTTTCGGCTTAAGCCCACATCCTCCTCACATACTGACGGACGACCTTTCTGGCAGCTCCGAGCTTGTTTTCCACGCTCTTATAGTTTTCCTGAAGATGTTCCGATATTTCCGACACCTGCATCCCCTCGATGACGTTCATACGGTAGATGTGACGCTGGCGGTCGGTCAGACGGGCGATGCCCCGCTCCAGTATTTCTGTGAGTTCCACGGCAGAATAGACGGAATGTGCTTCTTTTCTTTCGCGATAGATCTCCGATGTCGCTTTTATATAATGTTCGTATTCCGTAACCGAAGTGTGATGTCTCCAATAGTCTGATATCATGTTGCGGGCTATGGTGTAAACAAGACAAGGAAGGGTGACCGGAGATATCATTTTGTCAGACTCAAGCAACTTCAGAAATATATTCTGTACGAGATCTTCGCTCTCTGACGAATAGCCAAGACGCTTTGCGACGAACGATTTCAGTTCGTCCACATGCTGAGAATAGAAGTCTGTTATCAACTTCCTCGAAACTTCAGATTCCGTCATCATCAATATATTCGGTTTGGTTTTTCTAAGGCAAAGGTAGCATTTATCTCTGAGAAAAGAGAATACAGGTACGAAAAAAAACATCGCCAAAACAAAAAATCATACCTAAACAATTATTTTATCCACCATAAAAACAGAATGTCAGAACGGAGCGAAAGAATTTCATCCGACACTTCTTCGAGTGATACCACAGAAAGTTATCCTTGCCGACAACGACTCGGCTCCTCCCGTCACCCGCAAACGATGCTGTAAACATTGTTGCTAAAAAAATCATGACAAACAAAAATGTGAGTATTTTGACTCCGAAAAGCCCAAAAATCACGTTCGCCAAGCGACGGTCGTGCAACGGCGGCCCCGCGAGGTTGCAACGGGGCCGCCGCGGGTCTACAACGAGCGCCCCGTTGCAGACCAACGAGCACGCCGTTGCGACCTCGCGGGGCCGCTGCGGCAGCGAAAAAGCAACGTTTTTGGTCCGAAAAAGCCGCTTTTTGGGCACAGTTGCATAAGTCCGTGGCAATATAATCATGTTATCCAAAGATTATGGACGCTCTGAACATAAAGAAAGGTAAATCCTGCACACCGCGTAGTTGTGCTCTAAAGCCTTTCAACTTAGAGTTAAGAGATTCAG
>JAFULM010000005.1 GCA_017483185.1 Prevotella sp. | reverse complement strand
TGCTGGTAGAGGCAACAAATCCACCTCCGGAAGGGGAGGAAATAGACTAAGGGGGCTTGTCCACGCATACAAATAAGTCCAACTTCTATGTTTCAAGAGGTTGGACAAGATGTTTTATGGTTTAGCGGACAGTAATATATTATTATATTCCCGAAACACGACCGTTCCCCTACTCTGCCCGTTCCTTCGCGACGGTTTCCTGCGACGGCGGCATATCGGCGAACTTCTGCGACGGCGCTGTCGGTGGTTCGTGTGTCTGCACCGAATCCGCCGCAACAGCCTTCACTCCCGTCGAATCCCGCTTGGCACGATGGATGATACCGGCCGGCTGGTCGAGGAAACGGATGTAGGCATTGGCTATGCGCGGCGAGTAAGCATTGAAGATGTTGTTTGCAAAGAGTATGTCAGTTATCTTGTTGTCGCGGACATACTGCGTCATGTTCTTCGTGAAATAGCGCGAGTCGACCACGTGCACTTCCTCGAACGAACCGAAGAGATAGCCCGGCAGGGCGTTGCCGAAACTGTCTTTGAGGATGAGCACACGGCGCCCGTTGTGAGTCGACGTGCGAACCTGCGTGATCTTGGTGTCTCCGCCCATGAACGTGCAGTAGGCACCGCCGTTGCCGTCGCGGTAGTGCATGAAGAAAGCGCCACGCATCGGACGGCTTTCGGCCGTGACGTGATAGTCCTCGTCGATGGTATATGTGATGTAGGTCGTGGTATATTTGACGCCACGCGGGACGTAATAGACAAAATCTTCGGGCGCGTTTTTAACTGCGATGTCATTGGAATAGCCGTACATGCTGCCCACAAAGCGGCGGACGACGCGACGGTCGTAACGTTCGAGAGGCAGGAATGACACACCGGCGATGCGGGCAAACTCCTCCGCGGCATAGTAGGCACCGAGCGGGGCCCAGTGGTGGTCGGTGCGCAGATAGATATCCTCGGCGGCGTGGCGGCCCAACGTGGAGTAGATGTCGACGGCGCGGACGGACGGTGACAGGTGGGCGAAGATGTTGCGGATGGTCTTCAGTTGGCTGTTGGTATATCGCCGGACCTTGTCGGGACAGTAGTATTCGATGGCAGTGGGTATCACCATCGAGTAGACATTGACCTCGTCGCCAAACCGTTCCTTATATCTGTTGGCCGCTTCGGCATACCGCACACCGCCTTTCGGGCCGCCACCGTAGACCATCAGGGCTCTCACCTTGTCGCCGCTACCGACCACAATGATGCCCGCATTGGCAATCTTGGCGTTGTCGTCGGCCGTGACATGGTTCTCATAGTCATACGCCGCATGCCCGCTAAGGCTGTCCGTCGCCATCAGATCAGCATCGGCCCCATCGTCACCGGCCGTCATCGGGCCGTCAGCAGAGGCATGGAAGGTGACGTTGTCCTCCGATTTTGCCAGTCCCATGTTGCCCTTTATCCACATGCTCAAGGTCATGAGGTCGTCGCGGAATGGTTCGCTGTCGCTGAACCACGAGGACACTTCGTGTGTGAAAGAGCCGTCGCGGAGTTTCTCTAACGTGAACCGTGGGAAGGCAGCGAGCGTCCGTCGCTCCAGCGTGGAGACGGTGCTGCGCGGGAAAGTGTCGAAAACGACGGCGTATGCGATGAATACCGACGAGACAACGAGGATATATATGTAGTGCTTCATCATTTGCATCAGGATTGGTTAGAAGCGCGTATAGAGAAACGCATTGTTGGTTGCGCCGACAAGCAGGGCCACCGAGACGGCGAGAATAACCACCGAGACCGTCATGCGGGCTGTCTGAAGGACCAGCGTCCCGAACACCCCGCCACCACCGGGGAGACGGCGGCAGAGAACTGTGGCACCGCGACGGACGGGCATGCAGAACACAATGGCCACGGCCCAGAGCCAAAACTTGTCCGTCAAGGCGCTCCAGGCGAAGAAGTCCGTCAATGTGGCGCCATTGCCGGTGAAGGCCGAGAAGAACGTTATCATCTGTCCGAAGTCGTCAAAATAGAATATTCCCCAGCCCGCGATGACGAGCAGCATGCTGTAAAGGTGCAGCAGCGGCCGGGGCACGAGGTGCTGAAAGCGGAGCAAAGTGTACTTCTCCATCATGACGATTAGGCCGAAATAGACGCCCCAGATAATGAAGTTCCAGCTCGCCCCATGCCACATGCCGGTCAGAAACCACACGACCAGGATGTTCAGCGGCTGATGGCGGCGGTTGCCTCCGAGCGGGATGTAGACATAGTCGCGGAAGAAACTGCCGAGGGAGACATGCCACCGGCGCCAGAATTCGGTAATGGTGCGGCAACAATAGGGATGATCGAAGTTTTCATTGAAGTGAAATCCGAGACACCGGCCGATGCCGATGGCCATGTCGGAGTAGCCGGAGAAGTCGAAATATATCTGCAACGTGAAGGCTGTGATGCCGACCCACGCACCGGCAGTCGACAGAGTGCCAAGGCCGTTGACGAGAAACTGGTCGGAGATTTCGGACAACTGGTTGGCCAAAATAACTTTTTTGCCGAGGCCGCAGAGGAATCGGAACATACCGTCGGCCACATCACCGGCCGTCACATGACGCTCACCGATCTCACGTGCAACGGTTCCGTAGCGCACGATGGGACCGGCGATGAGTTGCGGAAACATCGAGATGTAAAGCAACAGGTCCGTATATCGCCGCTGAACGGGCGACTCGCGGCGATAGACATCGACGAGATAAGAGATGGACTGGAACGTGTAGAAGCTGATGCCGATGGGCAGGGCTATCTGCGGACGGGCCACGCTGAAGCCCAAATCACAAAGCGTCTGTGCGAAAAAGCCGAGATACTTGAAGACAGAGAGTATGGCAATGTTGCAGCCCAGACCGGCCACAAGCGCGCTGCGGCGGTAACGGCCACTGCGGTCTATGAGCAGACCGACGGCGTAGTTGACAGCCACCGAGGCCAGCATGAGGAAGACATAGACGGGTTCTCCCCAAGCGTAGAATATCAGGGAGAAGGCGACCAGCATCCAGTTGCGTGCACGATAGCTCGGCCGTCCCGGTTCGGCGAGAAACAGATTGTCTATCCCCGCCGCCGTCAGATAGCAGATGACGAAGGCCGGAATGAACACAAAGAGGAAAAACAGGTCTGAAAATACCATTGTCGTCGGGAACTATATATAAATCATTGATGAAATCTTGTCTGACTGCGGGGAGTCCTCAACGGCTCAGCCTCTCCGCAATCATGATGCCGTTGAGCCGTGCGCCCTCGGCAGAGGTATGCGTCCCGTCGGTCGTCATGCGCCGCCGGCACCGTTCGCGCTTCCGCTTGACGCAACTCTCGCGGTCCTGCCGGATGACAGTGAGCCCCATGCGGCGGCCGCACTCCTCGATGATGTCGCCGGCGCGGACGATGCGCCTCGTGCTGACCGCTGTCGACTGCATCGGCGTGAGCAACACGATGCGGGCCTTGGGAAATGTTCCTGCCAACATTCCGCAACAATGGCGGACAGCGCCGGCCAGCGTCAGCATACTGCCGGGGACGTCATTCCGCCCACCGGCAACGCCTCTGTCTCCGCCCGAGACATCCAACGCCCGCGGCCTCGCCTCAAGAAACCATGCGTCGTTGGTGCCTGCGGCGATAATGATCAGTGAGGGCACAGGCTGCCGGCCGTCCCTGACAGCATCCTGAAGGCGGCACACCTGATTGTAAATGACATTGTTGTCGCCAAGCCGTTCGGTATATTCGTCCACATCGCGCACTGTCCGCTCCGTCGCCGTCCATGTCGCCCCGCTGCGGGCGTAGCTGCGGCATGACGCGGGACGGAAGGCTTCACAGAACCATCGGGTCCATCCGTGGTCGAGATTGCAGCTGTCTCCGCCAATCCACGTGTTTGAGTCGCCGAGCACAACGACGTCCGTGATGTCGTGGCGACACGACGCGCCATCGCCGCCACGATCTGCCGCCACCACGTGGCAACGCCCCGCCACGACAACCAAGAGCAGCGCAAGAAAGCATATACGGGTCTTTGTCATGTCCATATTAATAAGGTGCAAAGGTAAATAAATTTGATGATGTGGCAAAGAAAGGGAACGGAAAAGACTATAATCAGCAAATCCCCGAAATTCCGGTGTAAGGAATTTCGGGGATTTGCTATAATATTTCCTGTTCTTATCAGATTGTGATTATCAGATTGTGGTGTATTGGGAAACTATCTGCATGAACTCCTTGCCAAGCTCGTCGGCAGCCTCCATCGTCGCCGCCTCACTGTAAATGCGGATGATTGGTTCCGTGTTGGACTTGCGCAGATGCACCCATTTGTCCTCAAAATCAATCTTGACTCCGTCTATGTCGTTCACCTGTTCGTCGCGATAGAGTTCCTTCACACGTTCGAGGATGGCGTCGACGTCGGTCTGCGGGGTCAGGTCGATGCGGTTTTTGGCTATGAAGTAGTTTGGCAGGGCGGCACGCATCTCGCTCACGCGGCAGCCTTTGCGGGCCAAGGCGGACAGAAACAGAGCGATGCCGACCAGCGCGTCGCGTCCGTAGTGGCTCTCGGGATAGATCACTCCGCCGTTGCCTTCGCCGCCGATGACGGCTCCGACCTCCTTCATCTTAGTGGTCACGTTGACCTCTCCTACCGCTGCCGCCGTATATGTACCGCCATGACTGATGGTCACATCGCGCAGGGCGCGCGTCGAACTAAGGTTGCTCACGGTGTTGCCGGGCGTGCGACCGAGCACGTAGTCGGCCACGCTGACCAGCGTATATTCCTCTCCGAACATGCGGCCGTCCTCGCAGATGAACGCCAGACGGTCCACGTCGGGGTCTACAACGATGCCGAGGTCATAACCGCCGCGACGCATCTCCTCCATGATACCGCCAAGATTCTTCTCCAGCGGTTCGGGATTGTGGGCGAAATCGCCGGTCGGCTCACCGTTGATGACCTTGCACTCGACGCCCAGTTCGGCCAACAGTTCGGGCAGGATGATGCATCCCACGCTGTTCACCGGGTCCACACAGACACGCAGTCCGGCACTCTTTATGGCCTCGCGGTCCACGAGCCGGAGACCGAGCACGGCCTCTATGTGCCGCCGGTTGAACGTGTCGTCCTTCGTATAACTGCCGAGCCGGTCCACTTCGGCGTAGCAGAAGTCCTCCTGTTCGGCTATGGCGAGCACTTCGGCACCGTCGGCCGCGGTGAGAAATTCGCCCTCGTGGTTGAGCAGTTTCAGCGCGTTCCACTGCTTCGGATTATGACTTGCGGTGATGATTATTCCGCCGTCGGCCCCCGACATGCGCACGGCCAGCTCCGTGGTCGGCGTGGTTGCCAGTCCGATGTCGGTCACGTCATATCCCATTCCCATCAGCGTGCCGCAGACGACGCTGCGCACCATTTCGCCCGAGATGCGCGCGTCGCGTCCGACAACGATGCGTCCGGACTTCTCGGGGCGTGCATGCCGGCTGATGAAAGTGGCATAGGCTGTGGTGAACTTGACGATGTCAAGCGGATTGAGGGTGTCTCCCGGTTGTCCGCCGATGGTTCCGCGGATGCCGGATATGGATTTTATCAGTGTCATGATGGTTTATCTTTCTCTTTGATACGTTATGGTGTAAGCACACGGATAGACGCTCGACATGGCGTAAGCCTGTCCTTGCGTGTGAGGCACGATGATGCTGACCTTGGCGATGCCTTCGTCCTCGGAAGACTGGCGGCCCACCTTCACATACTCAAGCGGCACGAGCCAGCCGGCCGGCACGGACGCGCCATACGTCGAGAGCATCACTCCGGAAGCGAAGGAGGCAGTATATTGGCTGCCGACGCGCGTCACCGTCATCTTGTCGTAATTGCGCGAGGTGTAATCGTTGCGTGACTGCATGGCGCCATCCATGATGTTCCACTCCGTGTAACGGCAGAGCAGATTGACCTGCTTGTTCTCTTCGAGCTTGCTGCCGCTGCCCTTACGCTCAATCTGCATATAGATTCCGCTCTTTTCGAGATAGACATACTGGTTGGCTGCGACATCGGTCGTCTGTCCCTGCGCATCGAATGTGGCCTCATCGATCACGTTGATGCCGTTGTTGCTGATATATGTGCTGATAGCGCTGCGCTCCTTGTTCTTCTTGTCTCCGTATGTCTCCTCGTCGTCGCAGGCGCAGAAGAACAGCGCGACGAGCACGAGAAGAGGATATGTTAACTTTCTCATATTCTTGTTGTGATACATATAATAATGTGTGCAAAAGTAATAAAATCCTGCCAATCGGCGGCAATATTTCGTTACTTTAACGTGTCGGCAAAACTCTCTATGGCCTTGCGGGCAATCAGGGCGGCCTCTTCTATCGAGCAGTTGAGCCGTCCGCCGGCGGCGTTGAGGTGGCCTCCGCCGTTGAAGAAAGCCTCCGCCACCTTGTTGCACGGGAAGGAGTCGACCGACCGCAGGCTCACCCAGACGACGTTGTCGCGCTCGGTGTCCTCACGCAGAGAGATGGAGAGCTTGAGTCCCTTGATCTGCAGCGGCATGTTGACCAGCCCTTCGGCGTCGCCCTTGACGAAACGGAAACGGCGCAGGTCGCGTCTTGTGAGGACGAAGAAGGAGGCGTGGAGCTCGGGGATGACGACCAGACTCCGGTAGAGGACATAGCCGATGAGCCGCAGGCGGTTCTCGCTGTAGTTGTTGTAGACGTTGCGGTAGATTTTGTCCTTGTTGATGTTCTTCGTGAGAAGCTGGCTGATGATGAAGTATATCTCAGGGCTGTTGCTGTTGTATGTGAACCCGCCCGTGTCGGTCATCATGCCGCAGTATATCGGCGCGGCAAAGTGAGGCCCCATCGCTTCAAATCCGCCCAGCTGCCAGACGAGACGGAAGATCATCTCGCTGGTCGAGCTCATCTCTGTCCGTGACACGCAGAGGGCGCAGCCGATGTCCGGATTGAGATGATGGTCGACCACCACCCGGCGCGCCGGCGAGGCCTCCAAGGCCGCGGCCATGACGTCGGTACGGCCGAGACTGTTGAAATCGAGACAGAAGATGAGGTCGGCCGCGGCTATGGCGGCGTCGGCCTCTGCCCTGCGCTTGTCGTAACGCATGACGGTCTCCGTGCGCGGCATCCACTGGAGGAAGTCGGGATATTGGTCAGGAGCAATGACTGTCGGCTCCTTGCCGCGGCTTCTCAGGTATTCGGCCCAGCCCAGCGACGAACCGATGGCGTCGCCGTCGGGATTGACGTGACAGCAGATGACGATGCCGTCAGCCTCGTCGATGAGACGGTTGAGGGCATCACATTCGGTATTGGATAATAAATCTTTCAGCATAATGGGTACAAAGGTACAAATATATCAAAACAAAGAAGCAGAAAGTGGAAAATTAAGAATTAAGAAAATTACCTGAAGGGGAATTAAAGCGTATTAGCCGCATCAAGTAATTTTCTTAATTCTTAATTCTTAATTTTCATTTCAGAAGAGCTTCTGCGGATAGACTCCCTCGTCGATGAGCTTCTGGATGCGGTCGACAGTGTCCTGACGGTCGGCGGCGTAGGTCACGCCAAACCACTTGCTGGTCGTGTCGAGCACCTTGACGGTCGATGTCTTCTCGTTGATGAGCTTGTTGACCATCAGCGGGATGAAAAATTCGGCCTTGAGGTTCTCCATGTTCTTCGGGTCGGAGAGGAACTCGCGGAAATACTCTTCGCTGTGCTCGAAGTAGTCGGGTGTGAAGCCCCACATGTTCATCGAAACGGGCGTGTTGTCCTCGACAGCGACCCACTTGCCCTCCTCGTCCTTGTAGCAGACAGGGCCGTCGACGCGCATGATCTCCGTGCGCTCCACGACGGTGGTCAGATTGCCTTCGGCGTCCTTAGAGCAGATGCCGCGTGCGACGGTTCCGTTCTCGGAGAGAGTGTTGCCCACGCGGAATCCGACCATAGCGTATGCGTTCTTGCTGCCCTCGGGCAGGTCGGCGAGAAACTTTCCGATCACCTGGAAAGCGTCGCGATTGTAGAAGTCGTCGCAGTTGATCACGCAGAACGGTTCCTTGATCACGTCCTTGGCCATGAGCACGGCGTGGTTGGTTCCCCACGGTTTTACGCGCTCTGCGGGACATGCGAAGCCCGCGGGCAGAGCGTCGAGACTCTGGAAGCAGAGCTCTGCGGGGATGTGGCCCTCATACTTGCGGAGTATCTTCTCGCGGAAATCCTGTTCGAAATCCTTGCGGATGACAAAGACTATTTTGCCGAATCCGGCTTTGATTGCGTCATAGATGGAATAGTCCATGATGGTCTCGCCGTTGGGACCCAGTCCGTCGAGCTGCTTCAGACCGCCGTAGCGGCTGCCCATACCGGCTGCCAAGAGTAATAATGTCGGTTTCATTGATTATGATATGTTTTGGTTATTTCTATCGTACCACAAAAGTAATGAATAATTTCCGAACGGCAATCGTTTCGTAAAAAATATTTCATTCTTTTCTCACATAGCGTTTTTTGCTGACGGACGAGACTCCCACACCATCGGACTTTCGGAACAGCAATGAATAAATTTTACTTTAACGTGTGTTAACGACATGTTGACTCCGCCAAACCGCATTTCCGGCCGAAAAACGGTGATTTTTGATGTTTTTCACAATCGTTTGACTATCAGAGCATTACATCCGATTCTATTTCACCGGCATTTTTCGGGTCTTGCCGTAAGGGCCTCCCGAGGTTGCAACGGGGCGCTCGTTGCATCGCAGCGGCGTGCCCGCGGGAAGACAACGGCATGCCCGCGGTGACCCCGGGAGGGCCTTACGGCTCGCGGCGGCAACAAAAATGTGACGAAAAACGGCTGTCATCGTCCTGCCGAACGACATTTTCGAGAGTCTTCGGAGGGCGTGTTTTTCGGAATAAACACAACATTTTAAGATTTCACGGCGTTTTAGTTGGATATATGCAACTATGAGGGTGTGTCAAAATGCAAGGGAAGCACATTGTAGGGACATATTCTTGTATTTGTCCGCTCGCAACGTGTTGATATACAATGGCTGCTTGACGGACAAATACAAGAATATGTCCCTACCAAGCATCATGTTCCCATTTTGACATACCCTCCAAATGGCCGTGACGGACAATCAGGCAGACCGTAACGTCATCCGCCCGCAGAAACAACCGTACAATGAAATGGGCCGCAGCCACTTTGTTCAATCCAATGTCACCGCATACAGCGGGATGTTTGTCATCCAGTCCTGCTCGCGATAGTCGGACATGGAAAACCGCAAGGCATGGAGTCCGGGATTTCTTGCCACAAATGCGGCAAGGCTCTTGGCACGCAGATTTTCCTCTGCTTTCACCTCGATGGGGATGACCCGTTCTGCTTTCTGAACGACAAAATCGACCTCTCCACGCGAATTGTCCGCTGACCAATAATAAACGAAATCCACCTTACCGCGTATCTGTTGGAAGAAGTACTGCTCCGTCAGCGCACCTTTGTAGGTATTGAATATCTCGTTGCCACGAATCAGAGTCTCAGCCGTGAGTTTGTTGATGGCCGACAGCAGCCCGACATCGAGCAGATAGATCTTGAACGCGCTGAAATCCTCAAAGGCGTTCAATGGCTGTTCACCGCTCTTTGTTCTGTTTACCTTATATATAAGTCCGGCATCCATCAACCACTCTATCGCCACCTCAAAATCTTTAGCTCGTGCTCCCTCGCGCAACATTCCATATATGAACTTTCGGTTTTCCTTGGCAAGTTGGCCGGCAATCGAGTTCCACACCATCCTTATGCGTGGCACCTCGTTGATGGGCGCATGCTTGGAAAAGTCGTTGGTGTAGGTATCGAGGATGTTGTTTTGTATCCTGCGCACTTCCGCAAAGTCCTTGCGCTGACGATAACTGTCCACGACTTCGGGCATTCCTCCTACATAATAGTATGTCTTGAGAAGGGCGGTCAGCCTGTCTTTGACCATCGCCACCGTCTGCCAGTCACGCTTCGTCAGCAATCCGGCGATGCGATCTTCGCCTATCGCAAGCAGAAACTCGTGGAAGTCCAAAGGTGACAGGTCGACAAAATCGACCTTACCGACGGGAAAGGAGTCTGACCGGTGCATGGCGATTCCCAACAGCGAACCGGCCGCAATGACGTGATAGTCGCGGGCTTTCTCACAAAAATACTTCAGCGCGGTCACTCCCCTCGGAGCCGCCTGTATCTCATCGAATATCAACAGTGTGTCTTTGCCGATGTCCTGCTGCGTTCTAAGACTGATGGCCGTGATGATACGGTCGATGTCGAAGTCGTCTTCAAACACATGATTAAGGAAGCTGTCTTCCTCAAAGTTCACATATACGTATTGCTCGTATGCCTTCTTGGCGAAGTCCAATATAAGCCATGTCTTGCCCACCTGACGCGCCCCACGGACTATCAGGGGCTTGCGGTCGGAGCGGGACTTCCATTCATAAAGTTCTGATATTGCGGTTCTTTCCATACACTCAACCTTGTTTTCTCAACCGCAAAGATAGCTTCTTTTTATGAAACCAC
Organism: Prevotella sp.; assembly: GCA_017483185.1. GTDB lineage: Bacteria > Bacteroidota > Bacteroidia > Bacteroidales > Bacteroidaceae > Prevotella. Next base: position 34,052 of record JAFULM010000005.1, on the reverse strand, counting down.
ACAATTTACGTCCTTAAAAATGTAGTATGACTACACTTTTACGTCCTTAAAAGTGTGGTAGATTACATTTTTACGTCCTTAAAAGTGTAACAACGCGACACTTTCAAGGACGTAAATATGTGAAAAAACATCAGAACGGATAGCCGATTGCGAAGTGGAGACCGAGGCCGTCGGAGAACTTCGGGATGTTGTAGTAGCCGCTCTTGCCCGTATCGCAGGGGACATGGAGGGCGATGCCGAGGTCAAGACGGATGACGATGAAGTCCATGTCGTAGCGCAGACCGACACCCGTGCCGGTGGCCAACTGGCGGAAGAACGAACCGACACGAAACTCCGAGTCGGGGCGGCTGGCGTCTTTCTTGAGCAGCCAGACATTGCCCGCGTCGAGGAACACGGCGCCATAGAGGCTGCCGAAGAGGTTGGCACGATACTCGAGATTGGCCTCCAGCTTGATGTCGCCCGTCTGGTCGAGATAGGAGTAGGTGCCGTCGGGAGCCACATAGCGGCCCGGTCCGATGCTGCGGACGGTGAAGGCGCGGATGCTGTTGGCGCCGCCGACGTAGAACTGCTCGTTGTACGGGGCACGCTCGGAGTTGCCGTAGGCCCATATCACGCCTGCCGCCACGTGGCCGACCAGTTGCGACTTGGTGCCAAGCTGCCATGTCTTGCGCAGTGAGGTGTTGAGCTTGAGGAACTGGGCGAATGGATTTCCGAAGAGATCTTTCTCCTTCTGGTCAAACTTCTTGCCCGCCATGACATAGCAGAGAGACAGCAGATTGGCCGCCTCGGTGACGCTCGTCTCCCACACGATGGGGTTGCGGTAGCGGGCGGGACTGGTGTATGTGTAGGTGTACTTGATCTTCGGAACAAACTGGTTGCGCATGGAGACATAGATGGCGGGGTTGGCGCCCATGATGGAGTCAAACGCGGCGGTGGTGCTCTTGAGGAAGTTGTAGTCCAGAAGGAGCGGGCTCAGCTCGTGGCGGGAGTTGGGCGAGGTCTGAAACTTGTATGTCAGACCGCCCGTGAGAGTGACCATCTTGAAGTAGTCGGCACGGTTTTGGACGTTGACCGAGGCCGAAAGCAGCGTCGACGGCGTACGGAAGAAGCGCTTGCGGCGGAAGAGTTTGAAGGGAGCCTCGATGCGCGGATATTCGATGGAGACGTCGGCACCATACTCGTAGGAGTTGATGGCTTTGCTGCCGGAACCGACACGACGGCCTGTCTGCCACTCGTATGAGCCCTTGATGTCGAAACTGAGCTTCTCGCCGCCACGGAAAGCGTTGCGTTTGGTCACGCCGAGCACGAGGCCGGGGCCCGTGCGGTCGTTGCTTTTCAAGGCGTAGTTGGCTTCGATGGAACCGTCGTAGGGCTTGTCGAAGACGCAGTTGAGCGTCATGTCGAGCGTATCGCAGGTCGCAGAGGTGTCCCGCGGTGTGAACGAAAAGTCGGAAATGGAGAACAGGCCGAGGCTGTTGACGACATTGGCAGACTCCTGATAGGCGGTCTGACTGTACAGTTGGCCGCGCCGGAGCTTGATGTCGCGCAGCAGGGTGCGCATGCGGATGGGCGGCCTCTTGCCTGAATAGAATACGGAGAGATTGCGGTGGATGATCGAATCGGTCGGCTGCTCCATCGAAGAACGGCGCAGGACGACCTTCATTCGGCCGAGATGCCACTTGCGGAACACTTCGTCGGACATGCCGGCCATCGGCTGGACGCGGAGCTGGACGTGGCCGGGACGGGAGACGGAGTCGGCCAGGAAGGAGGCGTACTCGGTCCGATAGTAATAATAGCCGTTGTCGCGGAACAGTGAGTTGAGCCGGACGCGCTCGGCGTCAAGGCTCGACGTGGCAAATGCCTCACCGCTCTTCAGCTTGCTCTCGGACATCGTCGCACGTATCAGGCTGTCCGCATCGGGCGCATAACCGCGATAGGTGATTGTGTCAAACGTGTAGAGATGGTTGTTCTTGACGGTATATCTCAGCTTGGCTTTCTTGTCATTGCGCTTGTCGGGCAGGGTCTCGTAGGCCACGTTGGCGTCGAAATAGCCATGAGAGCGCAACAGGTTTTTGGCCACCAACGCCCGCGTCTCGGGCTTCACGGCGCTCATCAGGACCGGTTCGCGGCCGAACGTGCGGAGCATCCAACGCCCGAACTTGGACGTGGAGTTGGCGTATCGGTTGTAAATCCACAGTTTCAGCTGAAACGGTGTGCGGTAGTAGGAACTGCCCAACAACGCGCCGTTGGGCGCGGCGGCAAGTGCGGCCTCCACTTCTTCCTCCACGGCAGAAGAATAGTCGGCGCTGTCGCGGTCCACATAGACAGCCGGTTTGAGTCCCGTGTAGAGCACCTCGCCCTCCGGAAGATTGCTTGTGGACGAGCAGCCGGCAAGCATGACCACCACGACGACGGCCACGGCGACGGCCGAAAGCATGCCTGTTATGTTACTTCTTGTTTTCATCTGTCGTTAAAGAGTCTTGTTTTACGGGAATAGCGGTGTGCCGCGGACGGTCTCCTGCGGGCTGTGCCATCGGCCGTAAAGTCTGCGGCATGGCGTTCTTGGCCGGGTCTTTGCTGCGGAAGTTGAACAGTTGCCAGAAGCGGTCGGCCTTCTTCCGCCACACGAAACCGGCGCCGTATTTGGTCACACGGCCCTCCAGCATGTCGTAAGCTTCCTTGTTGTAGAACAGGCGGACATAGCGCATGGCTGTCTGGTCAAGGCGATATTCGAGCGAGACATTGTCTATGAAGGTCTGGTCCTGCTCCGCTTCCATCGCATCGGCGCTGTTGTCGGAGAGTTTTCCGCCGATAACGAAACTGAAACGGTTGTTCCAGAAGCGCTTGGCAAACTTGAAAGAATAGTCATTGTAGGTGTTGCCTGTACCGTCGGTGTTCTGGTCCAGGCCGACACTGATGTCCACCGTGCGCAATGCGTTGCCCGCAATGTTGTTGATTTCGCTCTGCAGGAATGAGTTGAGGGCGCTGTTCATGGAGAACTTGCCCGTGTTGCCGTCGGCGATATACATGCCCGTCGAGAGCATCAGCACGGCGATTTTACCACGTTCTTCGGCGCTCATCGCGGCCAGCTCGTTGGTCAGCGTCATGTCTTCGGGGGCTTCGAGTGTGAACTCGAGGCCCATATCGTTGAGCGTCTTGGTCACTTTGACGCCGCAGTTGAACAGCACACTGCGGCTATTGCCCTCCCCCTCGCTGCCCACAAGCGTCTTCACGCTCTCGGTGGCGGAGAGGTTCAACCGCGGATTCATCATGTCGCCGGTGAACTCGATGTAGCTTCCCTGCTCGATGTTGAATGTCTTCAGCGGTATGATGGGCAACGAATATTTCATCGTTCCGGAGTTTATCGTATAGCGGCCGAAGAGCTGCATGTCGTTCGTAGGGTTGTACTCCATGCGCAATTCGCCTCCACCCTCCAGACTGACGTAGTTGGACCGGTCGGCATTGAGGGCGCAGAAGACGTGCGCTCCCTGCTCGATGTTCATCATCAGGAGCATGTCCAGACCGCCGATGGGCGGCTTCTTGACCTCCACATGGGCCGTATCGCGGAAGTCCGTGAACGTCACGAGGTCCTTCAGGCGGTCGTCGGAGTTGAGCGGCGAGTCCTCAAGGATGTACGTCATGTCCGTCTTGCCGAGCACGTCGAGTTGTCCGCGCATCTGAAGATTGTCCAAATCGCCCTTCAGATAGCCCATGAAGTTGACGAACGCCTTGCCGTAAGCGATGGAACCGCGCGTCTGTTTGGCGTTGATGAGCTGATAGTCGCGTGCTCTCATACGCATATCCATCGTGATATGATCAAGGTTTGAGAAGTCGATATTGCCCGCGATGTTGAGCGGATTGTCGTTGTGGGCATACATGGTGAAGTTCTCGAAGAGCAGATTGCTGCCCACGATGCGCACGGGATCATTGTCGAAGCGCAACGTCACGCCGTATGGCACGCTGACGAGGTAGGACGAATCCAGCATGACTTCGCCGTCGACCTGCGGCCGTGAGGGAGCTCCCTTGACGCCGAGACTGCCTTCCGCGTAGCCTTTGAGGCCGAACAGCTGGTCACCGAGAAATCCGTTGATTGTCGAGAGGGGGAAGCGCTTCATGTCAAACGTGGCGTCAAGATAGCCGTCCTTGCCCCTGTTGAGATAGGTTCCGCTGAGCAGTCCGACCTCGCGGCCGTTCTGTGTCAGCGTCGCTTCGACCGCATGGGTGCTGTCGTCGCGCATCAGATAAGCGAATTCGGAGCCGATATCACCCATCGGACAGTTCTCGTAAGACATCTTCCGGACGCTCATGTCGGACACCATCGTGAGCTGTCGCTCCTTGTCGAGCATGAGGTGGAAGTCTCCGTTGAGCAGTCCGCTGATGCGCGGGGTGTATGGCATGACAGACGTTATCTTGTCGAGGTCGAACTGATTGAGACTGACGGTGAGGTCCTGGAGCATGTCCCGGTTCTGGTCGTCGGAGTAAATCTTCACACCGGTGCCGTCGTCGGCCACGAGATCGACTTTCGCCTCGATGCGACGGTCGCGTCCGAGGAACACGAAATTGTCGCGATTGAGATTAAACTCCTTATATCCCAGCGTGGGCCGGTCGGGCAAAAGGCGGACCCGGATGCCGCTGTCGCAGACCTCGGCACGTGATCCGACGAGCAGACCGAGCTTGTCATTGCGGTCGTAATAGCGCAGATTGATTTCCGCTCCGCGCTCAAGAATGGTTCCGGCCATGAGCGTCTTGAAGACAAACTGCGGGTTCTTGCGGTTGTTTTGGACAATACCGCTGAACCGGACGTTCTCCGCCTCCTGACGGATGTGCAGCCGGATGGTGTCAAGGCGCATGCTGTCGACCGTGAGCGAATAGATGCGCATGTCGCCGTTGATGCCGTCCGCCGGCGACGTGGTCATGTCGATGGCAAAATCGTTGAACGTCAGACCGCGGAAACGGAGGAAGTTCGCCACAGGATTGTCCATGCCGCTGTTGACCCTCAGCTCCATGACGGGCAGCAACTCGCGGAGCCGCGGCTGGTCGATGACCTTGTTGCGCGTCTGCGACATAATCTCCTCTATGAGCATGTTGCCGTGGTAAGCCAGTTTCTCATAGCCGCAACCGGCCGTCATATAGAGGTCAAGATTGCCGCTGGAGACCTTAGCCCAGGTCGTATCGGGGCAAGTCAGGACGTTGACAGAGAGGTCCTTCGGACGGAAAGTCTTTTTTTCTGTCCGTATGGTGAAGTCGTTGAAATATCCTCTGACGGAGTGGGACTGCTTCAAGTCGGATGTCAGGTCGATGTGGGCGCACATTCCTGCCTGCATCGGTTTCTGCGTCAGGCGCAACCGGTAGAGGTCGGCGCAGCTGAGGTCGGTGCTCAACGTGGCGTCAATGCGCTTGGGGGCAAGCAGCGCGTCGAGACTGACGGCGCCGTCGGCCAGTTGGTTGTGGCTCACGACATCGACGGCGGCGCGGCCGTCGGCAATATTGGCATTGACCTTGATGTCCCCCAAACGCCATGCCGTTCCGTAGTCGAGACGGTCCACCGAGGCCTTTGCCATCAGACGGCTGCGACGCGAGAGCATGTCGGTCCCGCGGCCGTTGACCTCGGCACGGGCCGTGACAAAGTAGAGTGAGTCATGGGGCATGAAGTGATGGAGATTGATCCGGTCGACATCGACCTTGGCGCGATAGGCCTCAGCATCGGCATCGAAAGAGCCGTCCATGCTCACCGTTCCGCCGCCCTCACCCAGTTTCAATTTCGCTCCATAGCGGCTGCCGGCAGCCGTCAGTCGGCCGTCGAGCGTAATGCCGCGCGGCAGACGATAATTTCTGGCCGTTGCGGCGTCGGCGAGTGCCATCAGGAACGACAGGTCCTGCGTGCGGCCTTTCAGCCGGATGTCGGCCCGTAGCCGCTTCGTGTCTGACAGGTTGTCCGCCGAGCCGTCGGCCGTCAGCGAAAATGCTGTGGGAAGCTCTACCGTCAGGCCCGTCAGGTCGACATGCCGCATATTTCCGCCGGCCGAGGCACGCACGGTCAGCGGCCGGTTGGGATAGCTACGTATGAACTGCGGGGGCAGACCTCCGCAGAAGCGCATGATGTCCTGCTTGCCGAGAGAGGCCATCAGGCGCAGGCTGACCTGTCCCGGACGAACCTTGTCCATCGCGTTGAGGTCCATGACCACACGCGCCTCCAGCTCCGAGTCGGGCGTCCGCACGACGAGACGGGGCAGATGGAGGCGGACGGAGTCCATGCGGACCTCGCCCGTCAGGTCGCTAATCTCTATTCCGGACCGCTCGCGCATGGCGAAACGGCGGATGTTCAGCCGCGTTTCGGGTGCACAATAATATATGGAGTCGAGCGCGATGTCTACGCCGGAGAGTGCTATGTGGTTGGCGTCGAGCCCGTCCTTGGCCCGCGGCTCCATCGGCATGTCATAGTCGAGGGCGCCGTCCCGCCATGTCAGACTGCCCACACCATAGGCCGCCGCGGCGAGGTCGACCGATGTCCGGAGGGCTTCGGCACGTCCCATGTAGGCGTGGAGGCGGATGGTGTCGCCCGGGGTGTGGAGGACGAGGTCCGTGCGGTCTATCGTCACGCGGTCGGCAAAGATCTTCCAGAGCACCGCGCTCGTGGTCGTGTCCTCCGGAACGGTGTCGCTCAGGGCCACCATGACACGGGCGTCGCTCAGCTCGGCTTCGTCGATATGGACCGTACCTGCGCCGAGGTCAATCCCGCGGCTCTTCATGGCCAGCCGCCCGAGCGTCCCGCGGACATGTGCCGAGGGAACAAGCCCGACGGTATTGACGGCCGCCCGGCTTATCTCCAGTTCGTCAACAACCACACGCCCCGAAAACAACGGGCGCAGCCTCACGTCGACAACCACGCGGCTGATGCCGGCGATGGTGTCCCGACGCTGCGGGAGTGAGTCGGAGGGTTGGGTGACGAGTATGTCGTCAACGCCGAGGTCGAGCGGAAAGACCAGTTTGATACGGCCCACGCTGATGTCCATCCCCGTCTCGCGGGAGGCGTATGCCGCGGCTTTATCGACCGCCCACTGTTGCACGGGAGGCAGATAGAGCAGGACGGTGAGTATGACAAAAAGCAGAATGGGCGTGAGCAGGACAGCCACAATCCACAAGAATATTTTCTTCATGCGACGAACGTTGATATGTTGTTCATACTGATAAGACAATTATTACATTGTGCGCGTTGGCACTATCGTATGCAAAGGTATATCATTTTTCCTTAGAAACGCGGCCGTTTAAGCGAAAAAAACAATGTTTCCTATTTATTAATGTGGCCGCACATATCAAACAAGCATCGTTTTTTTGCGACACAACCAACGGATTGCGGGATGCCGTAGCACCCTCTTGGGCATGAACGGCCCGTCACCACAAAGTAGGGTCGCGACGGGTCCCGCGACCCTACTTTTTCGTTCCACAAACGACACTGTCCGCAACAGCCGAAAACAGACGCAAAAAGCTAAAGAAAATTCTGAATTTTCGGCCTCTTTGCGGAACAACAAAAATGCGGCGATTTGGTAACAAAACCTTACTATTTAACTTATCGTAACCTTTTAGCGACACGATTTTCAGGCCATCGCCGACCAACGGGGCCCTCCCGGGGTCGCAACGAGCACGCCGTTGTCTTCCCGCGAGCACGCCGTTGCGATGCAACGAGCGCCCCGTTGCAACGCCGGGAGGGCCTTACGGCAAGACGTCGGAAAACCCGACGGAGGACGATTTTTGCATATCATACTGAACCACAACACATTAACTCAAAACAAGAAAAATCCGCATTTTCTCGTGTGAAAATGCGGATTTTTCGTTCGATGCGCCTTTTTTGAAGGCAAAAGTAAAATTAATTCTGAATTTTTCCGGCCTCAAAAAAAGCATTTCCGGGACCTTCACGGCTGCCTTTCGACTTCCACAACATTTTGCCCCAGCGCCTGCCACAGCCGGTCGGCGGGCAGCGGAGCCTCAACCGAAATGTGCTCGTGGCTGACGGGATGGTCGAACTCGACGCGGCGGGCAAGGAGCGATATGCTACCGTCGGGATTGCTGCGCGACGCACCGTATTTGAGGTCACCCTTGATGGGACATCCCATCGCGGCCAACTGGCAGCGGATCTGATGATGGCGGCCCGTGTGGAGGCGTATTTCCAGCAGACGGTAACGCTCGCCGCGGGCGATGACGCGGTAGTCGAGCACGGCCTTCTTAGACTGCGGCACCTCGCGATCGTAGGCGTAGCTCTTGTTCTGACGTTCGTTGCGCACGAGCCAGTTCTCCAGACGGCCCTCCGTGCGGGGCGGTTCGTTGGCCACGATGGCCCAATAGGTCTTCCTGACACTGCCCGCGCGAAACATCTCGTTGAGCCGCGGCAGGGCCTTCGACGTGCGGGCAAAGACGACCACGCCACCCACGGGACGGTCGAGGCGGTGGACAACGCCGAGAAAGACATTGCCCGGCTTATGGTATTTCTCCTTGATATACTCCTTGACGGTCTCCGAAAGCGGCTTGTCGCCGGTCTTGTCGCCCTGAACTATCTCGCCGCTCTCCTTGCTGACGATGATGATATGGTTGTCTTCGTAAAGTGGTTGCATGATGAATGTTTCCCCTAAAAAAACTGCGGCCCCCTCCGACCCCCAAGGGGGAGAGAGAATGGTATGCTGTTAGACATTTCACTTCTCTCCCCCCTTGGGGGAGTCGGAGGGGGCCGGATGTGTGGTTACGGTTATTACATGTTCATACCGCCGTCAACCTGGATGACCTGTCCGCTGATGTAGCTCGACATGTCAGAGGCGAGGAACGTGGCGCAGTTGGCGATGTCGGCCACCGTACCGCCGCGGCGCAGAGGAATCTTCGCTGCCCACTCCTTGCGGATTTCGTCCGACAGAGCCTGTGTCATGGCGGTGTCGATGAAGCCCGGAGCGATGGCGTTGGCACGGATGCCCTTCGGGCCCATCTCCTGAGCGACACTCTTGGCGAGAGCGATCAGACCGGCCTTTGAGGCGGCATAGTTGCTCTGGCCGGCGTTGCCGTGGACTCCGACCACCGACGCCATGTTGATGATCGAACCGCCACGCTGGCGCATCATCACCGGCACGCAGGCATGGATGAAGTTGAAAGCGCTCTTCAGGTTGACCGCGATGACTGCGTCCCACTGAGCTTCGGTCATGCGGAGCATCAGACCGTCCTTCGTGATGCCGGCGTTGTTGACCAGAATGTCGATCGAGCCGAACTCTTCCTTAACCATCTTCACCACCTCTTCGGTCTGAGCGAAGTCGGCTGCGTTGCTTGCATATCCTTTGGCTTTGACGCCCTTTGCTGCAATCTCGGCCTCAGTGGCCTTGCCATTCTCGTCGATCACGAGGTCCGTAAACGCTACGTTTGCGCCCTCTTCGGCAAATTTCAGCGCGATAGCCTTACCGATACCGCGCGCAGCTCCCGTGATGAGGGCTGTCTTACCTGTCAATAATCCCATTTTCTTTGTCGTTTTTTATATGTTTGTTGATATATTGTCATTTCAGTATGCTCTTTCCCAACGCTCCGTAGACGACCTTGGCCACGAGCGGCTTGCTCGTCTCCTCGGTCATGCCGTGGCCGAGACGTCCATATATATAAGGTACTTCAAGCCCCTTGATACAGTAGTGGGTTATGTCGGCCACGAGGTCGACATTCTCTATGTCGAACTCTCCGTCGGCCTTGCCGTTGGCGTAGACCTTGCGGAAGAGCTCAATCTCGTCCTCATCGAAGTTCTTGCGGACCTTCTCCACCATCCAGATGTTGCGGAAGAACTCCGCACGCAGGTTGCCGTTGCGAACGACGGTCTCCTTTATCATGTTCAGATGGGTGTAGATGAGCTCGATGATCTTGTCCTGCGGTCGCGTCTTCTTGGCCGCAACCTCGTCCAGACGGTCGGACAGACGCTCCAATTCCGACTCTATCACGGCATAATAGACATCCTCCTTGCTCTTGAAATAGGTGTACAACGTGCGACGACCCTTGCCGGACGCGAGGGCTATGTCATTCATCGTGGTGTTCTCAAGGCCGTTCTTGGCGAACAGTTGCCTTGCCACGTCAATCAGTTTCTGTCTCGTTTTTGATATGGACATAATCTTTTCCTCCTCTTATTGATGATATTGCACATCACCATTATCATGTGCAAAAGTATCAATTATATTTTGATTGAACAAACAAAACGGGCATTTTGTCAGTCTTTAAAACATTTTTTATGGGCTTACAGGATAGTAAAGGTAATAAAAAGACCACAAAATGGCGGCTTTTTCGGCTTATGACGCAAAAAAGACGGTAAAGTCTTGTGAGATTAAAAATAAAGTATTACCTTTGCACTCGCAATTAAGAAATCACATCGCGGAGTGGAGCAGTTGGTAGCTCGCCAGGCTCATAACCTGGAGGTCGCATGTTCGAGTCCTGCCTCCGCAACTACAAGATGGATGATAAGCCCACGCGGCTGTCATCCATTTTTTTTGTATCTGAATAGCCATCCTTTTGTATCTGCTGCCCCATCCTTTTGTATCGGTTGAGCAATCCTTTTGTATCAGCAGATCCATTCTTTCGTATCTATACAAAGATACGGCCCCGGAGGCATTGTCATACGAAGCGTATGGCTGTGCCTCCGGGGCCGTATCGTTTTTCGATTGAGCCGTCTCGCGTTGCGGAAGCGTCAGAAGTTGACGCCGCAATTGATATAGAAGCAACCCGTCCGGGACGAATCGAAGTCGCTGTGGCAGATGTTTGCCAATCCCCAATCGTACGACAGGTCGGCATAAATCATCTGATACTCAAAGCCGCAACCTATCTTCAGACCTCCGTCGAAACGCTTGAAGAAGTGCTCCGAGAATGATGAAGAAGTCTCGCGGGCGTCATAATTCTTCACCTTGCCGCCCACTCCGAGCGCAAAATAGCCACCGGCAAAAGGCTGGATGGAGAAACGGTCGTCCACACTGTAACGGTATTTGACAATCACGGGGACCTCGAGGTAGTTGAGATTGTATGAGAACTTGGCCTTGTCGACATATCCCTTGCCACCCTTCTCGGTGTAGAAGAGTCCCGACTCAAGATAAACGGGAGCGGAGGGGGTGAGCTGGAAACCGGCTATTACACCGAGGTTGAGTCCGGTCTGTGCCGTTCCGCCGTCGAGAGCGCTGTCGTCTGAGTTGACCGTCGACACGGCCATACCGAGCCGCAGTCCGTAGTATATGGTTTTTCCTTCGCCATATCCTGCCACGGTGGTCTGCGTCCTGCCATAAGCATCATACTGTGCGAGCATCGGCAGGGCCATGATGATGCTTGCGATGGTGAGCATTAGTCTCTTCATTGTCTTTCTATTGGATTGTCGTTATTATCGTTTACAAATACAGCGCAGGCGAAAGTGAAACAAGTTTACTTGCCGGTTGCCAAGTGCCGTCAATGTCATGCAAAGATATTAATATTTTGCTGACAGCAAAAAGATTTACGGATTGCTTATTATTTTTTAACCTTCGGGGCGCCGTCGAAACGCCTTCGGGACATCATTGACATCCTGTCCGGAACGCAACAGCCGCGCCGTTCATATATAATATGTATATAATAAATAAGGTATAGGCATATAATGGGAAGGGTGCCGAGGTCTTAAGCCTCAGCACCCTTTATGCGTCATGATGTTCAGAACCATGTCATCCGTGGCACGCATGGCCTCCGCCCCGATCGACGTAAGGTTGTGTATGCTCCGGTCGACGCTGTCGTCGATGATGCCTTCGGCGCTCGAGACACACTTACCCTCCATCGCCAGCAGGGCGGAAAGGATGGCCGTGCTCACTCCCGACGATATTTTCAGCGCGCAACTCGGCTTCGCTCCGTCGCAGATCATGCCCGTCAGGTTGGCTATCATGTTCTTCACGGCCCAGCAGATGCGCTGATAGTCGCCTCCCATGAGGTAGGTTATGCCGCAGCTGCTGCCTATCGAAGCGACCACGCAACCGCACAGAGCGGATAGTTTGCCGAGGCTCTGCTTGATGTATATGGCCGTCAGATGGCTCAGAGTGAGCGCCCGGATGAGCTCTTCCTCAGTGTTTTCGTTCTCCTCGGCATATACCGCCACGGGATTGGTGGCGCAGATTCCCTGGTTGCCGCTGCCCGAATTGCTCATCACCGGAATCATCGCGCCGCCCATACGGGCGTCACATGCCGATGCCGTCTTGGCAATGATGTGTGAGAAGATGCTGTGACCGAGGATGCCTTGGCTTAGCGGACGGTCGATGGTCTTACCCAGATTGTGGCCATAGTTGCCCTTGATGGCTTCGCGGGCAGCACCCATGTTATAGTCTTTCGTGGCAAGGATGAATCGCAGATCGTCTATCGGTGACGTCATGGCGAAGTCGTAGACGAGATGCATGTTGAGCCGGACATCCTCGTCGTCAGCCTCCGATGACGTGCCGGCAGCGGTTCCCATGATGGTCTCGCCATCTTTTATGACGGTGACGAAGTGGGTGTGACTGCCGGCAATGACAGCCGTAGCGCGATGGTCTCCGGCCTCGCATATCACCTCGACATAGAGCTTTTCGGTGATACCCTCCTTCAGTTTGATGTCGATGCAGTGGCTGTCCATGTACGCCTTGCCCTCCGCAAGCGTCTCCGGCGTGAGGTCCTTGAGCACCTCCAGACCGTATTCGGACTTGCCGATGAGCGCTCCGAGCGATATGGCGATGGGCAGTCCGATCATACCCGTGCCCGGTATGCCGACTCCCATAGCGTTCTTGAGGATGTTGGCACTGAGCAACAGGCCAATCTTTTCGGGTCTGCAGCCCAGCGTCTCCGTCGCTTTGGCCACACAGAGGGCCACGGCCATCGGTTCGGTGCAACCTATGGCGGGCACGACCTCACGCTTGATGAGGGCGATGATGCGCTCGCTTGTGTTGATGTCTATCATAATTCAGCAGGCGAAATCATTTGCGGTAATTCTCCAATCCTTTGCTGAGGAAGTCCACATACTCCTGTATATCCTCGTCGTAGGAGCGCAATCCGTTGAGCGGTTTGCCCTCGTTGTCGAGCAGGACATATACGGGCTGGGTGTTGGCGCCGACCTTCGTGCGCTCCAGATAGCTCCACTTGTCGCCCACGGTGCGCAGCGTGCGCTGCTGGCCGTTTTCGGTCACGGTGACAGGTTCGCGCAGAGGAGTCTTGTCGTCGACGTAAAGCGAGATGAGCACATAGTCCTTGGAAATCATGCCGGCCACCTTGGGGTCGGTCCATACGGCAGCTTCCATCTTACGGCAGTTGACACAACCGAAGCCCGTGAAGTCGACCATGACCGGTTTTCCCATGCGGGCGGCGGCGGCCATGCCCTCGTCATAGTCCGTAAACTGGGCTTCGACGGCCGACTCCTGCAGGTTGAAGTCCTGCGTGTTCATCGGTGGAGCGAAAGCGCTGATGGCCTTAAGGGGTGCTCCCCACAGTCCCGGCACCATGTAGATGGCAAACGCCAGTGAGATCATGGCGAGGAAGAACTGGGGCACGTTGGTGCGGTTGCCCTCGTCGTCATGCGGGAATTTGAGCCAGCCGAGCAGGTAGATGCCGAGCAGTCCGAAGATGACGATCCACAGCGAGATGAACACCTCGCGGTCGAGTATGTGCCAGCCGTATGCCAGATCAGCCACGGAGAGGAACTTCAGGGCAAAGGCAATCTCGATGAAGCCCAACACGACCTTGACCACATTCATCCATCCGCCGGACTTCGGGGCCGACTTCAGGAGACTGGGGAACATGGCGAACAGCGTGAAGGGGATGGCCAGAGCGATGGCAAAGCCCAACATGCCGACGGTCGGGGCGATATAGCTACCCTGGGTGGACACGGCCACGAGCAGGAAACCGATGATGGGACCTGTGCAGGAGAACGAGACGAGGGTCAGCGTGAAGGCCATAAGGAAGATGCTGAGCATACCGGTGGTCGACTCCGACTTCTGGTCGATCTTGTTGCTCCATGACGACGGCAGCGTGATCTCAAACGCGCCGAAGAACGACGCGGCGAAAACGAGCAGCAACAGACAGAAGAAGATGTTGAACACGGCGTTGGTCGACAGCGCATTGAGTGCGCTCGCGCCAAACAGCATCGTCACAATCAGACCCAGGAGGACGTATATCACGACGATTGAAATGCCGTAGGTGACGGCTTCGCGGATAGCCTTGGAGCGGTCCTTGTTGCGCTTGAGGAAGAAACTGACGGTCATCGGGATGATCGGCCACACGCAGGGTGTGAGCAAAGCGAGAAATCCTCCGGCCAGTCCGGCGAGGAAGATGTAAAGCAGCGAGTTGTCCATCGTGTTCTTGTCGTACGCCTTCAGTTCGTCGATTACGGGCTTCCACAGTTCCGAACCGGCTGCAAGTCCGTCCTCTCCGCCGGCGTTTCCGTCGACAGTCGCAGCCGAATCAGCCTTTGCCGAGTCACCCTCGACCAACACGATGTCTGTCGGGGCGTCGGCTCCGCCAATCTTCGCGTCGGCAGCAGCCTTTTCTTCAGCGCCGTCCTTGGCCGCACTTCCCTTGCCGTCGGCCTCGGCCGTCTTCGGCGGATTTGGCAGAGTGCCTTTCTTCACGAGTGCAATCTGCGACGGCGGCAGACACATCTCGTCGTTGCACGCGCCGTATTCGAGATAGCAGTCGATGTCATACGAAGCCTTGGTGAACTTGATCTTCTGAACGAAAGCGCCGCTGCCCTCAAAGAAGCGCAGTGTCATTCCGAACATATTGTCATATTTGGAGACCTCGCTGCCCCGCGGTTTGAGTTTGCCGACGGGCTTCGCGCCGTCCATCTTGTTGACATAGAACGTCGCCGATATGGGGCCGTCGTTGCCCAAATCAGTGGAATAGAGATGCCAGCCTTTGTCGATTTTGGCCGAAAAGACGATTTCCGCCTCGTCGCCGCCCAGCATTTTGAGCTGTGAGGTGAAATGCACCGGATTGACCATCTGGGCATTGGCGGCGACGGTCAGAACCATCACCAGGAGAAATAACAGATGTTTCTTCATTGCAATGTAAGTTTGAATATTCGACTGCAAAAATACTAAATAAATACCAAAATCACTCACTCGCAGCCAAGAAACAGCCATTTTGGCCGTCCGTTGCCGACGAACGCCACATCTCTCATATTAATATCAACGCGACAAGCTCATCGGAAAGACTTTAAGTGGGGTAATCGCAGTGAGAATGTTGTAATACTCCCACAAGTAGGGTCGCGACCCGTCGCGACCGCCTCCTTGCCAACTGATTCAGCGCGGTCTGTTGGCTTATATACACGTTCCGTCAGGCGATTGATTATGCGGCAAGGAGGCGGTCGCGACGGGTCGCGACCCTACTTGTGGGAGTACTACAACATCCTCACTGCGATTACACCACTTAAAGGCGCCCCGAAGGACATGTTGCGTCGCATCCAAACAGTGCAGAAGATGTGTGTAGAGAAAATCTCCCGATACACACAAAAATGTCAGAAAATGATTGTTAAAATTAACATTTCGCAACGCGCAAAAATTTGTCTAAAAACGTTGTAATCCGGCCAAAAAGTCTCCGTCGTCGTTCAAAATTTTATCGGCCGTCTTGCCGTAAGGGCCCCGTTGGGTTGCAACGGCATGGTTGTTGGCTCGCAACGGGCACGCCGTTGCAATGCAACGAGGGCCCCGTTGCAGAGCCGTAAGGCCCTTACGGCTCGGGAAAAACGGCGAAAATGTTGCACACTTTCGCCGTTTTCATCCTAACACCCTGGCCGTCAGGGAGAAAAAGATGCACGCGCAAAACTCGCATATTTGAGGGCGAGGGACCACTCGGTGGAAAATCCGTGTTAAAATGGAGAGCGTTTGTAAGAATTATTCCGAATTTAACATATTCATGAAATGAGCCGCGCTGGCATGCAAAATCACGTCCACTCGGTTGTGTCTGTCAACAAACGGTCCGCATGGCGGACATTCGTGGACGGTCGGATAAGTCGGCATGAATGGCGGCCGCAACCATATAAATGAACAATACGCATGGGCGCGTTCATAGATATAAACATATAAATTAACTCAATTAATAGTATTTAACATACCATAGCGTGTATTTCTTTTGCTTTTTAATTACATTTGCACATATCAATTAAAGTTAACGGGACCGCAATCCCAAAATTATTAATCAAAAGAAAAGTATTTATGAAAAAAATTGCAATGTTGGTTGCCATCGCTGCAACAATGGTTTCGGGCCGCGCCGTGGCTCAGAACTACAACCTTCCCACCGCCGGAAGCATCAACACCGAAGTTCAGTTTAACCCGTTCAGCGACGATGATCAGTTCCAAATCGACGGTCTCAAGGTTCGCTACTTCATCACAGATAAGGACGCTATCCGCCTGACTCTTGGTCTGGAGATGGACAACAAGAACGACAAGCAGTTTGGTCAAGCACCCGATGAGGATGATGAAGTAGCAACAGCGTTCTATAAATATCAGACGGGCAACGAAGAGAACAAGACAAAGACCGGCAAATTCTCAATCGACCTCGGCTACGAGCGTCACCTCGTGAAGAACGGCCGCATGGATCTCTACGTTGGAGCAGGCCTCGGTTTCGAGACGACATGGTCTACGAACAACATGATTGAAGCAGACATGCACATGAAAACAAATGCTACTGATCCCGATAAGGTTTCCAGCTATGACTTCTTCACAATCGAGACAGAGACTAAGGGCGACAATGCATACAGTGCATTCCGCGCAGGTATCTTCACCGGTCTCGACTTCTACCTCTACAAGGGTCTCTATATCGGCACTGAGCTGGGTCTGAAATTCAAAAACAAGTCATACAAAGATTTCGAGCAGACCGTCACCAACAATGACCCGCAGATTGCACAGGAAGACCGCGTGAATGAGGTTTCCAACAAGAATGACAGCAGCGAAAGCACGCTGAAGTTCAGCATCGAGCCCAGAATCCGCCTCGGCTGGTCATTCTAATGTGAAGCACTACAAGGAAAACGACTTTTTCATTAATAATAATAAAAACCTAAAAGGCATGCTCCGTGTTGTGGAGCATGCCTTTTTCGTTGGTTCGGGTGACATTTGGTGTTTATCGTTGTCCGGTAAAAAATGACACCAACGGATCCCTACCCTACACCGCCGCAATGCCTATTTCAACTCCAGACCGACCGGACAGTGGTCGCTGCCCATGATGTCCGTATGGATGGTGGCGTCGGCGATGCGGTCGCGCAGACGGTCGGAGGCGACAAAATAGTCGATGCGCCACCCCGCGTTCTTCTCACGTGCACGGAAGCGGTAGGACCACCACGAGTATGTCACCTGTTCGGGATAGAGCCAGCGGAACGTGTCGGTGAACCCGCCGGAGAGCAACGCGGTGAACTTGGCACGCTCCTCGTCGGTAAATCCGGCGTTGCGGCGGTTGGTCTTCGGGTTCTTCAGGTCTATCTCCTCGTGGGCGACATTGAGATCGCCGCAGATGATGACCGGTTTGCGGGCGTCGAGGGCGGTGACATAACGGCGGAAATCATCCTCCCATGTCATGCGGTAGTCCAGCCGGCGCAGCTCATCCTGAGAGTTGGGCGTATAGACCGTGACGAGAAAGAAGTCGTCCATCTCCAGTGTTATCACGCGCCCCTCGTGGTCGTGCTCGTCGATGCCCAGTCCGTAGGTCACCGAAATCGGCTCGTGGCGGGTGAATATGGCCGTACCGGAATAGCCCTTTTTCTCGGCATAATTCCAGTAGGAGCGATAACCGTCAAACTGCAAATCGAGCTGACCGGCCTGCATCTTGGTCTCCTGCAGGCAGAAGAAGTCGGCGTCCAAGCGGCGGAAAGCCTCGCTGAAGCCCTTGCCCTCACAGGCTCTCAGCCCGTTGACATTCCATGATATGAATTTCATAAGTTGATGTATATGTGATGTTGATTGCATGCAAAAATACAACTTTATTCCGAGATTTGCCCGTTCTTACGTGCAGAATATCCGAAACACTCTCTCCACACAGGCTCGAGGATGTTGCAGAACTCCCACAATGCCGCTCATAAAGCAGTGTCGTGACCCTACTTTGCGGGAGTTCTGCAACATCCTCGAGGGAGGGCCGTGCACACAAAAAAACGGGCGGACCTCTCTACGAAGTCCGCCCTTCACGGTATTTATCCTGATGTTATTAGAACTTAGCCATCTTTATAGCGTCGATAGCACACTCGTCACCTTTGTTTCCGAGTCGTCCTCCGCTGCGGTCCTTGGCCTGCTGAAGGTCCTCAGTGGTGAGCAGACCGTAGATGATTGGTATCTCGCTCATGGTGTTCAGACGTGCTATGCCGGCCGTCACTCCCTGACAGATGTAGTCGAAGTGGGGCGTCTCGCCGCGAATGACGCTGCCAAGAACGATTATTGCGTCGAAACTGCCGTTGAGCGTCATGCGGTGTGCACCGTAGATGAGCTCAAAACTGCCCGGCACGGTCTTGACATGGATATTCTCCGGCAGTGCTCCGTGCTTCTCGAGCGTGCTCACCGCACCGTCCAGCAGTGCGCCCGTAATCTCCGGATTCCACTCTGCCACCACAATGCCGAAGCACATGTTGCTCGCATCGGGTATGCTGGCCGAGTCGTATTCGGACAGGTTGTGAAGTGCTGTTGCCATTTATTTCGTTGTTGCGCGTTCGATATACTTGTCGATGGTCTGGTACTGCATGGAGTTGAAGTACTTGTCCTTGATCTCCTGATACAGCTTCAGTGCCTCGTCTTTCTTGCCCTGCTTCTCAAGTATCTCGCCGGCCTGGATGAGATAGACGGGTGAGAGGGTGTTGTTATCAGCTTTCGCAGCAGCCTTCTTGAGGACGTCGACAGCCTTGTCGAGCTGGTTGAGGTGGGCATAAGCGTTGCCCAAAGCTCCGATTGCGGCGGGAGAAATCATCTGATCGCCCTGTCCGTCGTACTTCTCAAGATAGTTGGCGGCCTCTGTCCACTTGTTCAAATGGGCGTAGCAAAGACCGATATAGAGATTGGCGAGATTGCCGGCATCGGTGCTGCTGTAGTCTGACGCGATGCTGACAAAACCGGCAAAGCCTGCTCCGTCGCCGTTGAGAGCCTTGTCGTACTGCTCTGCTGCGAAATAGTCTTGTCCCTTTGCGAGGGCGGTGTTGGCCTTGTCCTCGCGCGGAGCCTTGACGTAGGTGTTATAAACGATAACACCGGCAATGATTACGATAAGCGCAATCACTCCGGCGATGATGCCCTTCTTGTACTTCAAGAAGAATGTCTCAGAGCTGTTGAGCGTTTCCTCTATCTGAGATGCGCTCTTCTGGTTCTTAATGTCTGCCATATTTTTGTCTTACTAATTTCGATTTGCAATTTGCGGAGCAAAATTAAGTATTTTATCGGACATATTGAAATTTATCAACGACTTTTTTCTCTTTTTACTTGCAAATCACGTAACTTTGCAGTAAAATAGCAATTTACGTCACCGATGATTCTCCAAAAGCTGTCCATAATCAACTACAAGAACATCCCGACGGCCACACTCAGCCTGTCTCCGAAAGTCAACTGTCTGATAGGACGCAACGGGGTCGGAAAGACCAACGTCCTCGATGCGGTCTACTACCTGTCGTTCTGTCGCAGCGCACACAATCCGGTGGACTCCCAAATCATCCGCCACGGACAGGATTTCTTCGTTTTGGAAGCGGAATACGCCACCGACAGTGGAGAGGCGGAAGTCATCTACTGCGGCATGAAGCGTGGCACAAAAAAGCATTTCAAACGCAACAAGAAGGAATACAGGCGCCTGTCGGAACACATCGGACTGATACCGCTGGTGGTGGTATCGCCCTCCGACACGCTCCTGATTGACGGAGGGAGCGAGGAACGACGCAAGCTGATGGACATGGTCATTGCGCAATACGACCACAGCTACATCGAGGCGCTCTCCCGCTACACGAAAGCGCTCACCCAGCGCAACGCGATGCTGAAGATGGAAACGGAGCCGGACGCAGCGATAATGGACATCTGGGAGGAGCAAATGGCCGTCGAGGGGGAACTGATATACCGCAAGCGGGACGAGTTTGTGCGCGAACTGAAGCCTGTTTTCCAGGCTTACTATCAGAACATATCATCCCGGCACGAAGAGGTCGGACTGGAATATATGTCCCATTGCACCCGCGGGCCGCTGTTGGAGGTCATCCGACGCGACCGCCACAAGGACCGCGCTGTCGGCTACTCGCTCCACGGCGTCCACCGGGACGACCTCGAGTTCACTCTGGGAGGCCACTCCATGAAGCGTGAGGGCAGTCAGGGACAGAACAAAACGTTTGTCATCGCGCTCAAACTGGCGCAATTTGACTTTCTCAAACGCACGTCCTCACACACGACACCGCTGCTGCTGCTTGACGACATCTTCGACAAACTGGACGCCGGACGTGTGGAGAAAATCGTGGAATTGGTCGCCGGCGACGACTTCGGACAGATATTCATCACCGACACCAACCGCGACCATCTCGAACAGATACTCCGCAACAGTTCGCATGACTACAAACTGTTTCATGTGGACAATGGGGAGATAACGGAACATGAGACCTGAAAGAACACCGAAAGAAGTACGGCGGTGCATCAAACAACATCAGAAACAATAGAACAGTATGTTTAGAAAAGAGGTGCAAAACATCCGCGACCTCATCATGCGCAACTTGCGCGTGCAGGGTTTGGAGACTCCACTGTTGCAGAAACGGCTCGTCGAGGCGTGGCCGACGGTGGCCGGTCCGCTGATTGCACGCTACACGCAGGATGCGGCCATACGCAATCAGACGCTATGGATACGTCTCTCCAATCCCGCCCTGCGTGCAGACCTGAGCATGCGCCGTCAGGATTTTGTCCGGCGGCTCAACGAATACGTGGGCAGCCAGGTCATCACAGACATCCGCTTCTGCTGAACGAGAGTTCACGGAAGCGTTTATTTCATCTCGCACATCACAATATCTTATTCTTTTCGGAACGCCGCTGCGTCCTGTTCAGCACACCACTTCGTCCATGACGACGTCGGTCGGGACGGTCGGAACGGAGTCGACAAGCTGAAACGGGAAACAAACGCCTATCTTATATGCCTGCGGCAGCAGCGGAAGGAAGCGGTCATAATAACCCTTTCCGCGTCCGAGACGATGTCCGCAGCAGTCGAACGCCATGCCGGGAACGATGGCGAGAGTGATTTGGGAGTAGTCGGTGAAGAGCGCGCCAGATGGTTCCATTATGCCGAAGGCTCCCCGCGTCATGTCGTCGGGGCCGGTGTAGACACGCAGTTCCATATCCGTCTCGCCCGTGACACGCGGCAGGAGGACGGTCTTGCCGGTGATGTCGGCCGACACGGAAGCCAGTTCGGCAAGCAAACGACCGGTGTCCACCTCGTCGGGCAGCGAGTGGTAGAGCATGACGGTGCGTGCGGCGGCAAACCGCGGATGCGCCGTCAGGCGGCTGATAACGGCAAGCGACATTTCGTCCAGGGTCTCCCGGTCGAAATGTCGCTTGCTTTCGCGTATTGTCCTACGCAATTCTTTCTTGTCCATAATTCCCGTGCCGCCTAAGCCTTGGCCGTCATCACACACTTCATGACGGCGACATTGTGGTCGTATGCCGGTCCGAGCATGGCCGTCTTGTTTGTCTTCGGCTGCGCTTCCGGCTTCTTCGGGAACGCCTGTCCGGCCTTGAAAACGTTGAGGGCGCGGTCTATCGTCGGGTCATCGGCATTGAGATATTCGATCCAAGCCTCGTCATCGAGCACGTTGTAGATTATCCGGCTGTTGATGAAACGCTCCAGAAGTTTGTGCGACTTCCTTATCATGAGATTGCGACGGCGAAGTCCGTTGCGGTCGGCGAAGTCGACAAACTTCTCCACCGTGTGTTGTTTGACGAGATAGGCGTCCAGCTCTTTCATCGTACGCATTTCGCCAAGACGCCCCCGGTTTTCGTCCGTGTATTTGTAGGCGAACTGCAAGATGAGTCCCGTCATGCCCGCTTCCTTATAGTAAGAGGTCATGCCCGTGGTGTCCTCCGGCACAAATATGTCCGGCGTTATGCCTCCGCCGCCATAGACCGTGCGGCCGATGTTGGTGTGATAGGCCGGTCCGGTGTGCTTGATGCTGTCCTGCGAGAAATATTCGCCATGCTGATAGCGGTAGATGAGGTCCTCCTCGTAGTCCTTGTCGTCACCCGACGTGTAGGGCTTCTGTATGCAGCGGCCCGAGGGAGTATAGTAGCGGGCTATCGTCAGACGTATCATCGAGCCGTCGTTGAAGGCTATCGGCTGCTGGACGAGGCCTTTGCCGAACGACCGGCGACCGATGACAGTTCCGCGGTCGTTGTCCTGTATCGCTCCGGCAAGTATCTCTGCGGCCGACGCCGAACTCTCGTCGATGAGCACGACGAGCGGTATCTGCCGGTAACTGCCGTGTCCGTCGCTGCGATAGTCCTGTCGCTGCGACTTCCGTCCCTGCGTGTAGACGATGAGACGGTCCTTCGGCAGAAATTCGTTGGCTATCTGAACGGCCGACGCCAGATAGCCTCCGGAGTTGCCGCGCAGGTCTATCACCAAGTTGCCGAAGTTCTCCTGAGAGAGTTGCGCCAAGGCGATGAGCATCTCGGGATATGTGTTTTCGCCGAAATTCTTTATCTTGATGTATCCCGTCCGCTCGTCCAGCATGTAGGTGGCGTTGATGCTCCGCTGCGGGATATCACCGCGCGTGACGGTCAGATAGCGCACCTTCTTCTCGCCGTAGCGCATCACGCCCAACTTCACCTTGGTGTCCTTCGGGCCTTTCAGGCGGTGCATGGCCTCCTCATTGGTCACTTTCTTGCCCACGAAGGCGGTGTCGTTGACGCTGACAATCTTGTCGCCGGCGAGCACTCCGGCACGTTCGGCCGGTCCGTTGCTGATGACGTTCTGCACGCGGATGGTGTCCTCGCGTATCGTAAACTCGATGCCGACGCCCGAGAACGATCCTTTCAGGTCGTCATTGACCATCTGCACGTCCTTGGCACTGATGTAGACGGAGTGCGGGTCCAGCTCGGCGAGTATCTGCGGCATGGCCCCCTCGACGAGCTTATTGATGTTGACGGTGTCCACATACTGGTCGTCGACGATGTGCAGCAGGTTGTTCAACTTGTTGCTGCTGGAGTTGATGATGCTCAGGCGGTTGCCCGAGAAGTGGTTGGCGTAGAACGTTCCTATCATTATCCCTACGATCACGCACACGGCCATGATGAGGGGCATAAGACGGTTAGACTTGTTCTGACTCATTGTTGTCCGGATTTAGGTATATCACTTCGATGCCGGCGCGTCGCAGCAGCCGTATGCCGTCCTCGAGACGGTAATGTTCGCCGTAGACTACGCGCTTGATGCCGGCCTGTATTATGAGTTTGGAGCACTCGATGCAAGGCGAAGCCGTGACATAGAGTGTGGCTCCGTCGCTGTTGTTGGAGCTGCGCGCCAGCTTGGTGATGGCGTTTGCCTCGGCGTGCAGCACGTATGGGAAGGTCACGTTCGACCCGTCCTCACACACATTGTCAAATCCGCTCGGCGTGCCGTTATATCCGTCACTGATGATCATCTTGTCCTTGACGACCAGTGCTCCCACCTGGCGGCGGCGGCAATAGCTGTTCTCGGCCCAAATGCGTGCCATGCGCAGATAGCGCAGGTCGAGCAGATGTTGTTTTTCCTCCTCTTTTGTCATAAGTCTGTTGTTTTGTCGTGACAGTGCCGGCGGTGTCTCCGCCGGTCATTTTTTTCTCGTCTTCCTTATCCCGTTGCGGCGCAGCAGGGCGTCGACGGTCGGTTCGCCGCCGCGGAAACGCTTGTAGAGCGTCATCGGGTGTTCCGTTCCGCCGCGCGAAAGGATGTTGTCGCGGAAGCTCTGTGCCGTCTTGCGGTCGAAGATGCCATGCCGCTTGAACACGCTGAAAGCGTCGGCGTCCAGCACCTCGGCCCACTTATAGCTGTAATATCCGGCCGCATAGCCGCCGGCCATGATGTGGCTGAACTGGACCGTCATGCACGTATCCTGCAGCTGCGGCATGACTATCGCCCGCTCCCAAGCCTTCTTCTCAAACGCGGTGATGTCGCCGTCGAGCGGTTCGCGGCGCGTGTAGTAAGCCATGTCGAGCAGTCCGAAGCTCACCTGCCGCATGCAACCGTAGGCCGCCATGAAGTTGCGGCTCCTGACGATGCGGTCTATCAGTTCGTCGGGCAGCGGCTCGCCCGTCTCGTAGTGGACGGCGAAGGTACGGAGGAAGTCCTTTTCGACGGCATAGTTTTCCATAAACTGTGACGGCAGTTCCACGAAGTCCCACCACACGTTCGTGCCGCTCAGACTCTCGAAGCGCGTGTTGGCGAACATGCCGTGGAGCGAGTGGCCGAACTCGTGGAGAAAAGTCTCCACCTCACCGAGCGTCAGCAGCGCGGGCTTTTCGTCCGTCGGTTTGGTCAGGTTCATCACCACGCTGACATGGGGACGCACGTTGACGCCCTTGCGGTCTATCCACTGACCCTGAAACTCCGTCATCCAGGCACCGCCCTGCTTGCCCTTGCGCGGATGGAAGTCGGCGTAGAAGACGGCCAGATAGGACCCGTCGCGGTCGAAGACCTCGTATGCCCGCACATCGGGATGATAGACGGGGATGTCGCGGTTTTCGCGGAACGTGATACCGTAGAGGCGGTTGGCCAGTCCGAAGACGCCGTCGATGACCCGTGACAGTTCGAAGTAGGGTCGCAACATCTCCGAGTCTATATTGTAGCGCTCCATCTGCAGCTTGTGAGAATAGAAGCTGAAGTCCCACGGCCGGAGTTCAAACGAGCGTCCTTCCGCCTTGCGCGCCATGCGACGGATGTCGTCCACCTCCTTCAGCGCCGTAGGGCGATAGGCCTCGATGAGCTGGTCGAGGAGGCGATAGACATTGCGCGTGTTGGTGGCCATGCGGTGCTTGAGGACATAGTCGGCGTAGGTCTTGTGGCCGAGCAGCCGCGCTATCTCGAGACGCAGGTTGACCAGACGCCGGCAGATGTCGGCGTTGTTCTCGCTGTTGTCGTGCGTGCATACCGTATTTTTGGCCATATACATCTGCCGGCGCAGTTCGCGACGTGTCGAGTATGTCATGAACGGGCCGTAGCTCGGCTGGTCCAGCGTGAAGACCCAACCCTCCTTCTCCTGCTCCCGGGCCGCCTGTGCCGCCGCCTCGCGCGCCGTATCGGGCAGTCCGTCGAGGTCTGCCTCGTCGGTCAGATGGAGAGTGTACGCCTTGTTCTCCTTGAGCAGGTTCTGCGAGAACTGCAAGGAGAGCATGCCGGCCTCTTCGGTGAGTTGGCGCAGACGTTCCTTGCCCGCCTCGTCGAGCAGCGCACCGCTACGCACGAAACCATCGTAGCAGTCGTCGAGCAGCCGTTTCTCCTCCGGGGTGAGCCGCCGGTGGTGACGGTGGACGGCACGGATGCGCTCAAAGAGCTTCGGATTGAGGCGCATGTCGTTGGCATGCTTGGTGAGGATGGGCTGCATCTTCTGCGCCAGAGCATCCATCTCGTCGTTGGTCTCCGCGCTCAGCATGTTGTAGAACACGGTGGACACACGGCCCAGCAGGTCGTAGTAGCCCTCCGTCGGTTCGTCGCTGTTGATGATGGTGTTGTCGAATGTGGGTCGTTCGGGATTGCCGATGGTCTTGGCCAACTGCTCGTTGTCGCGCCTGATGCCCTCCATGAATGCCTCCTCAAAATGCTCGACGCGGATGCGGTCGAACGGTACGGTGTCATGTGGAGTGGAGTATGGTGCGAAAAAAGGGTTGTCGTGGCTCATCGCCGTTATCTGCTGTTCGCTCATAGTCTGTTGTTGATGTCTTGTCAATGCCTTTCGCGACACGGACGTCGGTGTCTGCGTCACATTATTATATTGATGCGCAAAGTTACGAAAAATATTACTTATGCGGCGGTATGAAATAAAAATTAACTTTGTTTATCGGAGATGAGGGCTTTGTGGAAGGTTAGTGCTCTCATCAAGCTGCCCCTAAGAGTATGTTGCAGTCCACCAAGTAGGGTCGCGACCCGTCGCGACCGCCTCCTTGCCAAATGACGCAACGCGGCCGGTTGGCTTAGCCGTCCGGTCATGTGGTGGACTTTGTGACATTGAGGCGGTCGCGACAGGTCGCGACCCTACTTTTGGATTCTGTGACATCAGCTGACGGGTGCCATTTTTGGAGTTCTGTGACATCAGCCGACGGGTGCCATTTTTGGAGTTCTGTGACATCAGCCGACGGGTGCCATTTTTGGAGTTCTGTGACATCAGCTGACGGGTGCCATTTGTGGAGTTCTGTGACATCAGCCGACGGGTGCCATTTTTGGAGCTCTGTGACATCAGCTGACGGGTGCCATTTTTGGAGTTCTGTGACATCAGCTGACGGGTGTCATTTTTGGAGTTCTGTTATATCAGCCGACGGGTGCCATTTTTGGAGTTCTGTGACATCAGCCGATGGTCGCCATTTTTGGGTTCTGTGACATCAGCTGATGGTCGCGACCCATTCGAATGGACCCGGAAACACCGCTCGCCATGAATAAACTTTACTTTAACGTGTGTTAATACCGCTCGGACCTCACAAATCCGTATTTCAGGTCAAAAAACGGCTATTTTTCGTGATTTTCACAACCGATTGACTATCAGTGGGTTATACACATTTGTGTTTCGCTGCCGATTTTTCCGTCTTGCCGTAAGGGCCTCCCGAGCTTGCAACGGGGCCCCCGTTGCATGACAACGGCGTGCTCGTGAGGAGACAACGGCGTGCCCGCGGCAGACCAACGGGGCCCTTACGGCTCGCGGCGGCAAGGAAAATGTGATGCGAAACGGTGGTTTTCGTCCTGCCGAACGACGTTTTCTGAAGTTCCGGAAGAGCGTGTTTTTCGGAATAATCACGACATTTTAAGATTTCGGCGCATTTTAATTGCATATACGTGACTATACGGAAGTGTTTTTCTTTCCAATTCTTTAAAGATTGGAAAGAATTGAGTAAAAAATAATATTCAGAGGGTGTATCAAAATGACATAATCCCATCAAATAAAATGTGCCGAAAAAAAACGACTCGGTCTTAACGCATAAAACAAAGTCCCAAGTGCCAAAACACATCAAGCTCCCTCCCTTCGGGAGGGTTGGGGTGGGTTTGTCAGCCGCTCCAGCGCGGGCACCATGATACGGCCGCGGGACAGGACGACGAGACCTTCGGACTGCATGTCATTGAGAGTGCGTGAGATCTCTATGCGTCTGACATTCAGTTCGCGGGCCAGACGCTCCATGAGGATGCTGACCGTCTTGGGGCCCGTCGGCGACTGGCAACGGGCGGCGACAAACTGCGCGATGCGCCCGCGAAGGCTGTCGGGAGCGGCGGTCCACAGAGCGTCCGCGGACTGCTGGGCCCGAGTGGCGAAGATGTTGATGAGATTGAGACGGAAGACGATGATGGACTCTGAGAGGGCGGTCACTTCCTTCTTGTCGATGGTGATGAAGTTGGCGTCGGTCACCGTGCGCACCACTCCGCGAAAGCGCTGGTCGATACCGAAGAGGCGTTCCGGCTGGAGGAGATGGGGCGCGTCTATCTCTTCCGTGACGGAATAGGTGCCGTCGGCGGAGACTGTCTCGCTGCGCAGACGGCCGTTAATGAGAAAATAGAGGCGGTCGCAGCGGTCGCCGTTGCGGAAGATGCGTTTGCCGGGCGGCAGTTTGACAAAACCGAACTTGGTGTGACCCACCATCTGCATCAGATCGCCGTGGCTGATACCCTGGAAGAGGGTGAAACGGAGCAACTGATCGTATATCTGAAGCGAACGTGCCATGCTATTCGGAGGTGTCTTATTTGTTTATGCGCGGTTCGAGCGACGGAGAGGCCCAGACGGCAAAGTCGCCGCGGTCGTCGGAATAGATGAAATAGGCCATCAGCTCCTTGTGGCGCTCCAGAACCTTGCGCGCCCGCTCCATGCCCATGACCATGAAGGCTGTGGCGTATGCGTCGGCCGTGGCGCAGTCGGCGGCAAGGACCGTGGCGGAGAGGAGGCTGTGCTGGACGGGGCGTCCCGTGCGCGGGTCGATGGTGTGGGCGTAACGCCTGCCGTCCTTATAGTAGTAGTTGCGGTAGTTGCCGCTCGTGGCCATCGCGCGGTCGGTGATGCTCAGCGTGGCCTGCAACTCGTTGGCGGTGCTGAGCGAGTCTTCCGTGGGCTTATTGACACCGATGCGCCACGGCACACGCTTGCTGCTGACACCGCTGACGACCACCTCGCCGCCAATCTCGACCATGAAGTTTTCCACACCGCGGCGGCGCAACAGACGAGCCACGACATCACATCCGTAGCCTTTGGCGATGGCGCTGCAGTCGAGCATGACGCGCGGGTCGGACTTCACCACACGGCGATCGGCCATCCGCACTTTGTCAAAACCCGTCAGTCGGCGCAGGCTGTCGACAGCACGGTCCGTCGGAGGAACGTCGTTGCGGAAGCCGAAGCCCCAGAGGTTGACCAGCGGGGCGACAGTGATGTCAAAGGCACCGTCGGTCTCGCGGGATATGGTCATGGCCCGGTCGAAGACTTCCGCGAACATGTCGTCGGTCACGACATCCTCGTTGCGGTTGACGGCGGAGATGACGGAGGCCTTGTTGAACGGCGAGAGCGAGGCGTCGACTTTCTGCAGCTCGTCACGTATGAGGCTGTGGAGGTCGCTGTCGTGTTGATATGTGATGTTGTAGACGGTACCGAAGATGAAACCGTTGGCATGCTGATAGGCGGTGTTGCGTTGCCGGCTGACTATCATCACCGTTCCGATGATGAGGAGAGCGAGAAAGGCGAGCTGCCATGTTTTGAGTTTCTTGGTCATGATTTATGAGTGGGTTAGTAGCCGGAAATAAGTTCGCTATGATGGATAATCAATGTCTGACATCTAACATCTGACATCTAACATCTGACATCTGCCATCTTCCATCATATATCAACAATGACATTGAATGTCGCACCGAGGCGCGTGTCTCCGTGTATGCCGTAGCCGGGGACATACCATGAGCCGCCGATGCTCGTGTCCTTGTGGCTGATGCGCCGCTTGTAGCGGAAAATCCAACCCATGTGTAACGGTCCCCACACCTTGGCATCAAGTCCGAAGACGACTTCGGCCCAGTGTTGGTTGCAGGACTCGCCGGTGATGGCAAATGATGCGTCGCTACCCCACACGGGGTCGATGATGCCGGGACGGGCGATGTCCACCTTATAGGCCGTGAAACCGTAGCGGATGCCGCCGTAGAGGCGGTTGGGGGCGTGCTTGTTGCGCAGGAGATTGAGGTCGCAGCCGATGCGGAAAAACGGTGCGGCGGTCTTGTAGCGGATGCCGGTCACCTCCTCGTCGCGGTCGGCACGGCCGTAGCCCAACTCAAAGATTGGGAAATATTGGTCGTGGAGATTGATGCGCAGCGCGGCTTCATAGTCGCCGTAGTCGCCCAGTGACTGCATGACGGGCCCGACAAGGTCGAACGACAAGGCGAAACCGTTGAACAGAGGCACCGAGTCCTTCTCGACGGCAAAGAGTCTGTTTTGGGCCTTTGCGGCCGGAGCCGAGACGAAAAGCAGCAGCAGACTAATTGTCAGTCCGGAAATATATGTGGAAATGTTCTTTTGACAGATCATAATTCACCTGATGATTGTTGACGACAATGGAGTCGATGATGTTGCGGGTCCATCTCACACCCGTGATGGTATGGAAAAAAGAGATGTTGCAGTCGACGGATTCGAAGTGCGGAAAGTTGTCTTTGGAGACGATGACACTGTCGAAGGTCTCCCAGCCTTCGCCCTTGATATAGAAGACGAGCGTGTCTGCCGGTTCGTTGTAGCTGATGGGGAGATTGAATGTTGAGGTGTTGACGTTCTTGTTGAGCAGCACACTGTCGTTGCCGTCGCTGCATGAGGTCGTGACGGTCAGCGTGTCGCCGAGCGAGATGGGATTGCCGTGGCTGTCGCAGACCTTATAGATGGTATAGACGGCGTTTTGGACAGGGCAGTCGACCGACGAGCAGGCCACGGTCAGAACGGCCGTGACAACAGCTGCGACGGGAAAAAGGAAGAAGGCGAGACGCAGAAGAAGGTCTTTCGGCGGTCTGCGCAACATGCGGCGGGGATGTCTTGGTGAGGCCGGTATCATAGTCTTTCCTCTATCTGATAGTCATTGCGCCCGTTGGACGTGCGGCTGACAAGGTCGCCAAGGAAACCTGTGAGAAACAGTTGGGTGCCGATGATCATCATCGTCAGCGAGATATAGAAGTAGGGAGAATCGGTCACGAGACGCTGGGGGATGCCGTTGGCAAGGGCGTAGAGCTTGTCGACGCCGATGATGAAGGCCGAAAGGAGGCCGATGATGAACATGATGGAGCCAAGGAAACCGAACACGTGCATGGGCTTGCGGCCGAAACCGCTGAGGAACCAAAGCGTGATGAGGTCGAGGTAGCCGTTGAAGAAGCGGTTGAGACCAAACTTCGACGTGCCGTACTTGCGGGCCTGATGGTGGACGACCTTTTCCCCAATCTTGGTGAAACCGGCGTTCTTGGCCAGATATGGTATGTAACGGTGCATCTCTCCATAGACTTCGATATTCTTGACGACGGCCTTGCGATAGGCTTTCAGACCGCAGTTGAAGTCGTGCAGGTTATTGATGCCGCTGATCTTACGCGCCGTAGCGTTGAAGAGTTTGGTGGGAATGGTCTTTGACAACGGGTCATAGCGTTTCTGCTTATAGCCCGAGACGAGGTCGTAGCCTTCGTCTTTGATCATGTGGTAGAGACCGGGTATCTCATCGGGCGAGTCTTGCAGGTCGGCGTCCATCGTGATGACGACATCGCCTTGGGCCTGTTCAAAGCCGCAGTAGAGGGCGGGACTCTTGCCGTAGTTGCGGCGGAACTTGATGCCGTGGACGCAGGGGGACTTGCGGCAAAGGTCCTCGATGACTTCCCAGGAGCGGTCGGTGGAGCCGTCGTTGACAAAAATTATCTCGTATGTGAAGCCGTTCGCGCGCATCACACGCTCTATCCAGGAGTGGAGTTCGGGCAGCGATTCTTCCTCGTTATATAATGGTATTACTACTGATATGTCCATTTTGACTTATTGTTATGTTATGTTCTTTATGTCGTTCTAATCTGTCGCGCTTGAATATGCAAATCCTTATGTTGCATTTGGCTTAACTCTTTCTAACTCATTAACCCCTTCCAATTCCTTCTAACTCCTTCTTCTAATTCCTTCTAACTCCTTCCATTTCCTTCTAACTCCTTATTCCTTCTAACTCCGTCCTGCCACACTTCTCTTCGCGACCGCCGCAATGGGCAGCCCGAGGATGAAGCCGAACATGATATTTATGGAAAAGTAGCTGAGGGCATAGTCAATCGGACGAGTCTGCGACATCTGCGCTATCGTCTGGCGAAAGGTATCGGTCATGCCGTAGCCATCAAGGATTTTACGATTCGTCTCGTCGCTGATCAACATGCTCAACTGGCTCATGATGAAACCCTGGTCGATAAACTGGAAATATAAGAACTGGGCCAACGCGAAAAGAATGGAGGAATAAAAAAACATCAGAATGATGTAGCCGTAGCCGCGACGAAAAGAGATGACACCGGCACGGGCATTGTCGCGGAACTTGCCCAAACGCACACCGGCAAAAAAAGGAGAGGCGACTGCCAGCAACATGCCGACAAGAGAAAGTATGGGAGTGGTCAGCCCACTGATGTAGCAGCCGAAACTGGCCGTCCACATCACCGCCAACAACACACCGTCAACACGTGCAAAGGCTTTGAGCTGTCTGTATTCTTCCGGACTCATGACGTTTGTCGCTCCTTTATGAACTTATTTTCGTGCAAAAATACGAAATTAAATCCATAATCGGCAAAGCGCAATTCTTAAATTATGCTTTATCAGCCATTTTTGCGCCATCGACGGACGAAACGCCTGTCGCAATACTGAAAATAAGTTAAAAACCAGACGATTAATCCCTGACCATGCCCCAATCTGAATTAATTTAGCTAACTTTGCATCCGCTTAAAAGACGGGCAAGTCTTGCACGGCCAGCTCCCTTCGAATCCTCCAGGACGGGAACGTAGCAAAGGTAGTTGGTTGTAGCGGCGCGATGCAAGTAGCTTGCCCACCCGCCTCTTTAGCTCAGTTGGCCAGAGCACGTGATTTGTAATCTCGGGGTCGTTGGTTCGAATCCGACAAGAGGCTCTGAAAAAGACAGCAACAGCCCGGAAGTCATCATGATTTCCGGGCTGTTGCTGTCTTATGATATAACCAAAAACTCACCGCGGCATCTCTACTACAACCAGACTGTCCGCCTTAACTCTCGAACGCAACCAGTCCTCAAGTTTACGACGCTCCGACATAGAAAACCGCTTATCGCCGGATATACTTATCAAGGCGGCCACATAATGGTCTACCGCAGTGGTGTCACGATGCATCTCTGCCACACGCGACAGACTAAACGCACTGATTTGAGGAAACAATGCCGACATCTCACCGCGAAGCTCACCCGACAATGACTCATAACGTGCATATTCATCAAGCTGGCCAATAAGACCATTTATCTGGGCTGACATCTCCAATAAACGTCTGCTATCGGCTTCTCGAACAGTATTCATGGCACTCCGTTCACGACTCAACAACATCACACTGTCACTCTGCGCACCTTGAATGACCTGAAGCCGATAACCCGTCATACCATAAAACGTCAAACGCTGCTGAGCCTCCTTTTGCCGTTGCTCCGTTATCTCCCTGCCGACAGAAACGATACTGAGTTTCATGCTATCCTTATCTACCGAATTGGATATTATCTGCGTTCCTATCTGAGCCAACTCCGCTTTAACAAACTTCTGGACATTATTATTGAAGATACTGTCACGGACGATATTGACGGTCATATAAACAGCAGGTATCATCGTGACCACAACGATAGCCGTTACAATCTGTTGCGCTCTCTTGGTACGCTCCGGCGTCAGGAACTCATGCTGCTTGAACGCCATGAGCCACACACCTCCGTAAGTCGCCAAAGCAATAAATACGGTATTGATGAAAAACAAGTAGAAAGCACCGAGAAAATAAAGCAGATGACCCGTCGCCAGACCATAACCGGCTGTACATAAAGGAGGCATCAACGCCGTCGCAATGGCAACACCCGGAATAACATTGCCCTTGCCACCTGTACATATCGCTATTATACCGGCCGCGCCGCCACAAAAGGCAATAAAAACATCATAAAGCGTGGGCGAAGTCCGGGCCAACAATTCCGACTGGGCCTCACCAAGCGGAGAAATAAGAAAATAGACAGTAGCCGTTACTACACTGATGAGAGTCGCCACACCATAGTTCTTTGCCGAACGCTTAAGCAAGGCAAGATCATTGATACCAACCGCCAGCCCCATCCCTATAATAGGACCCATGAGTGGCGAGATAAGCATGGCTCCAATAATAACAGCCGTCGAATTAATATTCAGACCCAACGACGCTATGAATATGGCAAATATCAATACCCATAGATTTGCTCCACGGAAAGTAACACCACTACTTATCTGGTCTATAATAGCCTGCTCGTCATCTTTATCCGGCAGAATATTAAAACGTTCCCTTGTCCGTTCTACAATATTAGATATCTTCATAATCAGGATAACTTTTATTCCATAAACATGCAGTTCATGCTGCAAATATACAAATATAATTCCTGATTATCCCACACAAAGCCTCTATTATCTGATCTCAACTCCTATTTTTCCCATTATCCCATCCCTCTCATCATTCCCATCCCTCCCATAATCTCCCATATCATCATTCCCCCGCGTCCTCCCGCAGGCACCCTCCCCTTGGGGAGGGCCGGGGTGGGGCCGGACCCGATTGGCGTGGGGCTTGGTGTCGGGGTGGGGCCCAAAAAAAGAGTTTCCGGAGTGTCATCACTGACTCTCCGGAAACTCTATCTGAAAAAAGGCGGCCACCTACTCTCCCGCATTGCATCGCAGTACCATCGGCGCAGACGGGCTTAACT
>JAFULM010000004.1 GCA_017483185.1 Prevotella sp. | reverse complement strand
TCCACCTCTTCCCATTCCGAACAGAGAAGTTAAGCCCGTCTGCGCCGATGGTACTGCGATGCAATGCGGGAGAGTAGGTGGCCGCCTTTTTTCAGATAGAGTTTCCGGAGAGTCAGCAATGACACTCCGGAAACTCTTTTTTTGTGTGGGGCGTGGCCCCACCCCGGCCCTCCCCAAGGGGAGGGTGCCTGCGGGAGGACGCGGGGGAATGATGAGAGGGGAGATTATGGGATGGATGAGAATGATGGGAGGGATGGATGGGGAGGAAACCTGCGGAATGTGTGGTTCGGAGAGCGATTTTGAAGTTTGTACAAACTTTAATGATTAGTTTTTCTGTTAAGTCGAATTTAATGATTAACTTTGCGGCCTAAATCGATTTATATTTAAGGTAAAAGATATGGATTTAACTTTGTTGACAGCCATCTCCCCTATTGATGGCCGCTACAGAAGTAAGGCGGAGCCGCTGGCCGATTATTTCTCGGAATATGCGCTCATCCGCTATCGTGTTCGTGTCGAGATTGAGTACTTCATAACATTGTGCGAATTGCCTTTGCCGCAACTTCAGAATTTTGACCATAGTCTGTTTGAGCGTTTGCGTAGCATCTATCGTGACTTTACGGTGGTAGAGGCACAGCGTGTGAAGGACATTGAGAAAGTGACAAACCACGATGTCAAGGCTGTGGAATATTTCATTAAGGAGGAGTTTGATAAGATCGGTGGACTGGATGCTTACAAGGAATTTGTGCATTTCGGTCTGACATCGCAGGATATTAATAATACGAGCGTACCTCTTTCTATAAAGGAAGCCTTGGCTGATGTCTACTATCCTGCAGTCGAGGAGCTGATAGCTCAGTTGCGTGAGTATGCCGAAGAGTGGCGCGACGTCCCGATGCTGGCAAAGACTCATGGTCAACCGGCTTCGCCGACACGTCTCGGCAAGGAGGTGATGGTCTTCGTCTACAGACTTGAAGAACAGTTGGCTTCGTTGAAGGCTGTGCCAGTCACGGCTAAGTTTGGTGGTGCTACGGGTAACTATAATGCGCACCGTGTGGCTTATCCGCAGTATGATTGGCGCGAGTTCGGCAATGGCTTTGTCTCGGATAAGTTGGGCTTGAAGCGCGAACAGTACACCACACAGATAAGCAATTATGACTACATGGGTGCAATCTTTGACGCAATGCGCCGCATTAATACTATAATAATAGACCTTGACCGCGACTTCTGGATGTATATCTCAATGGAGTATTTCAAGCAGAAGATAAAGGCCGGCGAGGTGGGGTCAAGCGCGATGCCTCATAAGGTCAATCCGATTGATTTTGAAAACAGCGAGGGAAACCTCGGTATCGCCAACGCCGTGTTGCAGTTTCTTGCCGCAAAGTTGCCGGTCAGCCGCTTGCAACGTGATTTGACGGATTCCACCGTGCTGCGTAATGTCGGCGTGCCGATGGGGCATGCCCTTATTGCCGTGCAGAGCACGTTGAAGGGACTGCGCAAGTTGATTCTCAACGAGCAGAAGATTAGTGAGGACTTGGATAATACATGGGCCGTGGTAGCCGAAGCAATACAGACCATATTGCGCCGGGAGGCATACCCGCATCCGTATGAGGCACTGAAAGCACTGACACGTACAAATCAGAAGATGACGGAGCAGACCATACATCAGTTTATAGCCGAGCTGAACGTGAGTGACAGCGTTAAGGCTGAACTCATGGCGATCACTCCACATACATATACGGGAATCTGAGAGAAATGTTGTAAACGATTATCAACTTTTGGCCGTGAGGCTTATTTAAACAAATAGAATTATGGATATTGAAAACGAAAAGAGAACAGAAGATGTTTCAGACGGACAGAAGACCGGTAGCCGCGAAGGTTATCAAGCGTCTGGACAAACCGGGAACTATCAGAATTATCGCAGCGTAGGCCGTTCGCCGCGTCCGCGCATCAATCAGGCACGTCCTTACAACGCAGAGCGTACCGGATTTAACAGAAACAGCAGCGAAGAGAGCAGCTTCCGTCCCGAAGGTTTCGGTGCCGGACTGCAGAGCAATATACAATCGCGGCCACAGTATCGTCCACGTTATAACAATAATGAGGGCGGATATAATGCAAGCCGTGGCGGTTATAACAATAACCGTAATGGTTATGGTCAGACGCGTGGCGGAGGCTTCGGTGGACACCAGCAGTATGGTGGCGGCTATCGTCCCCGTTATAATAATGGAGGGGAAGATGGTGCAGAGAACGGATATACACCGCAGCCGCGCAATACATACGCACAGCAACCTCGCGACAATTACAATCAGCAGCCTCGTGACAACTATGGCCAGCCTCGTGGCGGTTATCGTCCGCGGTATAACAATGGCGGTGACGGCGCAGTAGAAGGCGGTTACGGTCAGCAGTCGCGTGGTGGATACGGTGCCAACCGTGGCGGATATAACAATCGTGGCAGCTATGGTCAGCAACGTGGTGGCTACGGCCAGCCTCGTGGCGGATATAATAATCGTGGAGGTTACGGCAACCAGCAGCGTGGCGGTTATCGTCCCCGCACAGCCGACTATGACCCCAATGCCAAGTACAGCATGAAGAAGCGCATCGAATATAAGGAAGAGCATTATGATCCAATGGAACCGGTGCGCCTTAATAAGTTCCTTGCCAATGCCGGAGTGTGCAGCCGCCGTGAGGCCGACGAGTTCATTCAGGCCGGTGTGGTTACGGTCAATGGCAATGTCGTAACCGAACTTGGAACAAAGGTACTGCGTACAGATGAGATTAAGTTTCACGATCAGCTTGTGAATTTGGAAAAGAAGGTTTACGTCCTTCTCAACAAGCCGAAGGACCACGTGACGACAAGTGATGACCCGCAGCAGCGTAAGACGGTCATGGACCTTGTCAAGAACGCTTGCACGGAGCGCATTTATCCTGTGGGCCGTCTGGACCGAAATACCACCGGTGTGCTTTTGCTTACCAACGATGGTGATCTGGCCAGCAAGTTGACGCATCCCAAGTTCCTCAAGAAGAAGGTATATCACGTATATTTGGACAAGAACGTCACTGCCCATGACCTCCAGCAAATCCGCGACGGTATCATGCTCGATGACGGAGAGATAAAAGCCGATGCCGTCGAATATGCCGACCCGGTGGACAAGAAGCAGGTGGGTATCGAGATACACAGTGGCAAAAACCGCATTGTGCGTCGTATCTTCGAGAGTCTCGGATATAAGGTTACGAAGCTGGACCGTGTCCTCTTTGCCGGTTTGACAAAGAAGAACCTTCGTCGTGGCGATTGGCGTTATCTGACAGAAGAGGAGGTCGACCGTCTGCGCATGGGGGCTTATGAATAAATAAAATCTGTTTTAAAGAGAATGGAGAATGAAGAGTTTGATACCGCAGCAGCTTGTCGGTACACGAGTATGACACAATATCTTTCGGTTGTGCTTGTGCTGACAGACATCTGAGCGTTGCGGTGGTATCAGACTCTTCATTTTTTCTTTATATATAAATCTAATAAAGAAATGGAGAAGATTATCAGAACTAAAGTGGCCGATGTCCTTAAGCGGACAGACTATGGCACTGTCGTTAATGTAAAAGGATGGGTTCGTACCCATCGCAGCAGCAAGGCAGTCGATTTCATTGCCATCAACGACGGTTCTACGATAAAGAATGTTCAGGTCGTAGTAGACCCGACAAAGTTTGATGAGACCCAGCTCAAGCAGATCACTACCGGTTCTTGTATCAGCGTCAATGGCGAACTGGTGGAGAGTCAGGGTGCCGGCCAGACGGTTGAGATACAGTGTCGCGAGATAGAGATTTACGGTCTTTGCGGCAGCGATTATCCGATGCAGAAGAAAGGTCAGAGTTTTGAATATATGCGCCAGCATGCCCACATGCGTCTGCGTACCAACACATTCGGTGCCGTGATGCGCATACGTCACAATATGGCCATTGCTATCCACAAATATTTCCATGACCACGGCTTCTTCTACTTCCACACGCCGCTCATCACGGCCAGCGACTGTGAAGGCGCCGGTCAGATGTTTCAGGTCACGACCAAAAACCTCTATGACCTCAAGAAGGGCGAAGACGGCAAGATCATCTATGATGACGACTTCTTCGGCAAGCAGACATCGCTTACCGTGAGCGGACAACTCGAGGGCGAGCTTGGAGCTACGGCTCTTGGAGCCATCTACACCTTCGGTCCCACATTCCGCGCTGAAAACAGCAACACGCCGCGCCACTTGGCCGAGTTCTGGATGATTGAGCCCGAAGTCGCTTTCATCGACATCAACGATCTGATGGACTTAGAGGAAGACTTCATCAAGTATTGTGTTCAGTGGGCGTTGGACAACTGCCAGGATGACCTCGAGTTCCTCAACAAGATGGTCGACAAAACCCTCTTGGAGCGTCTTCGTTCCGTTGTCGCCGGCTCGTTCGAGCGCCTGCCCTACACCGAAGGAATCCGGATTTTGGAGGAAGCAGTCAAGAACGGCAAGAAGTTTGAGTTCCCCGTCAGCTGGGGTATGGACCTCGCCAGCGAGCACGAACGCTATCTCGTCGAGGAATATTTCAAGAAGCCCGTCATCATGATTGACTATCCCAAGGCCATCAAGGCGTTCTACATGAAGATCAATGAGGACGGCCGCACTGTTCAAGGCACTGACGTGCTGTTCCCGCAGATTGGTGAGATCATCGGCGGTAGCGTCCGTGAGGAGAACTACGAGAAGCTCATGGCTGAGATTGATGAGCGTCAGATACCGATGAAGGATATGTGGTGGTATCTCGATACCCGTAAGTACGGAACATGCCCGCACGGTGGTTTCGGTCTCGGATTCGAGCGTCTCATTCTCTTCGTCACCGGCATGCAGAACATCCGCGACGTCATTCCGTTCCCGCGTACCCCGAAGACGGCAGAGTTTTAATCAGAATATTTGGCGAAAGTGGAGCGGTCATGTCCGCACCACTTTCGTCTGTCGACCATAAAGGCACGGAGACACAGAGGCAATACCTTAACCTTTGTGTCTCCGTGCCTTTTTTGTTTGAACGTTTGAGCCCGTTACGGACTGTTTGACCACATTATTTGTATGTCCGGATGTTTTTGTTGTTTGTATTTTTTCGCGTTAAATAAAAAATCATTATATTTGCAAACAAAAGTTATAAACAATCGTTTCATTAACAAATAGCAACTATGAGGAAGTTATTATTGTCATGTGGACTGCTGCTGCTCGGGCTCACGAGCGTTAGCGCGCAGACGAATGAAGATTTTTATGGAGTAGGAAAGCGTATCGGCGTAGGTGTCGGCGTGGGAACAGAAGGTATCGGCATCGACGCTGCGGTCAGTCTGACGAAGTGGTGTTCGGCACGTGTGGGACTCAATATCATGCCGAAAGTCTTGAAGATAAACGAAGATTTTGAAGCTGAAGACTTGGGGACGCTCGAATATAACGGTCAGACGATAAACCTCAAGAAGCCTATTGAGGCCGAGGCATCGTTCAGCCGTACATACGTCGACGTGAAGTTTGACCTCTATCCCTTCCCCAGTCACAGTTCGTTCTTCATCTGCGCCGGTTTCTCTTTCGGTGGCAACAAACTGATCAAAATCAAGGGCCACAGTGACGAGGCAAAGGAAATCATCGACAGGATACAGACAGTGGAAAGCAGTGACTGGTATCAGCAATTGCCGGATGACGAAAAGTTTGGTGTCGACATCGACGAATACCGCATCCCGATCAACAGCAATGGTGATGTCACCGGCGGTATGAAGGTCAGCGGTTTCCGTCCTTACCTCGGTCTCGGCTTCGGCCGTCTGATTCCGAAGAACCGTCTTGGTTTCCGCTTTGAGCTTGGCGCACAGTTCCAGGGCAAGCCGAAAATCTATGCCGACGGCGTAGATTTGGACAAGACGCTTGACGAAGAGGTTAAGAACGACATTTCCAAAATCATGGATTACCTCACGGTCTATCCCGTCATCAAGTTCAGCTTGCGCGGACGCATCCTCTAAAGCAATGTAGACTTAAATTTTCTTTAAGACAATATGCACATTATGGGCGGAGAAATGGCAGCGTTGCCGTTTCTCCGCCCATTTTTTGGTTCATCCGTAATTTGGAAAGACAGTTTATCAACTGATAAATTATGGGAGTCCCTACCGAAGGAGGAGGTTCACCCCAAATATCGGAAAGGACGAGATTTATTCCCCGCAGTGGCAGTCATGCTCATGACAGTGGGCTCCGACCGCCTCCGTCTCCAAGGTAGCGTGGCTGATGCCCGCTTCGCGGAGTCGCGTTCTGACATCATTTTTCACCCCTTCCATTGCGCTGATGTCGTCCACCACGAGGTGGGCCGTCAGCGCATTTTGAGTCGTGCTGATAGCCCAGATGTGCACGTGGTGTACGTCTCTGACGCCAGGTGTGGAGGCCATGATGTCGACCACGTGGTCGGGGTCAATCGACTCAGGTGTGCCGTCGAGCGACAGTTTCAGGCTCTCGGAGAGCAGACTCCATGTCGACACGATGATTACGCCGGCGATGACGAGCGAGACGATGGGGTCGATGACGTTCCATCCCGTCAGCGTGATGGCCACACCGGAGATGACCACTCCGACGCTGACCAGCGTGTCGGCGACCATGTGAAGAAACGCTCCGCGCACGTTGATGTCGTTCTTCTGGCCGCGCATGAGCAGCACCACGGTCAGACCGTTGATGACGATGCCGGCCAGTGCGGTCCACGATACGGCCGCACCATTCACTTCGGCGGGTTCGGCAAACTTGTGGATGCTCTCGATGATGATGGCTCCCACGGCGACGAGGAGGATGATGGCGTTGAGCAGGGAGATGAGCACCGTGCTCTTCTTCAGACCGTAGGAGTAGCGTTTGGTGCTGTGTATGCGTGACAGATAGAACGAGAAGATCACGAGCACGAGCGAGAAGACGTCGCTCAGATTGTGGCCTGCGTCCGACAGCAGTGACAGCGAGTTGTGGAGGAAGCCCACGACGGCCTCGATGCCGACGAAAATGAGGTTGAGCAGGATGGCGAAGATGAAGATGCCGTTGAGTGACTTCATCTCTCCCGCCGGAGCGTGATGATGGTGATGATGATGTTCCATATCTTTCGTTTTTTTATTGTTTGTCCGGATGCAGTCGTCCGCGATGTCTTATTCCGTGCATGCGGTTGCCGGCTGATTCGAATACAAAGATATGTCAAAAGGCTTGCAACCCGGTTGCAAATGTCGTTTTTTTTTGAGGATAATTAAGGTTCATCCGACATTTTGGAGTGATGATATTCAAAATACCCCATAGTAGGGTCGCGACCCGTCGCGACCGCCTCCGTGGTTTGAATGTGACCACCTCTGTACATAACTACCGGACAAGTTGGACCATTTGGCATGGAGGCGGTCGCGACGGGTCGCGACCCTACTGGTTTATTCTCGTTAGAATTGTTAAAATTCCGAATTATTCTGACAAATGCCTCTCCATTTTTGAAGAATTTGAAAATGAAAAGCTCGCGGCCGCAAATTCTTCAAAATTTCGCGTGCAAGTCTAATGGTTTGATATATTGCGTGTTATGACGATTTGTGAAAAACTGTGCAATGATTTCACGGATTTTTCCGAGCCGTAAGGGCCTTACGGCTCTGCAATAAGGCCCTTACGGCATCACGACGGGCACGCCGTTGCGAGCTGACGGCGTGCCCGTTGCAGACCAACGGGGCCCTTACGGCTCGGCCGCGGAATCTTTTTTGTTCGGAAATGGCATGCAAAAGTCAGAATCGGGATATTCCGGTCGAAATTACGGAGGATTTTCAAGTGTTAAAATCCGTGATATTATTCGGACATATTGCCCCGTACAACCGCTCCCGCAGCATACCGCAAGGCCTCGCGGAGCTTCGGCGACCGACTCTTTTTAACATTATGTAAGATTTCTGACCGTGTCCGGTTGCGTGGTATCGATGTTTTACGGGATGTTTAGCCGGCTCTTTCGACGGACACGAAAAAAGCGGCAAAAAAGATTGCCGCTTTACTGTTGACTGTCAGTCGCTTACGGCAAATGTCCGTAAACCCCGAAAGTCGTGTGTCGTGTGAGGTTTGTGCCGATGTGTGAGCGTTTTTGCCCATCGGCTTGCCCGGTCTTGCGCTTGTGTCAGACGAGGGCGAGTATGTAGGGGACCATGCTGTCCGGGTGGGCTTTGGCGTAGGCTGCGAGTTGCTCGCGTGCCGGCTTGATCTTGTTCTTTTTCAGGCGGCTTATGACGGGCGCCATGTTGCCGAACATGCCGAGCATACCGGCGAGCATACCGCGCTCTGTCGACGGACGGGCGATGAGCAGCGCCATGATGCGTGCCGACTGTTTGGTCAGGTCTGTCAGCCGCAGCATGTTCGTGAGCACGGTGGGGTCGGTCTCGGCGATGAGAGCGTATAACTCTTTTGTCAGCACTTCGATGCGTTCGGCGATGGGTTGCGTGCGGTCGGCAATCTCGATCTCGAGCGACGACTCGGCTGTCGGCGGAGTGTGGCTGCCGTGTTCGTCGATGACGGCCATGTGCATGCGGCAGTATTCGTCCATCGTCTCGGCCAGCCGATGGCGCGTCAGTATCTGACATACGCGGCTGTTGACGTGACGCAATTCGCGCAGGAACTCGATACGCTCGCGGCGTCTGATGGCCGAACGGAGTTCGTGGAGCCGGACCACGAGAGCCGCCGCGACGTCGTCGTAGGACCCGGGCGTGATGCCGGTGATGAGTTCCGTGCGTGTGCGGACGAACGTGTCGATGCGGTCGGCGGCTTCGTCCGTGAAGACAAAGCGGTAGCGCATGTCAAGTTGGCGTATGTCCGCCTCCAGACTGTCAAGCGGCTTGTTGAGCAATGCTTCGGCCACACGCTCCGTCTCTGCTGCCAGTCCGTCGTTGACGCCGTCTATCTCCTGAGCGCCGGCCATATCCCGACGGCAGTTGTTGACGACATCGGTGGCCGTGGCCATGTATGTCAGCCATTCGGCATTGCGGCTGACCTGCTCTATGATGCGCTCGGTGTCGCCAACGGCTTGTGCCGTGTGAGACTCATCGAGCAGCCGGGCACGGTCGTAGGCGTCGTATGCCTCGATAGCCGCCGTCTGGCTGTGGAGGTGCTTGGACAGTGCGAGAGCCATGTCGCGGTTTTTGAGCATGATGGTCTTTGACAGTCCTGCGATGCGCTGTGCGGCGTCGCGGCTTTTGATATTTATCGTTTCTGTCTCGTCCCGCAGTCTCTTGACGGAAGCGGCGTCTTCGTCGCGGCCTGTCGCAGCGGCAATGGCCGTAAGGCTGTCCAAGCGGTTGCGCAGGTCGCTGATGTGTATCCCGATCATTCGGCGGCGGCTGTCGTCGCGCTTTTTCACGGCTATGGCGGTCACGCCAATCAGCAGGATGATGAAGATGAGACTCACGCCGAGCATGCGGATATTGGGCGCGTCGGGACAGAACTCTACCCAACGGGCGTCACTGACGTTGCCGGCCGCGATGGTCAGCACGCCGATGTCGGAACCGAGATAGATGCGGTCTCCGTGGACGAATGAGGCTTGAGGATTGAAGTGGATGTCGCCGTAATATTCACCGAGCAGTTCGGCGTGGCCGTCGTGTACGGCATATTCGCACAATCCCGTCTCCGGGAGTGCATAGAACAGGCTGTCGTTGACGTAAAGGAGCTTGTTGAAGCCTTTGACCTCGATGGTGTCGCGGCTTTCGGGCAGGATGAGGCTGTGGTTGGTCAGCATCATCAGCAAGGGGATATGCTCGCCGGTGACGGCGATGTCGCGTATGAACGGGATGTTGTCGGTATGGTCCATCGGGGTGAACTCTCCGTCGCTGCCGCAGAAGACGCCGTCGTTGAGTGTCGCCAGATAGACCGGAGCATGTGTGGAGGGGATATGGAACGCCGTGATATACGTTCCGCTGAGTGCCGGGACGGTGTCCGTGCGCCCGTCGTCGGCAATGGAGATCAGCTCGTCCTGTATGCCGAGATAGACCCGGTGGCCGCCATCGGTGCGACAGATACAGGCGGATGTGATTTTTGTCGGAGCCTGAAAGACTGTCTCGGTGGTGCTGAACAGTCCGTTGCGGAGGTAGCTGTCGTGGACGTCGAGGCTCAGGAGACGGTCTCCGTTGCTGATGCAGTAGAGCCGTCCGTCGCATGCCATGATGCGGTTGATGGTCTCCGTCTCCGGCAAATCATAGATTTTGTCGGCCGTGGCGTCTCCATTTTGCTTGCAGAAGAGTTCGTTGGATGAGTTGAGGAAGTACATGCGGTCGCCGTCGGCGCATGAGGCGACAATCTCACCGTTGACGTTGAAGACGCCGATGTGGTGCGGAATGTGCCACAGGGCGTTTTCCGTGACGAGCAGACTGTGGCCGTCCCGCCGTCCGGTGCAGAGGATGTTGCAGCTGAAGAGGGGCACCTTGTGGCGCAACGGGACGGAGATGAAGTCCTGAAGGTCCTCGCTCAGCACGACGTGGCTGCTCTCGATGAAGTAGTGGGTATCGCCAATCTTGCGATGATGTCGGGCGGGAAAAGTGAGCGGAACCTCCCGCAGTGACGGTGTGGCGATGCTGTCAATGAACAACCGGCCGTCGGTCAGGGCGTAGATGAGTCCGTCGGAGCTGTTGACGCAGTGGATGGGTGTCCCGCGGTGGAGGACATCGACCTTACGTGAGTGCGGGTTGTAGCGGATGAGTCCGTCCTGTGAGCCGGCAAGGAGGTTGCCGTTGTAGATACACATGCAGCTGACCGTCATCGGTTGGCCGCGCAGTGCTGTCGCGCTGGTGGCACCGGGATAGAGCAAGGTCAGGCTTGTCTCGTCGCGTCTCATTCCGTAGAGACCCTGACTGGTGGCCGCATAGATCATGTCGCCGTCGGTAAGAATGTCATAAACGGAGTATTGGTCACCCTTGGCTGCTA
Organism: Prevotella sp.; assembly: GCA_017483185.1. Taxonomy (GTDB): domain Bacteria; phylum Bacteroidota; class Bacteroidia; order Bacteroidales; family Bacteroidaceae; genus Prevotella. The sequence continues at coordinate 46,265 of JAFULM010000004.1, read as the reverse complement.
TCGGATAGCATGCCATCATGATCGGCTGGCCGTCCTTGACGCACCACTTCTGCAGTCCGGAGTTGCGTATTCCGAGCCAGAATATCTGTTGTCCGTCCGCCGTCCGGTCCGGGACTACTTTATATATACGGTCGGTTCCGATGTTGTAAGTTCTGCGCTCGTTGGCGCTGATGTACCAGATGTCGCCGGTCTCGCTACCAACCCAGCATGCCGAATCGCCGTCGGGAGAGACGGAGGAAAGCTTCTCGTTGAAGTAAATCTCTTTTTCTCCAAGTGTCTTAGGTTTGCTTTGCTCGTTGCATCCCGTTATGATGACGGTCAGAAGGACTGCCAGTGTGATGCGTAAGTGATGTTTGTTCATGGTCTTTTCGTGTTGTACGACATGTTAAATGCTTTTGCAAAGATACACTTTTTATTCCGAAAAGGCCGTTTTTGCACTTTGCTTTTTAACAAAAAGTGCTACCGTGGTGTGTCGGTAGCACTTTGTCAGAAATATATGTAATTTGTTATCATTTCCCAATGCACGTTCCAGTGCAAGACGTTAGCGTTTCTTTTGCGTTGATGTTACGCTTCTGTCTGCAAATTTAGGGAAAAAGAATTAAAGCCGCAAGAGCCCTTTTTGTGTATCAATGACGTTCGGTCGGCTCGTCGGCATATTTGGTTTAAAAAAGTGAATGTACGGCCGAAAAAATATTGAAACGGTCACCCGGATTTGTCGTCAGCCTGTCTGAATTATGCCGTCAGCCTTCCGGAATCCAGCCGTCAGCCTCCAGCCGTCCTTTCGGATGGCGTCAGAGTCTGTTGAACCGCTCGATGAATCTTTTGCGGAAGAAGCGCCCGACCTTTACATAGTCTATCTCGTCAAACGGCGGATAGAATTTGCAGAAGTTGTCCTTGACCTCCAACAGATATCTGATATTGATGATATACTTCTGATTTACCTGCCCGAAGTTGCGGTCCAACTCCAATATTTGGTCGTTGGTGATGCTCCGCTTGAGCTTTATCGGGTCCTTACGTCCGGCCACGATGACCTCCCAGGAACGCAACTGGTGGTTATATTGGAAGATGCCGATGTCCTTGATGCGCACTAATCGGAAGTCGATGGCGTTGGTGTAGAACAGGAAGTTCTCTTCGTCCTGCTTTTTGACGCTGTCACCTGACGGCGCCGTGTTCCGCTTTTTCTCCTTGTTGACCAAGAGACGCTGTATGACAATCTCCAGTTCCTTGTGCTCGACAGGCTTCAGGAGAAAGTCGAAAGCGTTGCTGCGGAATGACGGCAGCATGTAGTCGTCATAGGCCGTGCACATCACCACGTCGCAATCGTTGGACGAGGTGTCCAAATGTTCAAGGAAGTCGAGGCCCGACATCTCCGGCATCTCCACGTCGAGGAACAGCACGTCGGGCTTGAGTTCATTGACCATCTTCAGTCCGGCCTGCGCTTTTTGGGTTGTACCGACAATCTCTATGTCCGAGAAGGCCTTGAGCCTGTCTGTCAAGGCGCTTATTGCCGCTTTTTCATCATCTATTATTATCGCTTTCATTGTCGTATATGTTACTGATTATCAGTTTGTTTCCTTATGATTTTCGGGGGGGGTAAAACGGGGATGTGGAGTTCGGAGATACATCCCGTCACCCGGCCTTCGGCATCTTTGCCGTTGCGTATGGCGAAGGTCATGGCGTCACTCTTCATCCGCTGGTTGATTATGCGTATCGTGTGGCGTATGATGTCCAGCCCCGTGCGCGTTCCGTTGGTTGCCGCCGAGCGAATGTCGAAGCCTCTGCCGTTGTCCGCCACGATGATGTCGGTACCGTTGTCATGATGGCTGATGGTGACGTTGAGCCGCTTCTCGCCGTCCAGTCCGCGCAGCCCGTGCTTGATGGCGTTCTCGACGAGAATCTGGACGAACATCGTCGGTATGCTGATCTGCTTCATCACATCGTCCTCCGGAGCCTCTACATCGAACGTGAAGTCGTCGCCAAGGAAGGTCCTTTCGATGTCGACATAGTAGCGGACGAACTCCATCTCGTCGGCCAGGCTTACGAACGTGTTGCGCGATATGTCCAGATTGGCCCTTATCAGGCATGCCAGCATCATCAGTTCGTCTGTCTCTTTTCTGTCGGTCGTGCTGATGCGGTTGTTGAGGACGTTGAAGATGAAGTGGGGTGAGATTCTGTTTCGGGCGTTGTCCAGCCTCAATTGCATCATGTCCATCTCCATTTGCAGTTTCCGTTTGCGTGCGAGTGCCACCCACCAGAGCAGAACCATTGCGGCGAGTATCACCAGCATTGCCGTCGTCAAGTGGGTATTGCGCAGGATTGCGTCCTTGCGCTCGATTTCGATGGCGTGATGCAGTGACAGCGTGTCTTCCTTCAGACGTTGCATTATTTCCGAGGCACGCATGTGCTGGCGGTCTTCGGCGATGGAGTCACGTGCATGTATGTCTTCCACCATGTTGTCGTATGCCGCATGCCAGTTGTCCGTCGCTTTATAATACTCCTGCATGTACTTGTTCCGTATGCCCACGAGACTGTATTCCATTGGTGCCGCCACCCGTTCGTTGCGCAGGATTTTCTTCACGTCGCCAGTCCGGCCTTCCTTCAGTGCGATGCCGATGCGTATTGTGTTGGCGTAGTAGACGCCCACGTCGACGCCATGTTGTTTGAAGAAACGTTCGGCGCTGTCGACATAAGAGTGTGCCTTGTCGAGTTCTCCGAGGTTCAGATATGTGTCGGCCAGGTTTATCCGGCAGACAGCCATGTCGATGCCTTCGTCTCCATAGCTTGTGAGCATCTTCTCGAGTTTCTGAAACAGCTTCAGCGCTTTGTCGTATTCGCCGAGATAATAGTAGTAGCTGCCGAAGTTGTTGAGATAGTACCCCTGCATGTTTGGCCCCATCTCGTCGTACGATTGTGTGACCATCTTGTAGTATTGTAGCGAACGCGTGTAGTCCTCGAGGTTCCGGTAGATTTGCGCCAGGCCGAGATAGATGGTCACGTTCTTTGTCTTCGGTAGTCCGAGGGAGTCCGCCAGATAGAGCGCGCGGCGATACCACGATGCCGCCATGACCATGTTGTTGTTCATACCGTAGGTGTCGCCCATGTTGGCACACAGGTCCGGCAGCTGGCCGGTGTTGTCGCTCGCCATCATTGCGTCGTAAGCCTTTGTTCTCAGCCGTATGGCTTCGTCGATTTCGGAGCGGAATTTCTGATGAAGGGTGGCCTTGTATTCGTATGCCGCGGCTTTCAGTGCGTTGACCCGTGGTGTCGGTTTTTGTCTTTCGGTGAAATCGATGACCTTGTCAGCATACGGCAGGAGCGAGTCGGGGGTCTTTGTCAGCAACCAATATTTGGCCATTTTGCTGTACAGTTCGTGCCATGTCATGCTGTCCTTTGCCTCTGCCAGATAGCACCGGATCATGTCGAGAGTGTGTGGCGAGTGGCTTGTCAGCGAGTCGTCGATGGCAATCAGGCGTTGTGTATGTTCTTCGCTGCGCTGTGCCGGGCTGTTCTTGGAAAGACAACCGGTCAGGGTTAACAAAGCGACAGATACATATACGAGTTTTCTCATTGAACGAGTTAATTAGCTTATGCAAAGATACGTAAAATCGACAGAACTCCAAAGGGTTTTGAATACTTGGTCGTAAATAGCGCTTAAACGGTTTATCTGCAGTAAAATACGCTCTTCGGATGGTGTCATTCGGCAGAGGCTGATGGGACTCGGCTGTCTCTGCGGCGTGGAAAAAGCACAAATGGGGTGATGCTTGTGTCAAAACACAGATGAGGCATGCCGTAGCGAGAAACAAGTCCCTACGGCATGCCTTATCTATGTTTTGTCACACCATCCTGTTCCGTCTCGTCAGAATGTTTCGCCCTTGAGCGGCCAGTTGGGCGTCGGGTGGTGCATCTTCTTCATGTCTTCGTCAAACTGGCGGACCATCTCGGGATAGCGGTCGGCCAGATTGTTGCGCTCGCCCGGGTCTTCGCGGAGGTTATACAGTTCCAGCGGGCGGTTGGGTTTGACCGTCACGCACTTCCAGTCGCCGCGTCGTGCGGCCCGCTGCTTGCCCGTGAACTCCCAGTAGAGCAATCGGTTGTCCGTGTCGACCTTGCCTCCGAAGAACAGCGGGAGGATGTTGATACCGTTGATGTTCTGCGGCAGATGCGCCTCTGCTCCGGCCAGTGCGGCGAAGGTCGGCATGATGTCAGGGAAGTAGACGATGTTCTCTAAACGTCGGGCCGGCACGCGGCCGGGTTGGTTGACAATCATCGGCACACGTATTCCGCCCTCGTAGAGCAGTCCCTTGCGGCCGTTGAATCCCGCATTGCAGTTTAGTTCGGCCAGCGGGGCCTGTACCGCCGCCCCGTTGTCAGAGGCAAAGATGACCAGAGTGTTGTCGCGGAGCCCCGTCTCTTCGAGATGTTTCAGCAGCCGGCCGATGGCGGCGTCCATGTGTGTGATGAGCGAGGCGTAACGCCGTGTGTTCATCGACCAGTCCTCGCGGTCGTCATACCATGTCGTGTTGTCGATGATATAGGGTTCGTGTGGCGCGTCGTATGCCAGATAGAGGAAGAACGGATTGTCGTGGTTGCGGTCGATGAACTTGATGGCGTCCTCGGTCGACAGATCCGTGTTGTGCTTGACGTGGGCGTCGTGAGCATTTTCCTCTATTGTCGTCAGCGTGTCGCCCCTGAAGCGATAGTAGGGGTAATAGTATGGCGAGTTGGAGTGGACGGTGCTGATTGTCCATCCGTAGAACTCGTGGAAGCCGCGGTGGTTGGGTGCCGCTTTGGGGTCGTAGCCGTCCAGATGCCATTTGTTGACCAGACAGGTTCTGTAGCCTGCCGCCGAGAGGACTGTGGCTATGGTCGTATCCGTCGGCAGCAGATTGGCCCGCCGGATGTATGTCGTGTCGCCCTGCGGCGATATTTTCATGCCGCGTATGCCTCCTGCGGTGCACGTGTTGTCGCGAATGGTCGTGTTGCCCGTGTTCTTTCCTGTCATTAGTGAACAGCGCGACGGCGACGATATGCCGCTGCCGGCGTAACACTGTGTGAATGTCGTGCCCGTCTCGGAGAGCCGGTCGATGTTGGGCGTCTTCACGTGTTTGCTGCCGAAGCACGACAGGTCGCCGTAGCCCATGTCGTCGGCGAGGATGAAGATGATGTTGGGGCGTTCGGGTGTCGCCTTCTGATGGCCTGCCGTTGAGGCTGCCGTCTGTGCCGTGGCAGCCGAGGCGAGTCCGAGTGCGGCCGCCAGCGGGGCGTAGTGGGGTAGTCGGTTGTTCATGAGAGGTCAGTATATTGTTAAGATATTCATTAAATTCAACGAATTGAGTTTTTAGATATTCGCATGATTATTTTAAAAGTTTCCTTTCTCCGTTGTCGGGGCTTTCTAATATGCTCATTTGTTGTATGGCAATCTGGTTAAGTTTGATGAGTCGTTCGCTCTGCGGCATGCCTTGTTCGATGAACACTGCATTGAGGCTTTCCATGTTCGACAGGCAAATAAGTTCGTTGATGGTGGCATAGTCGCGAATATTTCCTTTGTAATCGGAATTGTTTTCGCGCCATTGTTTTGCTGTCATTCCAAACAGAGCCACGTTCAGAACATCGGCTTCGTTGGCATAGATGATACAAATCTGTGCGGGGGTGACTTTTGAGGGAATAAGATTTTGCTTGATTGCGTTGGTGTGTATATGGTAATTTATTTTCGAAAGTTCGCGCTTGGCAGACCAGCCGATTTGTGTTTGTTCTTCTTCTTTTAGACGTTGAAACTCTTTTAGTAGGTAAAGTTTGAATTGTGGGGATACCCAACTGGCAAACTCGAATGCAATGTCTTTATGCGCGTATGTGCCTCCATAGCGGCCGGCTTTGGCAATAATTCCCCGTGAGTTGGTCTTTTCTACCCATTGCTTTACGGAAAGCACGAATCGATTCAATCCTGCTTCATTTTTAATTCCCTCGAATTCGGGGGAATTAAAATCGGGATTGTACATCTCTTCCCATATCCCTAGAAATTCGATAGTGTTTTTGTTGCGTAACCATTTTTCAATGAGTGCAAGCCCATTTTCTATATTTCTTACCATGTCAGTAAGAGATATATAGTCTTTTTCGTTGTATGTTACGATAGTTATTTCTGTATCTTGTACTTTTATTTTTGCCATTATTTTCTGTTTTAGTCCTTCCTTGAACAAAGGTAACTAAAATTTATGAAAAAGTTTCCTTTTACGGATAAATATGTGTCATAATAGTGAAGTAACGCTCGATGTTGATTATCATGTCTCTCGTCCTTACCGTTTCATACCGGCGTAGACGGAAAGTCCTCTCGATTTACTGTTACGAAACCTTAAAATGTCCGCATAATTCACAAATTTACGTACTTTTACGTTCGCGATTAAATGGTTAACGCCTGTTAATTTCGGCCGTTTTGTGTCGCCGTCGCCATGTCGTCGCGTGCCGTAAGGCCCTCCCGGGGTCACAACGAGCACGCCGTCATCGTGCAACGGCATGCTTGTTGTGATGCAACGAGCGCCCCGTTGCAGAGCCGGGAGGGCCTTATTGCTCGACGAAAAAAATGTCGGGATTTTGCCGTGTTGCGTAATCGGCTGATGATCAGATGCTTCTGTTATTTTGCGAAAAATGCGTAATTTTCGGCCGTAATGCGTGTTTTTGACTTCTATTGCGCATTAACATTGGTTAAAGTCAGATTTATTCCGAATGATTTTGGTGCGAAAAAGTAGGGTCGCGACTCGTCGCGACCGCCTCGTGGGCACATAATCAATCGCTTGAAGGAATGTGCATATAAGCCGACCGAACGTGTTGTATCAGTTGGCAAGGAGGCGGTCGCGACGGGTCGCGACCCTACTTGTGGGTGATAACATGTTATAGAAGTTCAAACAAAAAAACGCAAAGGCCGCAAAGACGCGAAGTCCCGTGATGAACTTTGCGCCTTTGCGGCCTTTGCGTTGTTAGCTGCCGTTATAGAAAATCTACTTCACGTTGCCGACCTTGATCAGATATTCCGCAATCTGGACGGCATTGAGCGCCGCGCCCTTGCGTATCTGGTCGCCGCTGAGCCAGAAGGTCAGGCCGCAGTCGTCGGCGAGATCCTTGCGCACACGGCCCACATAGATGTCGTCCTTGCCCGCAGTCTCCAACGGCATGGGATAGACGAGATTGTCCGGGTCGTCCTGAAGCGTCACGCCCGGAGCAGCGGCGATAGCCTGGCGGGCCTCTTCGACGCTGATGGGACGCTCGGTCTCGATCCATACGGACTCCGAGTGGGCGCGCAGCGAAGACACGCGGACGCACATCGCCGAGCACTTGACGTCGCTGTGCATGATCTTGCGGGTCTCGTTGAACATCTTCATCTCCTCCTTCGTATATCCGTTGGGCTGGAAGACGTCAATCTGCGGGATGACGTTGTAGGCCAACTGATGCGGAAACTTCTTGACCGTCACGGGCCGGTCGGCGATGATCTCGCTGTACTGCTGCTGCAGTTCGGCCATAGCAGCCGCGCCGGCGCCGCTTGCGCTCTGATAGCTCGCCACGTGGATGCGGCGGATGTGGCTCAGCTCTTCCAACGGCTGGAGCACGACGACCATCATGATGGTCGTGCAGTTGGGGTTGGCGATGATGCCGCGCGGACGGTTGAGGGCGTCCTCGGCGTTGCACTCCGGTACGACCAATGGCACGTCGTCGTCCATGCGGAAGGCACTGGAGTTGTCGATCATGACGGCGCCGTAGCGCGTGATGTCCTCGGCAAATTCCTTGGATGTCCCTGCTCCGGCAGAGGTGAAGGCGATGTCGACATCGCGGAACTGGTCTCCGTGACGGAGCTGTTGGACCTCATACTCGCGTCCGCGGAACTCATAGCGTGTCCCGGCGCTGCGCTCCGAACCGAACAGGACGAGATCGTCCATAGGGAAGTTTCTCTCTGCGAGCACGCGGAGGAACTCCTGTCCCACGGCTCCGCTCGCTCCTACAATAGCTACTTTCATGTCTCTTATGTCTTTTTGTTGTTTGATTATTCTTGTCTGATTGTTACTTGCCAAGCCTATTTTGCTGCAAAATTACAACTTTTAGGGTAATAACCGCTCTCGTCTGATATTTTTTTTGCACCTTTGCACTGTGAAATGCAATGATTCCGATTGATGAGCATATCCGATATGTCACATTATTTCCCGATCACCGACCCGACACTGATATTCTTTGTCGTGCTCTGTATCATCCTTTTCGCCCCAATCATCATGGGGCGTCTGCGTATTCCGCATATCATCGGCATGGTTCTGGCAGGCATTGCCGTGGGCCGTTACGGGTTCAACATCCTCGAACGTGACTCCTCCTTCGAACTGTTCGGCAAGGTGGGCGTGCTCTACATCATGTTCCTCGCAGGACTGGAGATGAACCTGACGGACATCATGAGGCGCAAGCTGCAGTTTATGATCTTCGGTCTGCTCACGTTTGCCGTGCCCTTCGTCATGGCCTATGGTGCCGGCGTGTGGCTCTTGGGCTACTCGACGGAAGCGTCACTCCTGCTGTCCTGTATCCTCGCGGCAAACACGCTGATAGCCTATCCGATAGTCTGCCGCTACGGATTGCAGAAACATTCGAGCGTCACGCTCAGTGTCGGTTCCTCCATGATAGCCCTGACGCTGTCACTGCTCGTGCTGGCAGCCATCGTCGGAGCGCATGACGGCGATATGGACTTCGGCTTCTGGGCGCTCTTTGTGGGCAAGGTGGTCCTCTTTTGTGCCGGTTCGTCGCTACTGCTGCCACGGATGACGCGGTGGTTTTTCAGACATTATTCTGATTCGGTGATGCTGTATATATATGTGTTGTCGATACTTTTCCTGAGCGCCGCCACCGCCGAAATGTGCGGATTGGAGGGCATCTTCGGCGCTTTCACCGCCGGACTGACCCTCAACCGCTTCATCCCGAGCGTCTCGCCGCTGATGAACCGCATCGAGTTCGTCGGCAACGCGCTCTTCATCCCCTACTTCCTTATCGGTGTCGGCATGCTCATCGACATCAGCGTCCTCTTCCACGGTTGGGACACACTGTGGGTCGTGTTCTGCATGGTCGTCATCGGAACGCTCAGCAAGGCCGTCGCCGCCTACGTCTCCTGCTTCTTCTTCCATCGTCCTTTGCTTGCCGGTCACATGATGTTCGGCCTCACCGAGGCACACGCCGCCGGCGGCATCGCCATGACCATTGTCGGAATGGGGCTTAAGATGGACGACGGCAGCTATCTGGTCGACGCCAACATGCTCAACGGAGTGGTCATGATGATACTCTTCACGTGCATCATCAGTTCGTTTGTCGTGGAAAATTCGGCCCGCTCGATACTCCTCCGCGAGAAGATGCAGCCCGAGGAGCCGGCCAAGGCGGGCGACGACGAGAAGATGCTCCTGCCTCTCCAGCACGCCGAGACGGCCGACTCGCTGATCCATCTGGCCATATTGATGCGGAACAAGAAGCTCAACCGCGGACTGATCGGACTCAACGTAGTCTACGACGATATCTACAGCGGGCGCAACCAGACGGCCGGACGCAAGCTGCTCGAGCACGCCGAGGCCGTCGCCGGATCGGCCGATGTGCGGATGCAGACACAGAGCCGGCTGGCCATCAATATCGCCAACGGCATCAAACACGCCTTCAAGGAGAACGCCGCTTCGGAAATCATCATGGGCATGCACCGCCGCACGACTCCCACGGACAGCTTCTGGGGAGCCTATACGCAGGGACTCATCACGGAGATAAACCGCCAGATAATGATCTGTCGCATCGTCCGGCCGCTCAACACCATCCGCCGCATACATGTGGCGGTGCCGTCGCGCGTCGAGTTTGAACCGGGATTCTATCGCTGGACGGAGCGTCTGTCCCGTTTGGCCGGCAACCTCGGTTGCCGCATCGTCTTCCACGGACGGCAGGACACGATGGCTCTCATCAGCGAATACATACAGAACCGTCACCCCGAGGTGCGCGCCGAATATGTCGTCATGGCTCATTGGAAGGACCTGACGCAACTCTCCCGCGAGGTCAATGCTGACCACCTGTTTGTCGTCGTGACCGCCCGTCAGGGGACGGTGTCATATAAGCCGGCCTTCGAACGTCTGCCGGAGGAGCTTACCGCGGCCTTTCCGGACTGCAGTCTGATGCTCATATATCCCGACCAGAACGGTCAGCCGCAAGACGTTATGACCTTCACCGCACCGCAACGGCAGGAGCAGGAGAGTGCCTACGCCTCGCTGTTGAAGATGTGGCGTCGCCATTGAGGATGTCGGGAGAACGAATGACGATTTGGTTTTTTGACTCATAGAATAAGTAAGAATGATTGAGATAAAAGATATAAAGAAGAGTTTCGGCTCGCTGCAAGTGCTCAAGGGCATCAACCTTGAGATCGGAAAGGGCGAGGTCGTGAGCATCGTCGGCCCCAGTGGCGCCGGCAAGACGACGCTGCTGCAAATCGTCGGCACTCTCGATCGCGCCGACAGCGGCACCGTCGTGGTGGACGGTGTGGACACGGGAAGCATGAACGCCAAGCGGCTGGCTGAGTTCCGCAACCGACATATCGGTTTCGTGTTTCAGTTTCACCAACTCCTGCCCGAGTTTACGGCCATCGAGAACATCATGATTCCGGCCTACATCGCCGGCACGTCCACCAAGGATGCGCGTCGCAGGGCGGAGGAACTGCTCGACTTCATGGGGCTCACCGACCGTGCCAACCACAAGCCCAACGAGCTGTCGGGCGGCGAAAAGCAGCGTGTGGCTGTGGCACGTGCGCTCGTCAACAACCCCGCCGTCATCCTCGCGGACGAGCCCTCGGGCAGTCTGGACTCAAAAAACAAGGCCGAGCTGCACCAACTGTTCTTCGACTTGCGCGACCGCTTCGGTCAGACATTTGTCATCGTGACCCACGACGAGCAACTGGCGGCCATCACCGACCGCACGATAAAGATGCGCGACGGACTGTTGGAGGTGGAGACGGAGGCTGCCACAGAACCACAAAAGAAAGAAACAGATGAATAGAATAAAGTTAGGAGACTACAACCGGATGACGGTTGTCAAGAAGGTAGACTTCGGAATGTACCTCGACGGTGGCGACGAGGGCGAGATATTGTTGCCCGCACGCTATGTGCCCGAGGACTTGCGGCCTGGCGACGAGATTGACGTCTTCGTCTATCTTGACCAGGACGAGCGCCCCGTGGCTACCACCCAGCAGCCCAAAGCGCGTGTCGGCGAGTTCGCATGTCTGGAGGTCGCCTGGGTTAACGAATACGGTGCGTTCCTCGACTGGGGCTTGATGAAAGACCTGTTTTGTCCCTTCCGGGAGCAGAAGAAGCGCATGGAACGCGGCTCGTCATACATAGTCTATGTGACGGTGGACGAGGACAGCTACCGCATGATGGCCTCGGCGAAGGTCGAGCGCTATCTCTCGCAGGAGCAGCCACGCTATCGTCACGGTGACGAGGTCGACCTGCTGGTGTGGCAGAAGACCGAATTGGGCTTCAAGGTGATTGTGGACAACAAGTTCAGCGGGCTGGTCTATCAGGACCAGATATTCCGTTATCTCACGACGGGCGACCGCCTCAAGGGATATATTGACCACATCAGGCAGGACGGCAAAATCGACGTGACGCTCCAGCCGACAGGCCGCCGTCAGACGGAGGAATTTTCCGAGACGCTGCTCGAATATCTGCGCAACAACAACGGTCACTGTGACTTGGGTGACAAGAGCCCCGCCGAGTTGATTGTCGACCGCTTCAAGGTCAGCAAGAAGGCATACAAGAAAGCTGTCGGAGACCTCTATCGACGCCGGCTGATAACCATCGCCGATGACGGTATCACGCTGACGGAGGGCTGACAAATCAAGGAAGCAGGTCTACTGCTACCCTTTGGCAACTCTCTATGAGAACTTTCCGGAAGCAGTAGGAGCATTGGCTTAACTCCCAGAACGGAGCGTAGCGGAGTGATGACTCCCTTTTACTCCTTAACTCCTTTTGTCTCTTTAACCCCGTTTAGCATCCGCGAAGTAATCGAAAAGTTGGTTAAGTTGTGTTTGAGGATGATGAAGTGTGACTTATTGTGCGTATATTTGCACTGTCAACAGGATTACTCACTTTAAATTTAACCGCTTATGAAAAATTTGACAAAGAAGGTCATGATGACCGTAGCAGCTGCAATGATGACCAGTTCGGCTGCACTCGCAGGAATGGACCGGCCGATAGAGGTAACCCAATTGCCGGGCAATGCACAGCAGTTGGTAAAGAAAGACTTCTCCGGACGCCGTGTCGCAATGGCGAAGATAGACGACGGCCTGTTCTACAACGGCTATAATGTCGTCTTCACCAACGGCGACAAGGTTGAGTTTGACAGTCACGGCCAGTGGAAGGAGATCACGTGCCGCTGGTCGGAAGTGCCTTCATCGGTTGTTCCCAAACCCATACGCAGCTATCTGAAGAGCTATTATCCTAAAGCGAAGATGCTGGAGATAGAGCGCAGCAGCAAGGGAAAGTATGAGGTGAAACTGGACAACGGACTGGAGATAAAGTTCGACAAGGACTTCCGTGTGACCGATATTGACGATTGACGGCTGGCAGGAACACGTGGACTGCATATTGTCTGTGCCAATGAGGACAGCCGGCCGTCATGAGATGGAACCGGATGAACATTTTAATAATATGAATATGAAGAAGATTATGGTATTTGTCTGTGCCGTGGCGGCGATGGTATCGTGCGGCACAGCACAGAAAGCAGTATCGCTCAGCGGCCTCAATGGCGAATGGAGCGTAGTGAAAATCAATGGCAGCGACGTTGCGGCGGCCGACGGGCAGAACGCTCCGTTCATCGGAATTGATGCAGACAAGAAGCGTGTCTATGGCAGTACGAGCTGCAACCGTCTCACGGGAGTGTTTGACGCAGACCCCGTCAAGAAAACGATAGACCTCAGCAAGATGGGAAGTACGCGCATGATGTGTCCTGACATGGCTCTGGAAGACCGCTTGCTTGGCGCTTTCGGCGAAGTCAAGTCGTTCAGTCTGAAGAAGGGTTCTACGCTGATGCTGAACAATGCGGACGGTAAGGCCGTGATAGAACTGCAGAAGAAAACTGCAGGAGAAAAGGGAAATTAAGGCATCTGCGGCTTTTTCCCGCTCACAATTGAAAGACTTTAGAGCTCAAATGGACAATGACAAAAGTTCATTTGAGCTTTTATTATTGTCCATTTGGGATCTTCTCGCATGCTCATCCGTTTTTCCCGGTCGTGTTATTTGCTTCCGCCGCTTACTTGTCTGACAGCTTTCAGCCGCCGTCTGACTTCCCGTTTGTGGCGGATATGGTTGAGCTGGTCAAGTACTTTGCGGCGCGAAAGGCTGATTTGATAACGGTAGACGGCGCAGGCTATGAAGAAGTATGCAAGCGTCTGAACCCACATCATCGCGTATTCGGTGGTGACATCATCTATCGTCGCACCCATCATGGAGGTCCGGACGAAAGCTCTGACGCCAAATGTCGACGGGAAGAGCCATGAGACGCCCTGCCATAAACCGGGTATGTTGCTCTGCGGCCATGACACACCGGAGAGGAACAGCAACGGGACGGAACAGAAGATGACTATCAGCATGACGTTTTCGCGATAGCGGATGAGACACGACACGGTCATGCCGAAGAAGATGCAGGCCAGCAGATAGGGCAGCATGATGGTCGCCAACGTGGCTCCCTGAACCATATTGACAAAGCCGAACAGACGTGGAATGACGAGAGTCAGATAGGCAGAAAGCACAGCGTATATCATCAGATAACACATCGCCTTGCCCGTGACGATGCGCAGGACACCGCGATAGTGGCGGCTGATGGGGATGAGCTCGCGGAAGCGGTTGGTCTCGCGTGCCGTTCCTGCCGCAAGGCCGATGCCGAGGACAAGGGTCTGCTGGATGATGAGCATGAGCACACCGGGCAGGATGAAGTTGCCATAGCCGCTTGTGGAATTGAATATCGGCACATCGTCGCTCTTCAGTGGCATTGTGGTTATCTCGTCTTCACGGTCGGTATAGTTGCCGGAGAGCTTTATCTGTATCTTGCCATTCATGTCCTGTGACACAGCGGTGGCCGTTTGGAAGATGGCTTTGTAGGTCAGCATGAGGCTCATGTCGCAGTAGACGCTGACAGCGGTCTGCTCCATGCGGGCCAGACGGGTGGAGAAGTCGGAGGGGATGTAGTAGATGCCTTTCACCTCCTGACGTCCGATGAGTGTCCGTGCCTCTTCCATATCGGCCGCGTGGCATTTGACCATAACATCCGGAGAGGCGTCGCAATGTCTCACGAACTCTCTGCTCAGCGCACTGCGGGAGTCGTCCACGACCACGACGGGCACTTCGTGGACTATCTCATTGTTGTAGATCCATGAGTACAGTAGCGGGTAGGCCAAGGGCACGAGGATGAAGAAGATGAGCACTCCCTCGTCTTTGACCACGCCCTTCATCTCCTGCCACCAGATGTAGCAGGCGTCGAGCAGTCCTTCCCGGGTCCTATTCCAAAATCCTGTATTATTCATATATCGTGTTTCGGATACCTTGTTGTTGGTTTGCGATATTGTTGCGCCGCTTCCGCAATACCGTCACTTTTATTCTGTTGTCACGTCATGCCATGTAGACATAGTTGAGCATGGCGTAGCGGAGACGTCTGAGTATCGTGAGCGGGAGTAGGGCGAAGAGTGCCAGAGCCGTGATGTGCGGCCATGCGTCGGCGAGAGGAAAACCGTTGAATATAGTTATCTGATATGTCATGAAGTAGTGTCTGAGCGGAAACAGCCATGCTAACGACTGCAGTGGGGCGTCCATGTCTGCCAGCGGGTAGGCCGAACCGGCAATGGAGAAACTCAGAACGGCCCACAGAGAGCATGTGCTCATCGACAGACGCAGCGACGGGATGAGGCCGAACATGAACACGCCGAAGCCTTGGGAGGCTAAGACGGCGAGCAATCCGAGCAACAGGATCGGGATGACTCCGCCGGGGTGGGGGAACGACAACACTCCGAAGATATAATAAAGATGGGCGTACATGATGGTCAGATAGACTGCAGTCTGAGGCAACAGCTTGCCTGCCACTGCCGCGACGATGTCTCCGTCGGCTGTCGCAAGCCATCCGCGGGAACGCCCGAACTTCAGTTCGGTGCCGACGGAATAGGCGGTGATGAGGAAAATGAAGAGCATGATAAGTCCCGGGACAAGCATTGTGCTGAGATAGATGTTATAGTTTGTCCACGGATTGGATATCGGATGGAGATCGATGACGATGGGTTGGAGGAACGTCTGTATCTGTCGCAGCGTATAACCGCGTGCTGACATCGTCGTCTGACCGACGGCGGCAGAACCTAAAGTCGTGATTGTCTTGAGGTCTTTGAACAGCAGTGCGCCGGCCGTGAGAGAGGTAAGGCTGTAATAATAGGAAACTTTCGGTTGACGACCGGCTGTCAACCGTTCTGCCGTGCCTTCCGGAATATACAGGAAGGCGTAGATTTCGTTGCGTTGTATGGCCTTGCGGGCATCGCTGACACTCGGGTATCGTGCCACCACGTGGGTGCTTTGGAAAGCGTCCAGATTGCGTATGAGACGCCGTGAGGTTGACGTGTTGTCGCAGTCGACCACTCCCACGGGCATGTCCTGCGGCTGCCCTTCGTTCATGAGGGACGTGAAGAACACCGTGACCAACAACGGAAAGACCACCATACAGAACCAATAGATGGGCTGACTGATGATGAATGACAGCTCTCGGCGGGCCACTCTCATCACGTTTCTTATAAATCCGGTTGACGCCACGGTTAGATTTTTATTTATCGCAGTTGACGATCAGTGACATTCCGGGGCGCAAACCGTCCACCGGCTCCACCGGTCTGGCTTTGATTTCGAAGGTCTTCAGGTCATACTGACCGTTGGCTTTGGTCGCCTTCCATACGGCATAACTGCCCTCGTCCTTGATGTGGTAGACCTTCATGCGGATGTCTTTGCCGAACGCCGGAACAAATGCTGTCAGCTCGTCGCCGACCTTCATGCCTTGAATGTGGTCTTCCCGGACATTGAATGTGCCCCAAAGGTCCTTCATTACGGCTATCGTCATGATTGGCGACCCTGTTCCGACAAGTTCGCCGACCTTCGGATATACGTCGCTGACTTCGCCTTCCATCTGCGCCGTCTGCACGGTCTCGTTGATATAAGAGCCTATTTCCGCCACGGCACCGCGTGCGCGGCCCACCTGTGCGGCGGCCGCCATCTTTTCTTCACGGCGTGCTCCGTTGCGTGCCATGTCATACTGGCTCTGCGCGGCCTTCATCTGAGCTTCCATAGCCTTATAGTTGGCCAGCGCCTCGTCACGCTTTTGGGCTGTCATGACGCCCTCTTCGTAGAGCCGCTGGACACGTTTGTAGGACTTTTCGGCAATCTCCGCACCGGCCTTTGCCTGCTGGAGAAGCTGATAAGCGCCTCTTATCTGTTCCGCCCTTGCACCCGCCCGGGCCATCTCATCCATTGCTGCCGCAGCTTCTTCGGCACTCTGTGCCTGGGTCATCTTGGCCCTTACATCCGGTGCATCCAGTATGGCGAGCGTGTCGCCGACTTTCACGTAGTCGCCTTCCTTCACACGAAGTTCAAGTATGCGGCCCGGAACCTTGCTCGAAACTCTGTATTCCGTGACCTCGACCTGTCCCTGAATGATGTCCGGTTCATTGCCGATGGTGAAATAGCCGATGGCGGCGACGATGATGACCACCAGTGTGAAGCCTGCTATTGCCTGCAGTATATTGTTGCGTTGTGATTTGACTGACATATTCGTTGCTCCTCTATATTATTGTTGTTGTGCTTTCATTGCTTTCTTTCGGGCTTTCTTATTCTAACGTTCCGAGTGCTTTGGCGAGATTGACGCGGCTGAGTCGGATGTCTATTTCGGCGTCAATCTTCTGCGATTGCGCTTGCAACCAGGCTGTTTGCGCCTCCATTACGGTGGTGCTCTGTATCACTCCCTCGCTGAAACCGACGTTGGCGCATCTCAGATTTTCCTCCGCGTGGCGTATGTTGGACTGTGCCATCTTCAGACGCTTGTCTGCTTCGGTCACTTTGAAGCGGCTTTGGTTAACTTGCAGCTCCACTTTCTCCCGATTTTCGTTAAGTTCCAATTCTGCGATGGCGGTCGCATTCTTCGAAGCCCGCACCTTATAGGCAACGTCACCCCAGTTCCACACCGGTACGGTGAGCATAACTCCGATGTTCCATACGCCGCCGAACTTCTTGTGGAAACCGTCATATACGTTAGGGTTGGTTACCGTATAGCCTCCGAACAGCCCCACTTTCGGGAGATTGCCGGCCTTCAGCATGTTGGTCGCTTGCCGGCTGAGGTCCACCGTGTTCTGCAACATTCGCAATTCAGGACGATGCTCGAGGACATCCGAAATGTGGCGGTCGTCGGTTGTCGACAGTCCGACGGACAGGTCGTCGTTGTTCTCGTCCGCCAGTGTGAACTGCTCGTCGAGCGACATTCCACACGTCTGGCAGAGCAGCATGCGTGCCAGAGTCAGTCCGTCGTCAACCTGCGAGAGTGTCATTTCGGCTTCATTGACTTTCACTGCCACTTTCAGCCCGTCGGCGCGGGTCGCCACGCCCTCGGCTATCATCTTGTCGACGTCTGCTGCCAATTGCTTGACGAGTCCGAGATAGCTCTCGGCCAAGCGCTTCTTATGTTTCAAGGAGACCACCATCCAGTAGGCTCGGTCTGTGTCATAGATCGTAGCCTGTCGTGTGGCGTCACCGCTGTTGGCCGCCATTTTCTCTCCGATGTCTGCCATTCTGTTCATCGCGACGATGGCACCGCCCATGAACAATGGCTGCGTGACCATCACCGAACCGGCAAACATGTTGCGCGTGTCTGTACGGAACGCATCTGCTATGGCCTGACCGCGGGCGTTGAGACCCGATGCGAGGGCTGTCAGATGGCCGTTGATGCCTGACATGAGATCTGAAGGAGATATGCCGAAGCCGGCCAATTGCTGTCCGAGTGCCGCTTTTTGAGCGTCAGTGAGACTGCTTCCGAAACCCTCGAAAGCCTGTCCGATGCCCTGACTTGTGCTTGTTCCGATGTTTCCTAATGCGTCTTTTTGTTCCCCGTTGAGGATTGACACCTCACGGCTGGAATAGACATATCCGCCCATCGCGTTGACATGCGGCAGATATTTTGTCCGTGCCGACTTCCTTATGTTTCGCGCCATGTCCTGCTTCACTTGAGCGGCGGCGACCTGCTTGTTGTTGCGTAGGGCCATCGCCCGGCAACTGTCCAAACAGAGTACACGCTGTGCCGCAGCCGGCAGGACAAAGCCCGAGACGAGGACTATTCCTATCAGATGCTTCATAAGACGGTTATTTAAGTTTTTTCTTATTTGAACGAGATCTCTGTTTTATTTGAACGCGAATGTCCGCGAGCCAATCATGTTGCCGTCTGCAAAGATGCTGACCGTATAATTGCCGGAACTGAGGAATTCGGCAACGTTCCAGTAGGTTGTCACCTGCAGTTCTTCGCCGGTGTATTCCATGTTCTTCCTCATCGAATACTCGATGTTGCGGTCTTCGTATGGGAATGTGGCACCGTTGCCGAGTACCGCTCCCGTAGGTGTGGTGATGCGTACATAGAAAGTCTTCATGCCATTTGGCGCGGTCACATTGCGTGCTATGGTGAACGCTACTTCTATATTTCGGCAATCCTTTATCTTCTTTGCCACCTTGTTGCTCTTCTTCTTGATGAACATTCTGATGTTGGTGGCGTCAAGCTGTGCGGCGATGGCTACTTTTTCCGAGAGCGATGCCTTCTCGCTGCTCAGACCCTCTATTTGGCGAGTTGCCTCGCTGTATCGGTTCTTCATGCGTTCGTTCTCGTCGGTCAGAGACTGGTTCACGCGGTTGAGCGAGTCTATCTCCAGCACGTAGTTGCGCAGCACGGCGCGTACGGTGGCCAGCTCTTTCTTCAGTCGTGCAATCTCGCGGGCGTTGGTGCTCTTGACGTTTTTCAACTCTTCCAGCAGTTGTTGGGTACGAAGCTGCTCTTGGGTGAGCTGCTCCACGATGGAGTCGTTGTTGATCTGAGTCATCATCTCGCTGTACTGGCGGGCAAACTGCTCATACTCGTTTTCCATTTCCTTCTTGTCGAGGTCGGCCAATTCCTGCATTTCCTTGTTGGCTTCCTTCTGTTGGGCGAGGTTTAAAGCGAGATAACCGATGCCTGCTATCAGCAACAGTATTACCACGGCGAGTGGCAGAACGATCTTTTTATTCATAATATAAATATGTGTAGTCAATTATAAACTGCTTGCAAAGATAGAATATTCCGATGAGACAACAAAGGAAATGACACGACGAAAGTCTTTTTGCTTTTTAAATTTAAGATTATTACGGAAAAAAAGAACAATTTTAAAATAAACGTATCTTATTCTTGCCCTTTTCAAATGAGCGGACTATGACTATGGATAAATCCTGTTTTGTTCGTTCCGGCAGTGCTCTTACATCCGGCCCGGCTTTTAAAGTCAGGAAAAAAGCGTAACTTTGCAGCCATGAATGATAACAATCAGCACTTGTCCGGTGCCGTCCGTCCGTCGTGGCTCCATACTTTGGAATCGTCCGTTGCGCCGCCGAAGCGTTTCACGTATCCCTTCTGCTATACGCCCCATCCGCTTTGTGTGGCCGCCGCTGCCGAAGTCCGCCGTCACATCGAGACCGTCGGCCGTAGCGGTGTGTCGCCTGTTGACGAATCTACGGCTAATGTCTGGAACGAGGAAGTGGGGCGAGGAAAAATGTTCGGTGTCCTGGTCGTCGAATGTCCCGACGGACAGACAGCCTTTCTTGCCGCCTACTCCGGTCTCATCGGCGGCCGCAACGACTGGCCGTGGTTCGTTCCCCCGGTCTTCGACTCTCAGCAACCGGACGGTTATTTCAAGACCCGTGAGGCCGAAATATCCGCCATCAACCGCCGTATCGCGGCCATCGAGCAGTCTGCGGAGCGCATGGCGGCCGTCTCGGCGCTGACCGACGTGCGCCGTCGGGCCGCCGAAGCTGTCGACGACTACCGGCAGATGATGGCCCAATCGAAACTCGAGCGTGACCGGCAGCGTCGTAGCGGTGCGGACGAGTCGCAACTCGTCCGCGAGAGTCAGCATCAGAAAGCCGAGTTGAAACGGCTGCGTCGACATTGGGCCGGGCTCACGTCGGAAGCCGAAGAGCGCCTCGCTGTCTATGACGGGCAGATCACGGCACTGCGCGAGCGTCGTCACCGTATGTCCGACGAGCTGCAACGCTGGCTCTTCACCCAATATGAAGTGTCGGATGCTGACGGCCATAGTCGCACACTCGTGGATATTTTTGCTGCCGCCACGGGCACCATACCGCCCTCCGGAGCAGGCGACTGCTGTGCTCCGAAACTCCTTCAGCAGGCCTACCGTAGCGGTTTGCGGCCGCTGTGCATGGCCGAATTCTGGTGGGGAGAGTCTCTACGCACCGAGATACGCCGCCATCTTCATTACTATCCCGCCTGTCGCGGCAAGTGTCTCCCGATTCTGACCCACATGCTCGGTGGTCTTGATGTCGATCCGGACCCGCTCACTGCCGACGATAGTGGCCAGTTGGAGATAGTATATGAAGACACTGCTATTGTCGTGGTGAACAAACCTGCCGGCATGCTTTCCGTTCCGGGGCGTAGCCGCCGCCGTTCTGTGCTGTCGCTCATGCGTATGCACTGTCCCGATGCCGACGGCCCGATGATGGTCCACCGGCTTGACATGGACACGTCGGGACTGCTCGTTGTGGCCAAGACGCTGGCGGCATACCACAATCTGCAGGCCCAGTTTGCCGCCCGTACCGTCAGCAAGACATACTTGGCTCTGCTCTCGCCGGTAGTTCCGTCTTCCCCTGCCATTCCGTCCGACGCTCCCATTCGCATCAGTCTTCCTCTCCGTCCTGACCCGCAAGACCGTCCGCGTCAGGTTGTCGACCCCGTTCATGGCCGTTCTGCCGTGACCGAGTGTCGTCTGCTGTCCACCGACGTCCTTGGCCGTAGTCTCGTGGAGCTCCATCCGCTCACGGGCCGCACTCACCAGCTTCGCGTCCATTGCGCCCATCCCGCCGGTCTCGGGCGTCCCATTGTCGGCGACCCGCTCTACGGACAGCCCGCCGAACGCCTCTGTCTCCATGCCGCAAGGCTGGAGTTTGATCATCCGGTGACGGGGGAAAGGGTGGTGTTTGAGAGGCCTTTTTTATGAGGGCGTTGCGGAATTCCCACAAGTAGGGTCGCGACCCGTCGCGACCGCCACCTTGCCACATAGACCAACCGCCTGATGGAACGTGCATATAAGCCAACGGATCGCGTTGAATCAGTTGCCAAGGAGGCGGTCGCGACGGGTCGCGACCCTACTTGTGGGAGTTCTGCAATCTGTCGTCAGATGAAAAAAGCTCCCCGCAGGGAGCTTTTTTCATCTTTTTCATCTCAAAACAAATTTCTTTCCACCCGATACATATATGCCCGGAGCAAGTCGGCCGAGTGTCTCCTGCGATGCGTTGCCGGCCACGCGGACACCTTGCAGGCTATATACTGCCGTGTCAGTTGTGTCGGCCGTTACGGCAGTGGTGATGCCGGAGCCTTCCGACAAGCCCCAACGGAAGTCGTCGATGTAATATGTCGCCGTCGAACCGGAACTGCGTTTGGCTGACAGGCGGAAACCGATGAAGAACACGTCGGGCATGTCCGGAATCAGACTCATGTCCACCGTGTATGGTATCCACGTGCCGCTCTCGTCCTCTTTGGCCGGTATGTCAAAACCGCCCATAGGATATACGGCCGGTTGGCCGTCCACCATCTCTATCAGACAGATGTCGAGCGTCTCGGCCTGACCTTCGTGGAGGAACTGGCCCATGAGACGGAAGTCCAGCACACGGTTCTTCGCGTTCTTATAGTCAAGGGCCGGACTGACGAGCAGCATGCTCGCGTCGGTGCCGTCCGCTTCTGCCACTTTCGAGTCATAGAGTGTCGCTTTGGCCGCCATGAAAGCGTCGTCGCCTTCGGTCACGTAGCCCCACCATGCGCGTGTGCCCTTTTCGGCAACGTTGGTCCAGCCGTCGAGAGACAACGGCTGGTTGCGGCCGACGGTCTCGAAGTCCTGCACGTATGTCGTCAGCGGCGCGGACGCATCCAGTCTGAACTCGTCCCCCTCCTTCTCTTCAGGTTCCTCTTCGCCTGTTGCCTTGCCCATCACGGTGAGCACGACCGGCGAACCGAGCAGGGTGGTGAACGTGAATGTCTGTGTCACCGTGCCCGCCGTCTTCGGTTGGAATGTCAGCCGGACGTTCTGTTCGGCCACGTTGGGCAGATAGAGCGTGCTTCCGATGATGATGCCCGTGCCCACGGCTTCGCCAGACTTGACGTTGATGTAGTCGAAACAGTGGTCCGGCATCAGCTTTACCGTCGCCTCCGTGCGTTCGCCGACCTTAGCCTCAAGCGTCACCTCGGTCTGACTGAGCGTGAGGACGGGCAGATGGTCCGGGTCGTAGGCTTTGACGGAGAACGTATAACTCTGGTTCAACTCCGGATTGATGGCGTCAAAATCGAACGTGATACCGCCCTTGTGGGTCCCCATCGAGGTCGGCATGACGCTCACGATGATTTCCGTCGTCGATGTTCCGGCCGGTATGACTGTGCTGTTGAGGCTGAACGCCGCGTCGCCGCCCGTGAGATAGATGGGGGCGTCGGCCGGTAGCTCGGTCGCCTCGACGGTAAATTTGAATACGGCCGTCGTCCGGTCGATGGCCACGAGGTTGTCTTCGGTCAGTTGTTCCGGTGTGATGACCACGCCGGGTGCCGCCCATGCGCTGCTGACGAAAGTCATGAGTAGCGCCACTGCGGAGAGAGCGATGTGGTGTAATTGTTTTGTCATATAATCTTTTACTTGTTGCTTTATGATTGAATGGCTGTAACCTCGGATTGCAATAATGGCGGATAAATCCGCCGGACCGCTATCCGTTGCGCAAAATGTCGGGGAATAGCGGAGAAAAACCGGAGATTGTCACCGTGATGACGGTCAAGCCGTGATGACGTTGAAAGGCACTTCCGCCATAGTGATGTCAGTGTCATCGGTGACGAGATGTATCTCTTTGTTGCGTTCGCATACATTTGCAATCATTGCGTCACCAAAATCATAAGATGTTGTATTCATCGAAGCGATGATGTTGCCGACGTCTATGTGATTGAAATCGTCCGGTCGGCGTTCGCATATACCAAGTATCGCGTTTACTTGAAGTTTGGCATCGGAGAGAGCTGCCTTGTATTCTGCTGTCGGTCGAAAGTCATGCTTGAAGTCCGCGGTGTATAGTTTGTTGCTGTGCATCCATTGTTTGAAGGCTATTCTGAGCACTGCATTGACATATTCGGACACGATGAGCGAACTGATCCAGATGGTTGCTTCTCTTGAACGGATGTCTTTCAGCAGTTGGCTGTATTCTTTTTGCTTATGTGGTTTTACTCCGGCGATGGGGGCAAAGATGTAAATCCAGACGTTTGTGTCGAAGATGTAGCTGTAAGTGGGTGATACCTCGTGCTTCGCAATTTTACATGTTGCCATTGAGAACCTCCTCAACCGTTTGATTAAATTCCGCCTCGTTATTGTAGAACGCTTTGGCGTTGTCCGTCACTTTCTTGATGCGGGCTTTTGTTTCGTCGTTGGCGTTGACGATGTGGAGCTTTGCCTGCAACTGTTCTCCGGTGTAGTCTTTGTATAGGGTGCCGATGGCCACATTGAGAAATGCTGTGGTCAGAAACATCACACCATCGAAATCGAGTGTCACATCCTCCTGCCTGGAAAGGCAGTCCATGATTTTCTCGTAGATGGGTTGTCCCTCCTCAGAGGTTATTCCCTGGTTGAGGGATATGAATTTGTTTATTTCAATCTTGGTCATAAGCGTAAGTATAGGTTGTTCTTAAAACAGGTTGTCTTTGTCGGGAACTTCGTCCGTCAGCATATATTCTTTCTCATCATCGCAGTTGAACTCTACGGTGACTATCGTGCCGGGAAACCATTTGCTCAAGACGGTGTCGGTAGGGACTTTGCCTTTTATCTCCAACATGGCGTCTCCTGATATCATCTGTATTGTCCCGTCATTCATTTCGACAAACTCTTTCAGTATGGCCAGTCCCAGTCCTCCCGGTATCGATTTGGTCGTGTTTCCTTCGACAAAAGCCCATTCCAGTGTCTCACAAGAGCTCATTGGAGCAGCTCCTTTGCCCATCAGGAATTTGTTGACGTTTTCCACGATAGACCTACCAAGGTTTACGAAAGTCAGGTCAAGCATTGTCCGGCCGTCCCGTGTGTGCACTTCTCCACAACAGTAGACGTTGTTGCATCCGCCGTGGCTGACGGCATTGGCAAAGATCTCATATATACTTTCGATAATCTTCGATTTCGCCTTTTCCGAACACTTTGGAAACCGCTTTTTCTGTATGAGTTCCGTGCCGATATACTCTTTGAAGGCCGAAGTGTCGGACACACCAAACCGCCGGTATTCGATATAGTTCTCACGGTCTTCATATTTTGTCTCAAGGTCGAAAGCCTTGAAAAATTTGTTTCTTGACAGTGCCCGTCTCACTCCCGGAGACTTGGGGCTCCTGAGGAATATGTTGTGTCCGTCGTATGCCAGCTTGTCCAAAAAAGCTCCCATGACGGCGGAAAGATTTGCATCAAATTCCTTGCACCATGTGAAATCTACATAGATTTTTTCGGAGTCGGTCTGCATTGTTGACTCGTAGAATTCTGATAAGAACTCGTAGCCCGTCTTGTTGGCAGTGACATATTGTGAGATGAATACTTCTTCGGACATAATATTATATACGCAAAATTACACATTTATTTTGTAAAAACAAAAAAATGGCCATAAAAACGATTTGTTTTATATATGAATTGCCATTTGAGAAATCGGTCTGTTTGTTGCTCCTCGAATTGTTAAAAATTCAGAATTATATTGACAAAACACTGTCGAAAAATTGTGAAGACACTGCGATGGACGGATTTTTGCGAAAAAATTGGTGTTTTTCGTGATTTCATGCAAGTTGTTGATAGTCAACGATTTGGCTTTCTTGGAAAAATCGCGGCCGGTTTCGGGTCTTGCCGTAAGGCCCTTACGGGGTTGCAACGGGGCCCCCGTTGCATTACAACGGCGTGCTCGTTGGAGTGTGACGGCGTGCCCGTTGCGACCCCGGGAGGGCCCCGTTGGTCGGCGACGGTCGTCAAAATGTCATCCCGGAGCACAAAAAACGGCGGACAAAACGTCCGCCGAGGTTGTTTTTTCGCTTTTTTCGCGATTTTTGAAATGTTAAATATTTGATATTATAATGACACGGGAGATGGTAAATGTTAGATGGTAAATGGTAGATGTTAAATGTTAGATGTTAGATGTTAGATGTCAGATGTCAGATGTCAGATGTTAGGCAGCAAAGGGCCGGTAATATCTAACATTTCCATCTGACATCTACCATTTAACATCTGACATCTAACATTTACCATCTGACATCTACCATCTAACATGTTTTGGCGATGACGAAGTCGAGCTGCTTCTTCTCGATGTTGGCTTTGGCCACCTGGATGCGCACGGGGTCGCCCAACTGATATTTGTTGTGGTGACGGCGTCCGACGAGGCAGTAGTTCTTTTCGTCAAAGTCGTAGTAGTCGTCGTCCAGATCGTGGAGTGACACCATGCCCTCGCAGTGGTTTTCGTCGATCTCGCAGTAGATGCCGTAGCTCTGGATGCCGCTGATGTGGGCGTCGAAGACCTCGCCCAGCTTGTCGGACATGAACTCCACCATCTTATACTTGATGGAGTCGCGTTCGGCGTTCTGAGCAATCTGCTCCATCTCGCTGCTGTGTTCGCAAAGCTCCTCGTAGTGGTCCTTGTTGGCCGAGCGTCCGCCTTGCTGATAGCGGGTGAGCAGACGGTGGACCATCGTGTCGGGATAGCGGCGGATGGGCGAGGTGAAGTGGGTGTAATAGTCGAACGCCAGACCGTAGTGGCCGATGTTGTGGATGCTGTATTTCGCCTTCATCATCGCCCGGAGGGCCACTGTCTCGATGAGCTTCTGCTCGTTTCGTCCGGCGCACTCGTCAAGCAGAGTGTTGAGACTCTTCGATATGGCACCGCGCGTGCCCGCCGTCTTCATCTTATATCCGAACTTGACGACAAACGAGCGCAGTGTCTCGAGCTTCGTCGGGTCCGGCTGGTCGTGGATGCGGTAGGGCAGGGTCTTCGCCTTCTGTCCCTTCTTGACGCGGCCTATGCTTTCGGCGACGGTGCGGTTGGCCAGAAGCATGAACTCCTCGATGAGCTTGTTGGCGTCCTTCGACTTCTTGAAGTAGCAGCGCGTGGGTTTGCCCTTCTCGTCGATGTCGAAGCGCAGTTCCTCGCGGTCGAACTTGACCGCGCCGTTCCGGAACCTCGCCGCGCGCAGCTTCTTGGCCAATCGGTCCAGCTGAATCAGCTCCGCAGCGTTGTCGCCGACATATCCGTCCGGTCCAGGAGCGGGTGCGGGTTGGCCCGTTCCGTCCTTCACTCCGTTCTGCTCGAGAATGGTCTGTACCTCCTCGTAGGCGTAGCGTCGGTTGCTCTTGATGACAGTGTGGGCCAGATGCCAGTTTTTGATCTCGCCCTCTTCGTCCATCTCGAATATCACGCTGTATGCCAGTTTCTCCTCGTCGGGGCGCAACGAGCAGATGAAATTGCAGAGCCGTTCGGGCAACATCGGTATGGTGCGGTCGACGAGATAGACACTCGTGGCGCGCTTGACGGCCTCCTTGTCGATGACGGAACCCTCGGTGACATAGTGGGACACGTCGGCGATATGGACGCCGACCTCCCAGAGACCGTCAGTCTCCGTCTTCCTTATCGACAGCGCGTCGTCGAAGTCTTTGGCGTCATGCGGGTCGATGGTGCACGTGAAGACGTCGCGGAAGTCCTCGCGCTCGGCGATGTCCTCCGGCGTGATGTCGGCCGAAATCTTCTCCGCGGCCTCTTCGACCTCCTTCGGATAGCGATACGGCAGTCCGTATTGGGCCAGGATGGCGTGCATCTCGACGTCGTTGTCTCCCTGTTCGCCCAAGACGTCGATGACCTCGCCGATGATGTTGCGATGGTTTTCGTCCGGCCAGCGGATGACGCGGACGACGGCCTTCTGGCCGGTCTTGCCGCCCTTGAGCTTGTTTTGCGGTATGATGATGTCGTTGGCGAAGATGTTGGACTGTGTCACGAGGAAGGCCATGTCGTCCTCCACGCGCAGTTTGCCGACCATCGTGTCGTGGGCGCGCTTGATGATGGCTGTCACCATCGCCTCACGGATGTGCTTCTGGCGGCGTGCCATGAACGTCACCTGCACGCGGTCGCCGTCGAGCGCCCACATCGAGTTGCGTTCGGCGACAAAGACCGGCAGCGTGCCGTCGGCAGGGATGAAGCTGTTTTTGCCGTTCGCCTTGCGGCGGAAGATGCCCTCCTGTATCTGTGTGGCCGTGTTCAGACGATAGCTGTTGTCGCTCACGCGCGTCAGGAAGTCGTCCCACGCCATCTCCTCCATCGTGTCGATGGCCAGCATCTTGAGCGGATGAGTGGTGAATTTGAGAGCCTTGAATATCTGTTTGAAACTGAAAGTCTCGTTCGGACGTGACTGAAAGAACTTCAGCAACGCTTCGCCGACCTGATTTTTAGACAGCAGTTTGCCTCCTTTTTTCTTTCCCATGATATATAATTGTTTAGTTAATAATTGAAATTCCGGATGTGAAACCCAACGAAAAGGGCGATACATACACAATGTAGGGACATATTCTTGTATTTGTCCGCAACACAAATGCCGTATCTCATTGCATTGTTTGCGGACAGATACAAGAATATGTCCCTACAAGCGGACAAATACAAGAATATGTCCCTACATTGTGTATGTATCGCCTTTCTGTTTTTCATGGACTCCATATCCGAAACTTTGGTTAATAATCGTCCGTCGGCCGCCCGTAAGGACCCCGTTGCCGGACAGGCAGGCCTCTGCCGCGTTATGGCGGCGGGAGCATCCTCTTGCAAAGTAACGAAATAAATCCGTATTTTGGCCGTTGGGGAGTAATAATTTATTTTAAAATCGTACCTTTGTAGCCAAAATGTAACACTTATGAACATTCTTATCACAGGAGCGAGCGGTTTTATCGGCAGTTTCATCGTCAGCGAGGCCTTGCGGCGGGGCATGAACGTGTGGGCCGCGGTTCGGCGGACGAGCAGCCGCAAGTATCTCACGGATCCGCGGATAAACTTCGTCGAGCTCAATCTCGACAGCCGCGAGGAGATGGTCCGCCAGATGGCGGGACTCCGTTTCGACGCTGTCGTTCATGCCGCAGGAGCGACCAAATGTCTCCATGCGGACGACTTCTTCCGCATCAACACCGAGGGCACGCGCAATCTGGTGAACGCCCTGCGGGACATGGAGATGCCCCTGAGCCGCTTTGTCTATGTGAGCAGTCTCAGCATATATGGTCCTGTGCGCGAGTCGCAGCCATACGAAGAGATCCGCGAGAGCGACACGCCGCAGCCCAACACCGCTTACGGACGCAGCAAGCTGGAGAGCGAGCGCTTCCTCGACTCGCTGACGGACTTCCCCTGTGTGACGCTGCGCCCCACGGGAGTCTACGGCCCGCGTGAGCGCGACTACTTCCTGATGGCCAAGAGCATCAAGGGACACACCGACTTCTCGGTCGGATACAAGCCGCAGGACCTCACGTTCGTCTATGTAGAGGATGTCGTGCAGGCGGTATTCCTCGCTATCGAACGCGGACAGAACGGCCGGAAATATTTCCTCAGCGACGGGCTGGTCTACTCCTCCCGCACGTTCAGCGACCTGATTCATAGCGAACTGGGCCGTCCGTGGCTCCTGCGCATCAAGGCGCCGATATGGGTGCTGCGCGTGGTGACGTTCTTCGGCGAGTATATAGGCCGCATGACGGGCAAGATTTCGGCCCTCAACAACGACAAATACAACATCATGCGACAGCGCAACTGGCGCTGCGACATCCGTCCGGCCGTCGAAGAGCTGGGTTATCGGCCGCAGTATGACCTCAAGCGGGGAGTGAAGCTGACGGTGAAGTGGTATGTGGAGAACGGCTGGTTGTGAGTTTAATTATTAATTATAAATTGTGAATTATGATTTAAGTCCGATGGCTGTTCGGAACGAAATAATAATTGATAATTTAGAATTTGGAATTGATTTCGCAGAAATAATAATTTAGAAATATAAACGTGAACTTTATAAAGACCCTTTTTAGGATAGAAAAGAAGCCCGTGAAAGGGCTTCTTGCCGTGGAGTGGGCCGTGATGGGCTATCTCGTACTGACCCTGCTGCTCATGCTATTCACCTACACCAAACTCGCCGATCCGACGGCGATGTTGTGGGGGCGCGTGCAGATCGTGGCGATGACGGTCGCGCTGTGGGCCGTCTACCGGATGTTGCCCTGTCGTTTCACACGCCTGTGCCGCATCGTGGCGCAGATGGCGCTGCTCTCGTGGTGGTATCCGGACACGTATGAGTTCAACCGTATGTTCTCCAATCTCGACCATATCTTTGCCGGTTATGAGCAGACGCTGTTCGGGTGTCAGCCCTCGCTGCTCTTCGCGGAGAAATGCGGGAACGCCGTGTTCAGCGAGTTGATGTGTCTCGGATATACGGCCTACTATCCCATGATCGCCCTCGTGACATTGTTCTATTTCGTCTGGAGATACGAACAGTTTGGTCGCGCGTCGTTCATCGTCCTCACGTCGTTCTTCATATATTACGTGATATATATCTTCGTGCCTGTCGCCGGCCCGCAATACTATTATGAGGCGGTCGGTCTCGACGGGATTGCTCTCGGCCATTTCCCCGACCTTGGCCACTATTTCGCCGACCACACCGCCGCTTTGGCGACACCGGGATGGAACGGCGGCTTCTTCTATGACATGGTGCGCGAGGCCCATGACGCCGGCGAACGACCGACGGCGGCGTTCCCCAGCAGTCACGTGGGTGTGAGCACGATTCTCATGATCCTTGCGTGGTCGACGCGCAACCGCCGTCTGCTCTACTGGCTCACGCCGCTATATGTCCTCCTCTGTCTCTCGACGGTCTATATCTACGCTCACTATGCCATCGACGTCGTGGCCGGATGGATCTCCGCCGTGATGATATATGCCGCACTCCACGTGTTCTATACGCGGTGGGTGGGTAAGGAATGAGGCGGATTGTTACATAAGTATTCGTTGTGATATTCATATATTATTGATGGTTTCATACATTGTTATATATATCAGATGAAGAGAACAAATTTACTTCGATATATCTTTCTGCTTCCGGCACTGTTGGTCTCAACCGCGCTCATGGCGCAGCGTCCGTTGCCGGACGAAACCGGTGAGACGGGAGAAGAGACTGATTCGCTGATTTGTGACACGCTGGCTGCCGACACTGCCATCATCGACATGTCGCTACCGTGGCCTCAGAACGTTCAGGCACGTATCGGCCGGCTGCTGGAGAACAGCATGTTTGAGACGTCGCAGGTGGGGATGATGGTCTATGATCTGACGGCCGACAGCACAATCTTCCGTCACAATGAGCGGCAGATGATGCGTCCGGCGTCGACTATGAAACTCGTTACGGCCATTGCGGGCATCGACCGTTTGGGCAGTTCATATCAGTTTCGTACGTCGTTATACTATACCGGCACGATCGACAACGGCACGCTGACGGGCGACATTTGGTGTGTGGGTGGCTTTGACCCGCTGTTCAACAGCGACGACATGAAGGCCTTTGTTGAATCCATACACCAAATGGGCGTGGACACAATCCGCGGCCGCATCGTGGCGGACAAGTCGATGAAAGACGCCGACAGACTGGGCGAAGGATGGTGCTGGGATGACGACAATCCCGTGCTCTCGCCGTTGCTCATCTCCCGCAAGGACAAATTTACGGAACGACTGGTCGAAGAGTTGATGGAGGCGGGCATAACCGTGGATGCCTATCAGACGGAGGATGTTCTTCCAAATGGCGCTTACATCGTCTGCACGCGGTTTCATACCATCGACCAGGTTCTCATGGGGATGATGAAAGACAGCAATAACCTCTTGGCAGAGGCCATGTTTTATCAGATTGCCGCAGCCGACGGGCGGAGACCGGCTCGTGCGTCATACGCCCGCTCCGTCATACGGCGGCTGATCGGCCGGACGGGACTGAGGGGAGATGACTATAAGATTGCCGACGGCAGCGGCTTGTCATTATATAATTATGTGTCGGCGGAACTTGAAGTGCGCCTTCTGCGTTATGCTTATCTTAATGCGGAGATTTATAACCACCTGCTTCCTTCGTTGCCGATAGCCGCTCTGGACGGAACGCTGAGCAAGCGCATGCACGGCAGTTTCACCGACGGCAATGTCAGAGCGAAGACCGGCACACTGACGGGTATCAGTTCGCTGGCAGGATATTGTACCGCTGCCAACGGTCACACATTGTGCTTCGCAATCATCAATCAGGGCGTTATGCACGGTCGCAACGGCCGCGCCTTTCAAGACCGCGTTTGTACGGCACTGTGTGAACCGTAGTGTCGTCGTTTGTTGCAGCAGTACTTGTTCTGAGAGTGTGCGGTTTGACCATTAACCCGACAAATCCAATAAATCACGAAAAGATAATGAAGACAATTTCCATCTACGTTGACAGTCTCATTGAGGCGTCCGGCCTCACCGGCAACACCGTTCCGGTGGTGCGCCATATCTTGCTTGTCATCGTTGCCGTAGTGCTTTCCGCACTTGCCGGCATCCTGTTCCGCAAAATCCTCAAACCGCTGGTGCTCAAGATTACGGCCAGGACAAAGAATACGTGGGATGACATCCTGCTGAGCGACCGTGTGCTGACATCGGCCAGCCAGATAGCGCCGGCCATTGTCATCTGGGTCTTGTTGCCGATGGTGTTCAGCCAGTATATCGTTGTCAGAGAGATCCTTGCCCGCATTACAGCTATTTATATCACTGTCATGTCTGTCCGGCTGGCCATCGTCCTGATTGACTCGCTCCAGCAGTTGGGTGACGGCAAGCGCTCGGCCATGCACCAGTATTTCCATTCTTTCTGCGGCGTGTTGAAGATATTGATTATCTTCATTGCAGTCATAGTGGTCGTGGCTATTGTCATCAACAAGAATCCGGCCACGCTGTTTGCCGGACTCGGAGCGACGTCAGCCATAATGATGCTCGTCTTTAAAGACACCATCTCGGGCTTGGTGGCCGGGATTCGTCTCACGAGCAACGATATGTTGCACAAGGGCGACTGGATAACGGTGCCGAAGTCCGGTGTCGACGGCAACGTGGAGGATATCACGCTGACGACTGTGAAGGTCCGGAACTTCGACAACACCATCGTCACGGTCACTCCGCAGACACTCGTGGACGACTCGTTCCAAAACTGGATAGGTATGCAGAACAGCCCAGGACGCCGCGTGAAGCGCCGTGTGTTCTACGACTTCCGCAGTATACGACCCATAGATGACGTGTTGAAGGCACAGTTGGTAGAGAAGAAGTATTTTGCTGAAAAGGACATAAAGCCGGGCGTGGTCAATCTTACTTTGTTCCGCATTTATGTGGAGCGTTATCTCGCGGCCAACCCGATGGTCAACGCGAATATGACGCTTATGGTCCGCCAGCTCGAACCCACGTCCACGGGTCTGCCCGTAGAGTTCTATTTCTTTGTCCATGACAAGGAGTGGGTGGCATACGAACACAATCTTGCCGGCATAATGGAGCATATCTATGCCGTCACTCCCCATTTCGGACTGACCATTTATCAACAGCTGACCGACGCCTCAACGGTGACGGTCTGAAAATGCCGGCCGTCGGGAAGTAAGGGTGTTGCAGAACCGTAGTGAAGAGTTTGTTCCTACAGTGCGGTTCTGCAACACCTTTTTATAATATCTCCGCATGATTGTCCCGACAAATTAATATAATCTATATTTGTTACACGGCCCGCGTAACGTTGTTACATGGGCCGTGTAACAGTGTGACGCGGGCTGCGTAACAATGTTACGTGAGCCGTGTAACAGCTCGCAAGAATTGCAAGCTCATGGCTATTCGGAAGATTGCACGTTAAATGAACGAGCAATGTTCATCTCTATTAAAACTCAATGTTCATCGCAAGGCCGTAGTATCCCGACGTGTTTACTATCGGGAGTATTGCCACATTGCTGTCATGCCATCCGAAAAGATTGCGTTCCGCCGGTAACAGCCAATAGCCGATACGGGCGGACAGTATGCCGACGCCGGCACCGGTGATCACGTCGTTCAGCCAATGACGCTCGTTGTACAGGCGCAATGCGGCAATGCCCGTGGCGACGGCGTATGCGCTCCAACCGCAGATTCCGCCATATTCTTCACGGACAAGTTCGGCACCCATGAATGCCGTGGCCGTGTGACCCGATGGAAAGGAGTTGCGGGCGCTGCTGTCCGGGCGGCGTTCTTTCACCGTGTATTTGCCGACATTGACAATAATGCCCATTGCGATATAAGCCGTGGCTGTGACAGCAAGCCTTTCTTTGAGGCTATGACGGGATTTCACGCCGAGCATGCCCATTGTGACGTTGGCCGCTACCGGTAGGTATTGGAGATAGTCGTCAGCGTGGAAATAGCAGTTGCCGCGCATGTGGCCGATATCATCACGCAGGTCTGTTCTCACAGAACCGAACCATCCGTTATATACGCCGAAGGTACCTACGGCAATGAGTGTGGTCGGGAGTATGAGCTGTCGTATACGAAAACGGTCTGCCGGCACACTGTCCGACATGTGGCTGAAATCTCGTGGCGTGCAATCTTTTGGCGTACAATCCTTTGGCATGTAGTCCTGTAGGCTGTCACCGGAAGCAAGACCGTTGGAAGACGTGTTGCCGGATACTGTCGTCATACCAGTTGCCGTCGTCATACCGGCTGTCGTCGTTATACAGAAAAACAGGAGTACGGCCGCAAGCCATACCCGGTGGTGGAAGATGCGCTCAGTGCCGCAATGGCACAATCTCCCCTTACCCCATGCCCCGCGGATACGCAGAACAGGGATGCACGCGCAGAAATAGTAAACTTTCATTTGTTTGGTCGTTATTTAGAGTTTATCGCTTCTGCAAGCATCGAAAAAGTGAGGACATAAAAAGAGCAGGCATATCCTTCACATTTGCTTTACCAACTCAAGGGAACGACCAAGAACCCGCAACAGATAAAAACAAAGTAAAGTATACACCTGCTGTATGCAGGCGCATCCATACCCTGTTTCTCTGTTATATCATATCATTTGGTCGTTTTATGAGTTGAGAAACAAGAATGTAAAACGTATAGTCTTACTCTTATGTCTGTATCCTCTCCGCTGAAGAGGATATACAAAGGTAGTATGTTTATTGGAAAATAACGAAGGAATGGCCGGATTTAACAAAAGATGAGGCCATAGTGATGGCGTGATGATGGACTTGTGGCAGCCGGCGGAGATTATGTGAGGATGAAAGAATGACGGTTCGATAATGTTGGGGAGACGGAATGAAGAGATTGAAAGAATACAAAAAAGAACGCGCGCCTTGTTGATTGGCGCGCGTTCTTTCTTGATATGCTGTTTCGTTTTATGCTTCCTCGGCCTCTTTCTCCTGAGCCTTGTAGAACTCGATGTCCTCTTCGCGGAAGTTCTTGATGAAGCCGTAGTGGGCGTTCACCTCTGCTTCGGCGTGGCGGACATAGACGTTGGCGCTCTTGGTGAAGAGTTCCGGAGCACGTGTGGCGTCGTCGAGGATGAGCAGCGACATGATTATGTCGGCGGTCATCTCGTAGAGGCGGCGTGCGAGGAAGTCCTGAACGCACTGGTTGTTGGCCTCCTTGACGGTGTTGACGGCGTCCTCCAGTTTCTCAACGAGAGCCACGGTGCGGTCTTTCAGAGCCTGAAGCTCGGGAGCGACGGGCTGTTCGAGCATCTCCTTGATGATTGAGAGATAGGTTCCGTTGGTGATGTAGCGGATGGCGGCAACCACCTGCAACTGCGTCGTACCCTCGTAGATGGAGAAGATGCGTGCGTCGCGGTAGAGACGCTGGCACTTATACTCCATGATGAAGCCCGAACCGCCGTGAACCGAGATGGCGTCGTAGGCGTTCTGGTTGGCATATTCCGAGTTCATACCCTTGGCCAGCGGCGTGAAGGCGTCGGCCAGACGGGTGTACTTCTTCAGCTCTGCGCGCTCCTCTGGAGTGAGCTTGCGGTCGCGTGCGATGTCTTCGAGACACTTGTATATGTCGACATAGCGTGCTGTCTGATAGAGCAGCGAACGGCCGGCGTCGAGCTTTGCCTTCATGCGTGAGAGCATGTCGTAGACGGCGGGGAAGTTGATGATCTTCTCACCGAACTGCGCGCGCTCCTTGGCGTAGGCCAATGCCTCGTTGTAAGCCTCCTGCTCAACGCCTACAGACTGTGCTGCGATGCCGAGACGCGCACCGTTCATCAGTGCCATCACATACTTGATGAGTCCCAGACGGGTGCTTCCGCAGAGCTCTGCCTTGGCGTTCTTGTATGTCAGCTCACATGTCGGAGAACCGTGGATACCGAGCTTGTGCTCGATGTGACGCACGTCCACTCCGCCGTCGCGCTTGTCGTAGATGAACATCGACAGTCCGCGGCCGTCGTGAGTGCCTTCCTCAGAGCGTGCCAGCACGAGATGGATGTCGGAGTCGCCGTTGGTGATGAAGCGTTTCACACCGTTCAGTCGCCAGCAGTCGTTCTCCTTGTCGTATGTCGCCTTGAGCATCACGCGCTGCAGGTCGCTGCCGGCGTCGGGCTCGGTGAGGTCCATCGACATGCCTTCTCCGGCACAAACGCGCGGGATGTACTTCTGACGCTGCTCCTCGCTGCCGAACTCATAGAGAGTGTCGATGCAGCTCTGCAGGCTCCATACGTTCTGGAAACCGGCGTCGGCAGCTGCTATCAGCTCGCTGAGCATTGAGAATGTCGTGTTCGGCAGGTTGAGTCCGCCGTAACGACGGGGCATCGAGATTCCCCACAGACCGGCCTTGCGCGTGACGTCGAGGTTCTCGTAAGTCTTTGAAGCGTATATCATGCGTCCGTTTTCGAGGTGCGGTCCTTCGAGGTCGACATCCTCAGAGTTGGGTGCGATGACATTGGCGCAGACGTCGCCGGTTATTTCCAATATCTGCTTGTAGTTCTCGATGGCGTCCTCGTAGTCAACGGGGGCATCGGGATGTTCAGCAGCATCTACATAGTTCTTCTCTCTTAAATCCACGACTCTCTTCATCAACGGATGATGAAGGTGAAATTCGAGTTCGGGATGGTCGCTATAATAATTTGCCATAGCTTACTTACTGTTCTGCTTGTAATACTTAATCAATTTCGGCACAACCTCCTCAACCGTGCCCACGATGACGTAGTCGGCAATCTTGTTGATAGGAGCTTCCGGGTCGCTGTTCACGGAGATGATGATACCGGAGTCCTGCATACCGGCGATGTGCTGTATCTGTCCGCTGATGCCGCAGGCGATATATACCTTCGGATGGACCGTGACGCCCGTCTGACCGATCTGTCGGTCGTGGTCAACCCAGCCTGCATCCACGGCGGCGCGGCTTGCGCCGACCTCTCCGTGAAGTTCCTTGGCCAGCTTGAAGAGCAGGTCGAAGCCTTCCTTAGAGCCCACGCCGTAGCCACCGGCAACGACGATGGGGGCACCTTTCAGGTTGTGCTTGGCTTCCTCCACCTGACGGTCGAGCACCTTGACGATATATGCTTCTGCGCTTACGTACTTAGACACCTCGGGATAGACCACTTCCTTGCGGCTTTCGCCCTCGTAGACGGCCTTCTGCATCACGCCGGAGCGTACCGTCGCCATCTGCGGACGGTGGTCGGGATTGACAATCGTTGCGACGATGTTGCCGCCGAAAGCCGGACGGATCTGATAGAGCAGACCCTCATAGTGCTTGCCGGACTTCTTGTCGTCGTAGTCGCCGATTTCCAGCTGTGTACAGTCGGCAGTCAGTCCGCTGGTCAGCGAGGACGACACGCGCGGTCCGAGGTCGCGTCCGATTACCGTGGCACCCATCAGACAGATCTGCGGCTGCTCCTCCTTGAAGAGGTTGACGAGAATCTCCGTGTGGGGAGCCGACGTGTATGGGAACAGGCCTTCGCCGTCGAAGACGAACAGCTTGTCAACGCCGTAAGGCAAAATCTGCTCTTCCACGGCGCCCTTGATGCCCGTTCCGGCAACGATGGCGTGCAGCTCCACGCCGAGTTCATTGGCCAGCTTGCGGCCCTTTGTGAGCAACTCCTGTGATACTTCCTGTACCTGAGTGCCCTCTATTTCGCAATATACAAAAACGTTGTTAGCCATATTTCAAACTTATCCAATGATTTTCTCTTCGAGTAACTCCTTTATCATGCTCTCCACGTCAGTGTCGCTGCCGGTCAGCGTCTTGCTCTCCTTGGTTTGGAAGACGATGTTCTGGACGGCCTTCACCTTTGTGGGCGAGCCGGAGAGACCGCACTGCTGCGGGTCACCGTCGACGTCGGCAACCGACCACTGGTTCAGTGTCAGATAGGGACGCTCCTCATACAGTTCCTTGTACGGCATGTCGGGAGTGCACTCCAGCGGAGCCTTTGCGCGCTTGTATTTCATGACCAGCTTGGCGTTGCACGGACGGCAGGGCGCTGCGCTTCCGTTTACGGTGATGACGATAGGCATCGGAGCCTCGACCGTCTCGACACCGCCGTCGATATGGCGGCGTATGGTCAGCTTGCCGTTTTCACACTTTGTGATTTCCTCGGCGTATGTCACCTGCGACAGTCCCAGTTTCTGTGCGACCTGCGGTCCTACCTGTGCCGTGTCGCCGTCGATGGCCTGACGTCCTCCGATGACGACGTCAACGTCACCGATTTTCTGGATTGCGGTGGCCAGAGCGTAGGAAGTGGCCAAAGTGTCGGCTCCGGCAAAAAGCCGGTCGGTCAGTAGCCATCCCGTGTCTGCACCGCGATAGAGACCCTGACGTATGATTTCGGCCGCGCGGGGCGGGCCCATCGTCAGTATGCCCACGGTTGAACCGGGGTTCTGTTCCTTCAGTCTCAGAGCCTGTTCCAAGGCGTTGAGGTCCTCGGGATTGAAAATTGCGGGCAGCGCGGCGCGGTTGACCGTGCCTTCAGCCGTCATGGCGTCTTTGCCCACATTTCTTGTGTCAGGTACTTGCTTGGCAAGTACAACGATTTTCAAACTCATAAAATTATTTTAGTTATTGTAAAGATCCGTAACGAATATGCCGGCCGTCGCGACAGACTGTCGCACGCGATACCGACACCTTATAATATATTATACGGCATAAACCATGCAAAAGTAGTCTTTTTTTGTTGTAATGCAAAGAAAATGAGGCGAAAAATGCACATTTGCTACATGCAATGTGCATTTTTCTTGACTACTATCACATCGTCCACGTCTCACCCGCCTTGAGGCTGATCTTGCGGTTGCGACCGTTAAACTTGAGCGTCGTCCGTCCTGTTGTGCGTGCCGTCACGCTGAGCGCCGTGACGCGACCGTCCCGCCACGTCATGCTGACAACAAATCCGCCGCGGGCGCAGATGCCGCTCACGCTACCGTCTTTCCATTCTTTCGGCAGGGCGGGGAGTAGCGTGATGGACGTCGGGGACGACTGCATGAGCATCTCGATGACACCGGCACAG
Organism: Prevotella sp.; assembly: GCA_017483185.1. Lineage (GTDB taxonomy): Bacteria > Bacteroidota > Bacteroidia > Bacteroidales > Bacteroidaceae > Prevotella. Next base: position 7,478 of record JAFULM010000004.1, on the reverse strand, counting down.
CCGCCGAAGTTGCCGTCTATCTGGAACGGCGAATGGGCGTCGAGCAGGTTGGGGTAGGTTCCGCCGCCGCGACGTGCGTCATTGCCTTTGTATCCGTCGGGACTGACGTAGTTCAGCAGCCGTCGGTAGATGTGGTATGCACCTTCGCTGTCGCCCAGCCGGGCGTAGAGATTGACGCGCCATCCCGTGCTCCATCCCGTGGTGTTGTCGCCCTTGATTTCCAATGTCCGTGCGCAGGCGCGTGCCAGTTCGGGCGTCTTGTCGACGGAGAGATGGTGGCCCGGATAGAGTCCGAAGAGGTGGGACTGATGGCGGTGCTGCGGGTCCTTGTCCTTCCAGTCGTGATACCACTCCTGCAGATTGCCGTCGCTGCCGACGCGATAGGGCGCAAGGCGGGCCAGCGTGCGGTCAATCTCCTTGACGAAATCCTTGTCGCGTCCCAGCGTGCGTGCTGCCTCGCGGGCGTCGATGAGACATTCGCGCGTCATGGCCAGGTCGGCCGTGCCGCCGTAGAGCGTCGCGCCGCTATACCCGTTGGGCGTCAGATAGAGATTTTCGGGCGAGGTCGACGGCGAGGTCATCAGCCGTCCGTCCTTCTCGATGAGCCATCCGAGACAGAACTCGGCCGCCCCTTTGAGCAGTTCGTAGTTGTCTTCGAGCCAGCGGCGGTCCTGCGTGAAGAGATAGTGCTCCCAGATGTGGGTGCTCACCCACGCGCCACCCATGTTCCAGCAGGCCCACGACGGACTTCCCGTGCCGTAGCCGACGGGGCAGGTCATGGCCCAGATGTCCGTGTTGTGTCCCAGGCACCAGCCCCGGTCGACACCGTAGTATTCGCGTGCCGTCTCCCGTCCCGTGCGCGTCAGCTGCCGTATGAACGAGAGCAGCGGGCGGTGCATCTCGCTCAGATTGGCCGTTTCGGCCGCCCAGTAGTTCTCCTCGAGATTGATGTTCGTCGTATAATTACAGCTCCACGGCGGTGTCAGCCTTTCGTTCCAGAGTCCCTGCAGATTGGCCGGCACACCCTCGGTGCGTGATGATGAGATAAGAAGATAGCGGCCATACTGAAAATAGAGCGCTTCGAGGTCCGGATTGTGTTGCATACTGTCCGTGTAGAGGCGCAACTGACGATCGGTCGGCATGGCCGCAATGGCCGGGTCGGTCCGTCCGAGGTCGATGCTGACGCGCCCGAAGAAACGCTGATAGTCATACAGATGGGTGTGCAGCAGTTCGTCGTACGTCTTGCGTGCGGCTCGCGCCATGCGCCGTTTGACGTCACGTCGGTAGTCGCGTCCGTCGGTGGCCGGATTGCGGTCGCTGCCGTTGAAGCTCGTCACGCAGGCCACGATGACCGTCACCTCATGACATCCGTCGATGGTGACGTCGCCCGTCGGGTGACTCCTGACCGTACCGTCACCCGGTGCGGCGACGGCGCGTATGAGCGTGCGGAAGCGGATGCCGCGCTCGGGGTCGTAGAGATGGCGCTCATCGTCACCCACACCTTTATAATATCCCGGGTACGACCGGTAGGCGGCATATCCGTCGGCCGTGATCTCTCCGTCGGCCGACGTTACCGCGCAGGGCAGCTGGGATGCAAAGCGCAGTGTGGCATGGATGCCACGTTCGCTCATTGAACTCAGCCGGATGACGATGACCGAGTCGGGTGCAGAGGCGAAATAGCTGCTCCGAAAGGCCCGTCCGCGATCGAGATATTCAGTAGTGGCGACAGCCTCGTTGAGGTCGAGACTGCGGTTGTAGCCGGTGATGTTGCGGGACGCATGGTCCGTATATTCTATGGTCAGCCGCCCCATCGGCTGATAGCTCTCGCTGTAGTGGCCCTGCAACTTCTGGTTGGCGCGGTTGGCGGCACGATAGTCCTCCTTGTCCAGCAGCGAGCGTATCTCCGGCAGAGCCTTGTGTGCGCCCGGCGTGGTAACGGCGATGTCCGGTTCGCCAGTCCAGAGGGTCAGGTCGTTGAGCGATATGTTGTCCGTGCGCGTGCCGCCGTAGATGGTGGCGCCCATCGTTCCGTTGCCGATGACGAGTGCTTCCTCAAAGTGTTCGGCCGGCCGGTCGTATCGGAGGGTGAGTCTGTCGGTGTTGCTGTCGCCGGAGGGTTGTGCGGCGGCTGCCGTGAGCCACAGTGTGGCTGCGATGGTCAGGGTTGTGGATTGTCTCATGGTTGTATTGTTGTCTTTTTGGGTTTTCTTCTTTTTTCTGAGGTCTTTAAGGTCTTTAAGATCATTAGGGTCTTTAAGGACGCCTCACGGATTGTGGACGCCTCAGTGACCTTAAGGACTTTAAGGATTAAAGACTTTATCGACCTTTTTCCCTTCAGTATCCCCGCTTCTGTCTGCGTGCCGCCTGAACCATTTGGTCGACGGTCCGGTCACCTTTCGCCAGATAGCTGTGACAGAAGTAGTAGGTGATTTGATAAATCACGTCGGTCTTTCGATATGACAGCAATCTCTTGTAGTCACCGGTGTCTTTTATTATACCTTCCATATTTGCGGTTTCGCAGCTTATAGATATTCTATGGTAATATGGTTATGGCGTTTCAGACAATTTATCAGCTCTGTTTGCCGTCATCGGACGTTATTGCCGTATTAGTTGCAAAGATAGTGAAAGGCGGGTTCAATGCCAAATGAAAAACGTAAATTTTGAATTTTGCATTGCTGAGGTTTGCCATTGCTGAGCCGCATCCTGTCTTATCCGGCGATGGCCTATTGTTCCGAAAAAATGGGACGTGACGGTGAAATTAGGAAATATATGGACAAAAGGTTTGCAAAACTCGAGAATTTCGGGCCGCGGGATTTTTATTTTCAAATTTGCGAGTTTTGCGCGTGCAAGTCTAACGTGTTGACGGATAGCTGGTTGACGTGTGTTTGTGGCCAAGTGTGCAACTTTTTCGCCTTGTTTTTGCCGGAAAAGTTCTGCCGTAAGGGCCTTACGGGGTCCTGACGGGGCCGCCGCCGTCATGCAACGGCGTGCTTGTTGGAGTGCAACGGCGGCCTCATTGCGACCCCGGGAGGCCCTTACGGCAAGACCGCGGCATTTTTTCGGTCGAAAAACGGCGGTGAAATTGCAAAATGGCGGACGTGAACTTTCTTTTTTGAAACATGCGAAAATCAGAATTTCCATGACAAAATCGTCATCTCGTGTCATCCCGTAAGGGCCTCGCGGGAGAGCCGTAAGGCCCTCGCGGCCATGAAAGCTCACCGTTTTCCGTCCGTCAGCAGCGAACAACGTCTTCGCAGCGGTCTTTTTCCCGCGGATTTTTCATGAGTCGGAGAAAATCCGCAATTTTTGGTGTTTGATATTTGCGGCATAATCGTTTGACAATCAATCGGTTCTACTGACATTTGTGCGTGTTTGATGCGTCATCGGTTTTGTTGTATGTTCGGTTGTCTTGACGTTTTTTGTGTCGACATAACTGTCGTTTCGCCATCATTGCTATGGCGTGACGTTCGGCTGTCTTTTCGCCGCCGAAATGTGTAAACCTTTTGTCGGAAAGATTGTAAAAGTACGGTTTGCGTTCGTTTTAATCCTGATAAATATGTATATTTGCGGCTTATATATAAGTATATCGGAATAAACATAAAAATCTATGAAAGTACTTTTGGTCAACGGCAGCCCCCACAAACACGGCTGCACGCATACGGCCCTCGAGGAGGTGGCCGGCTGTCTCCGCGAGGCAGGTGTGGAAACAGAAATGTTCTGGTGTGGCGTCAGGCCGGTGATGGGATGCACGGGCTGTGGAAAATGCGGCGTGACGAAACGCTGCTGGAACAGCGACGACACGGTCAACGAGTTTCTCGACAAGGTCGCGGAGTGCGACGGTTTTGTCTTCGGCACGCCGATCCATTTCGCCGGCACATCCGGCACAATCAAGCCGTTCATGGACCGGGCCTTCTGCTCGAAGATGGGGCTCTATACGAACAAGCCCGCCGCGGCCATTGTCAGCTGCCGCAGGGGTGGGGCACAGGGAGGTTTCGAGGACCTCAACCGCTACTTCACCATCGCGGGGATGCCCGTCGTCTCGTCCAACTACTGGAATGAGGTGCATGGCAACACGCCCGACGAGGTGCGTCAGGACGCCGAGGGCATGCAGACCATGCGCCAGCTGGGACGCAACATGGCGTGGCTGCTCAAGTCGATTGAGGCCGGGAGGAAGGCCGGTGTGGAGCTGCCGGTCGTTGAACCGAAGGTGAAGACGAACTTCATCAGGTGAAGAGTGAACTTTACAAGTAAGTCTTGATACATTAAACGCAAAGGTCGCGAAGACGCAAAGTCTTAAATAATAGACTCTGCGTCTTCGCGACCTTTTGCGTTTAAAATACGCCAACCAAGAATATGATAAAGTCCTCTGTCTCTCCGTGTCTCTGTGTTTTGAAAAACATCCTTTGCGCTTTGGCGTCTTCGCGTTTTGTCAGGTGTGCTTCTGACATATCCGTTATCTTCTTTTATCTCCTTTTATCTTTATTTTTTAAGTTATCCTTAAAACCCCGTAAACCATGCTAAATATCGGCCGGCGGGAGTGGAAGTGGCGGATAATATTCATATCTTTGTGCCGGTGATGAGGCGCAGCGGGCATGCACCGCCGTTGTCTCGGCATCGTGACAACATTATTATCAACAAACAAACATCAGAGATAACATGAAAATCGCAAACGTTAAGGCAAGAGAGATTCTCGACTCGCGGGGCAATCCCACGGTCGAGGCGGAAGTGACACTGGAGTCGGGAGTAAAGGGGCGCGCATCGGTGCCGTCCGGAGCGTCCACGGGGGAACATGAGGCACTCGAACTGCGTGACGGCGACGCCTCGCGGTATGGCGGAAAGGGTGTGCTCCGCGCTGTGGACAATGTGAACACGGTCATCTGTCCGGCCGTCGTGGGCATGATGGCGACAGACCAGCGGGCCGTCGACGCAGTCATGTTGCGCCTTGACGGTACGCCGGGGAAGAGCCGGCTGGGCGCCAACGCCATACTCAGCGTCTCGCTGGCCGTGGCCCATGCTGCGGCCGCGGAGCTCGGACAGCCGCTCTATCGCTATCTCGGAGGCCCGGGTGTCGGGGTTATGCCAGTGCCGATGATGAATATCATCAACGGCGGGGCTCACTCGGACTCGCCGATAGCCTTTCAGGAGTTTATGATACGGCCGGTCGGTGCTGCTTCGGTGCGTGAGGCGGTGCGCATGGGAGCCGAGGTGTTTCATGCTTTGGAGAAGCAGTTGAGACGCCGCGGACTGTCGGTCGCTGTGGGTGACGAGGGCGGATTTGCCCCTGCTCTCAGCGGTGTGGAGGACGCTTTGGAGAGCATCTGCACGGCCATCACCGCTGCCGGATATGCTCCGGGACGGGATGTGACGATTGCCATCGACTGCGCGGCGAGCGAGTTTGCCGTCAACGACGACGGACTTTGGGTCTACGATTATAGTCACCTGAAGGACGGGCGGAAGAAAGACCCTAAGGGCCATCGGATGACGGCGGATCGGCATATCGCCTATCTGACGGAACTGACAGAGCGTTTCCCCATCGACTCCATCGAAGATCCGCTCGGAGAGAACGACTGGGAGAGCTGGGTGGCGCTGACCCGGGCCATCGGCAGCCGCTGTCAGCTGGTGGGTGACGACCTGTTCGTGACTAATGTCGACTTCCTGAAAAAGGGCATTGAGATGGGTGCGGCCAACTCAATCCTGATAAAGGTGAATCAGATCGGTACGCTGAGCGAGACGCTTGACGCCATCGAAATGGCCCACCGTCACGGCTATACGACGGTCACGAGTCACCGCTCGGGCGAAACGGAGGATACGACCATAGCCGACATCGCCGTGGCAACAGGCTCGGGACAGATCAAGACGGGCTCGCTGAGCCGCACGGACCGCACCGCGAAATATAACAGGCTGATGAGAATAGAGGAGGAACTGGGCCCGACGGCCGTCTATGGGTATAATAAAATAAGGTGATACGGGCTTTTCAGGTTTGCCGCGAGACAGATGTCGTGGCGCGGTCAGTCAGGATTTGTTGCATAAAAAAAGGGACTCCGCTGAGTCCCAACCTTTGTTAACCTTAAATCTAATACTATGAAAAACACATTGCAAAGATACGACAATAATTTAATACTGCAATAAAAAAGAAATATTTATAGTGTAACTGCAACACTTTCTTGACATAAATCAATGCAATAAGCGTGAAAAGATGTCAAAAAGAGGTGAAAAAGCAATGAAAAGTGGTCTAAACCTCTGAAAAATTAAAAATTAATGCACCCCGATTTGGCCCGTTCGGAAATAATTCCTATCTTTGCAAAAGAAATCAAGAATACATAAAAGGATGAGGATTCCGACATGATATTGGTGTCGGGATTCTTTCTTTTTTTGATACCTTGACGGAAAACGATCTATAAACAACTAAAGAAAAAAGATTATGGCTTACATGTCACAAGAAGGCTACGACAAGATGGTAGCCGAGTTGAGACGCCTCGAAAGCGTCGAGCGCCCGAAGGCATCAGCCGCTATTGCTGAGGCTCGTGATAAGGGTGACCTGAGTGAAAATTCTGAATATGATGCCGCCAAAGAGGCACAGGCGCATCTCGAGGATAAGATCAACCAAATGAAACTGGCAATCCAGGACGCAAAAATCATCGACACCTCTCGTCTGAGCACTGACTCGGTGCAGATTTTGTGTAAGGTGGAGATGACCAATCTCACGACAAAGGCTAAAATGGCTTATACCATCGTCAGTGAGAATGAGGCAGACCTGCGCGCAGGAAAAATATCAATCAAGACCCCGATCGCTCAGGGATTGCTCGGGAAAAAGGTTGGAGACGAAGTCGAAATCACAATCCCCCGCGGAAAGATAAAACTCCGCATCGACAACATATCCATCTCGTGATCCTGCGGAGGAAAGGACGTTGTGCGGCGGTTGTCATACAAAGGCCGGCAGGCGTCACTGAAACCGACTGATAGAAAATCTGTAACCATTTTAATTGAAAGACAAAGACGATGGGAATATTTGCAAAGATAGCCGCCGGGGAAATACCGAGCTACAAATGTGCGGAGTCGGATAAGTTTTATGCTTTCCTCGACATCAATCCGCTGGTGAAAGGTCACACGCTGGTCATACCGCGCCGTGAGGTCGACTATATCTTCGACCTGTCAGACGAGGAACTGGCCGAAATGACTGTTTTTGCCAAAAAGGTGGCCGCCGCCATCAAGCGGGCCTTCCCTTGTATCAAGGTCGGTATGGCCGTGCTCGGATTGGAGGTGCCCCACGCACACATACACCTGGTTCCGATGAACTCGGAAAAGGACATGCTCTTCTCAAACCCCAAGCTGAAACTGAGCGACGAGGAGTTTAAGGTAATAGCAGAAAGCATCCGAGAGGAAATGAAGAACGAAGAGTGAAGAATGGAAAGTGAAGAGTGAAGAGTGAAGAATGGGCTGGCGCCTTTCCAACTGCGATTCAATCGCAGTTGGAAAGG
>JAFULM010000003.1 GCA_017483185.1 Prevotella sp. | reverse complement strand
GAAGCGGTCACCATACAATGGGATGATATATCTTTACAAAATCGTGTTTGGGAAAATGCTCAAAGATTTGCGTTTTCGGGGGCAATAAGGGCCGAAAAGGACCTAAAAAGCCCCCTCTAACTCCCCCAAAGGGGGAGCCTGGGCTACCCGAGAGGCCCTTACGGCTTTTCAAAAACGCAAAAGTTCGCGAGTTTTTGATTGTCGGGAAAGGGCAAAAAAGAAGCTCTCGTCGTGCAACGGCGGCCCCGTTACCTTGCAACGGCGTGCTCGTTGGGTTGCAACGGGGCTGCCGTTGCAGAGCAATAGCGGCCCCGTTGCAGAGCCGTAAGGGCCTCACGGGAAGCCCAAGCTCCCCCTTTGGGGGAGTCAGAGGGGGCCGTCTGTTTGTAAGTGATTGTATAATAGTTAGTTGCAAAAGCGTTGGTTTTTGGGCCGAAAAAACCGCCCGATTTTGACCCTCGCGAGATTGAAGAATTTGGGAGCACGGCGGAAAATTTTCAGAAAGTGCCTCCAAAAAACGGCCTTAAATTCAGAATTTTCATGACAGACACACATCTCCTGCCGACATCGGGCCGGTCATGCTTTTCCAACAAAATCCCTCTTGACGTCAATCCTTGAATAAGAAAATTTGTCAGTCTCCGCATTTTTATATACTTTTGCATCTTAGAAAAGAAAATCATATATATATATCATAATTATGTATAGAACAAACACATGTGGAGAGCTTCGCCTCTCTGACGCGGGCAGCGTCGTAACGCTGTCCGGATGGGTTCAGCGCAGCCGCAAGATGGGCGGCATGACGTTTGTAGACCTGCGCGACCGCTACGGCATCACGCAGCTGGTATTCAACGACGCCGTCGACGCCGACCTCTGCGACCGGGCTAACAAGCTGGGACGCGAATACTGCATACAGGTGACCGGCAAGGTCAGCGAGCGCGAAAGCAAGAACAAAAACATCCCCACGGGCGACATCGAGATCATAGCCTCCGCCCTGAACGTGCTCAGCGAGAGCGCGACACCTCCTTTCACGATAGAGGACAACACCGACGGCGGTGACGACATACGCATGAAATATCGTTATCTCGACCTGCGCCGCACGCCCGTGCGCCGCAATCTCGAACTGCGCCACCGCATGACGATACTCATCCGCAACTTCCTCGACTCCCATCAGTTCATCGAGGTGGAGACCCCCATCCTCATCGGTTCGACCCCCGAGGGCGCACGCGACTTCGTCGTGCCCTCACGCATGAACCCGGGCCAGTTTTACGCTCTGCCGCAAAGTCCGCAGACACTGAAGCAGCTGCTCATGGTCAGCGGCTTCGACCGCTACTTCCAGATAGCCAAGTGTTTCCGCGACGAGGACCTGCGAGCCGACCGTCAGCCGGAGTTCACACAGATAGACTGCGAAATGAGCTTCGTCGATCAGGACGACGTCATCAACCTCTTCGAGGATATGGCACGCCATCTTTTCAAGGAAGTGCTCGACGTCCAGTTGCCCGCAAAGCTCCAGCAGATGACGTGGCACGAGGCCATGCGCCGCTTCGGTAGCGACAAGCCCGACCTGCGCTTCGGCATGGAGTTTGTCGAACTGATGGACGTGCTCAAAGGCACGGGAACATTCTCCGTCTTCGACGATGCCGAATATATCGGCGGTATCTGCGTCCCGGGCTGTGCCGACTACACACGCAAGCAGCTCGACCAGCTGACCGACTTCGTCAAGCGTCCGCAGGTGGGAGCCAAGGGCCTCGTCTACGTGAAATTCAATGCTGACGGCACGGTCAAGTCGAGCATCGACAAATTCTATTCTCCCGAGGTACTGCAGCAGCTGAAAGAGAAGACGGGAGCCAAGGACGGCGACCTCGTGCTCATACTCTGCGGCGACAAGGCCAACAAGACTCGCACCCAGCTCTGCACGCTGCGTCTCGAGATGGGCGACCGTCTGGGTCTGAGAAGCAAGGACAAGTTTGAGTGTCTGTGGATTGTCGACTTCCCGCTCTTCGAGTGGAGCGACGAGGAACAGCGCCTGATGGCCACCCACCACCCGTTCACCATGCCCAACCCGGACGACATCCCCTTGCTCGAGGAGCATCCGGAGCAGGTTCGTGCCAAGGCCTACGACTTCGTGTGCAACGGCATCGAGGTCGGCGGAGGCAGTCTGCGTATCCACGACGGCCAACTGCAGGAGAAGATGTTCCAGATACTCGGCTTCACACCGGAAAGCGCAATGGCCCAGTTCGGCTTCCTCATCAACGCATTCAAATATGGCGCACCGCCTCACGCAGGACTCGCTTTCGGTCTCGACCGCTTCGTGAGCATCTTCGCAAAACTCGACTCCATCCGCGACTGTATCGCCTTCCCGAAGAACAACAGCGGCCGCGACGTGATGCTCGACGCCCCGAGCGTGCTCGACCCGAAACAGCTCGACGAACTGCAGCTGCGCGTTGATTTGCATCAAGAATAAGCAGAAAATGCGTAAATAAAGCCAGAAAAGGACTGCCGGCATGGAAATAATCTTTACTTTTGTGCCGAAATGATAAATGAATGAGATGTTTTTCATTCATACGGGTATTATTTTAATAATTATGGCAGAAAAGAAAACTACAAAGAAGGAGACTGCAGCAAAAGCTACAGAAACCAAGAAGGCCACTGTGAAGAAGGCCACGACAACGAAGAAGGCTATCGTGCTCAGCGCAGAAAACGCCGGATTCAAGGCAGGAGATGTTTATCAGGCACTGGCAGCAGCCGAGAAGGCTCTTACTCTGAAAGAAATCGCAAAAGCAGCAGGCATCAGCGAGGAGGAAACTCTGCTCGGAATGGGATGGCTTTTCAAGGAAGGCAAGATCGTTTTGGCAGAGGACAAGATTACATTGGCTTGATACCTGAAACGCAACAAAGAATAATAAAGGCCGGTAATCCGAATGGCATTACCGGCCTTTTTTATGTTGAGAAAAAGCCCTGAAGCATGATTGCGGAATACGACAGACAGATACTCACGATACTTGCAGATGTCGGTGAAGACGGCATCAGCGTTCAGTCACTGGCCAAACACGTGCACAACATGAACCGCACGCTATTCTTCGCGCCCGACGCAACGGAAATCCACCGTTACGTCCAGCAGTATCTGCTGCGCAATTCGCGCCCACCCCACCCGCTCGTCGAAACAACCGGACAGCGCGGTCACTATCGGCTGAACACGAATGAGTCGGACAACGCCCGTCAGCTCATGCTCGAATTTCACGAAGAAAAGGCCGTAAAAGAAGAAGAGGACAAGCCCCGGCAGGACTTGTCCCTCGATATGTTTGCCGATTTTCAAGATTAAAGGTGCCTGGATGATTTTTGGTGTCGATTGTCAGAAGTGGCATCGGCTCTTTTCAGCACTCCACCTCCTTACGATAGATGTCATATACGGCTTCAGCAACACGGCGGCTGTTGAACCTCGCATCGACCATTTGACCGGCCCGGCGGCCGGCCTCGGCGGCCAATGTCTTGTCGTCATGTAAACGTATGAAGCAGTCGGCCATCGCGGCAGGCGACCGGAAGGGTACGAAGAAACCGTTTTCGCCGTCGCGGATGACAGTGCGCGACCCGTCGGTGGGCGTCACTACCACCGGTTTTTGCATGGCCATAGCCTCCAGCAGTCCGATGGAAAGTCCTTCCCACAGACTACACAACGAATAGATATCGACGGAAGCAAGCACCTCCGGTATATCGAGACGGAACGGTGAGCGTATGATGACACCCTGCGGAAGGTGCTCTTTTATGTATTTGTCGACAGTGTCGTCCATGTCACCCTCACCCACCAGCAGACCACGGATGTTCGGCCGGCGGCTGTTGGCTATCTTGACAGCCTCCAGAAACGACACGGGGTCCTTCTGTAAAGTCATCCGTCCGATGAAGCCCACCACACAATCGTCTTCTCCTATGCCGAGAGCGCTCCTTATACCGTGTGTCCGTGAGGGTGAGAATATTTCCGTATTGACTCCGTTTTCAATCAGCTCGGCACTCTTGAGACCAAACGCCTGACGCCCGGACTCGATGTTATCGGCAGACACACACACGACGGTGCTGCTGCATCCGCATATCAGTTTCTCACACAACATGCGCAATCTGTAAACCAGCGCCGACTGTCCCTGATGAAAACTCCATCCATGCACGGTGTAGACCAACGGCACGTTGCACATCCGTGCCACAAAGGCCACATTGCTTGCAGCACGACTCCCGTGCGCATGTATGATGTTGATGCGCTCCCGGCGTATGATATTCTTTATCGCTTTCATTGCCGCCGGCATGAACGCTGACGATGTCTCGACGATGAACACCGGCACACCCATCGCCTCAAGACGTTCGGTCATGGCTCCGCGACTGAACGAAACGACCGTGATGTGTATGTCTTTCGTCTTCAGTTCGCGTATCAAATCCAACAGATGCGACTCTCCGCCGCCAATCTCTCCCTGACGTATTATTTCAAGAACTCTTATCTCCATTGATGCCTTCAATTTGTTTTTCATATTCGTTTCTTCACCGTCGCCGGCACACCGGCCACAAGTGAGCCAGACGGCACGTCGCTGGTAACGACAGCTCCGGCCGCAACGACAGAATGACGGCCGATGTGCACTCCCGGCAAGATGACGGCATTGGCCCCAATCCAGACGTCATCCTCGATCACAACAGGCTTCGTGCTGATGCCCTGGACGTCAATCGGGAGCGACGGATCGGAAAAATTGTGGTTAAGAGCGGTGACGGTGATACCTTGAGCAAGATTGACATGATTGCCGATAGTGACTGGGCCGATGACTGTCGAGTGAAGACCGATGCGCGTATGGTCACCGATGATGACGTCACCGACGGCGTTGTTGATGCACGCAAACGACTCGACAACGCTCCGCCGCCCCAAAGAGAAACGACGATAAGGCGGTGTGTCCATCCTGACGCTGCTGTGAATGACTGATCCGAGGCCCCGATGCTGATACAGCGGAGCAAAAAGACGGACGTACCAACGTGGGCGTGTCTGGACCTGATTCATGATAATGAAATCCAACAGTCGCTTGAGTGCAGGGCTGGACTTCAATCGTGTCCTAACGGTTTCTTTGTCAATAGATAATGTCATAATAGCCACAAATTTAACGATAAAATGCCATTATCCAAAATTTTTACTCTATATTTGCAGTATAAATAGCTGAAAGATGAAGATATTGTTTCTTGTCTATCATGGATTTTCAGAGATAAGCGGCATAACAAAGAAGATACGCAATCAGGTAAAAGGGCTTCGCGAAAACGGTCACGAAGTCCATGTGTGTTATTATACATTCTCGCCGACAGGCCACCGGTGCCGTTATGTCGACGACACCATCATTGCAGACTATGGAACAGGACGTATGGCCGGCATACGGCAGCGGCTCTCATACAACTGCATATATGACTATTGCAAGACGGAAGGCATACAGTTGGTCTACGCCCGCAGTTTCATGAACGCCAACCCGTGGCTCATCCGTCTCTTCTCGCGGCTGCGCCGGGCAGGCATAAAGGCCGTGACGGAGATACCGACATATCCGTATGACGGCGAGTTTGTCGGTTTTCCGCTGATTGACCGCCTCGGTTTGTGTGTCGACAAGATGTTCCGCCGCAAACTGTCGGCACAGATGGATGCCATCGTGACATTCTCCGATGCAAACGAGATATTCGGTCAACGCACAATAAACATCAGCAACGGTGTCGACATGGACTCCATACCGCTGCATCACCCATCCTCCACACCGGGCGAAATACACATTCTTGGCGTCGCCGAGGTGCACTATTGGCACGGCTTCGACCGAATGATTGCCGGATTGGGAGAATACTATAATAAGGTGGAACAACCGCGAGAGATCTACTTCCACATCGTCGGCGGCGTGGCGTCAGGAGATATGCACGGTTCAATGCACGCTCCGGGATTTGCCGAACTGATGGAAAAATACGGCATCAGCAATCATGTCATATTCCACGGGCAACTTCATGGCAAAGCTCTTGACGACGTCTTCGACCGCTGTATATTTGCAGTGGGGAGTCTCGGACGTCACCGCAGTGGAATAACGGACATCAAAACATTGAAAAACAGGGAATATGCCACACGCGGAATACCGTTCATTTATTCCGAGCGGGATAGCGATTTTGACGACAAACCATACGTAATGAAAGCACCGGCGGACGAATCTCCGGTGGACGTTGAAGCCGTATTGAGATTCATCGACACCCACTCATTCACGCCGCAAGACATCCGCAATACTGTCAGTGGGCTTTCCTGGAAAAATCAAATGGAGATTGTTGTGGACTGCGTGATGAAAAAGAATTCCTCCATTCCGTTACGGGAATAGGAGTAAAAGGAAGTCTTTAATAACTTACAATTATAGTTTCATGCCACAGGACACTCCCTCTTTGGAGAGCCGGAGGGGGCCTTCAACCAGAAAACACACAACGAACGCAAGCCTACGTAACGCAAATAGCCGGATTTTAGGGCACGCATGAATACCGCCCACTTGTCGCGGAGGGGCAGAACGTGACCGGCATGGAACACGATGGGAAGCGTAAAACGCATATAGCGGCTGACGCTTGCATTGGGAAGGAAACATTTCAGCTCGTCCATCACGGTCATATAGCAGTCAAGATTGTATCGCGTGAAACCACGTCCGATGAGTGACGTGCGACGCACACGATGGCAGACCAACGCACGATGGAGGCTGCAGATGCGATTGCAGCGAAGATAAAGTTTGGTGATGAAAAGCTGGTCTTCGTGGATTATACCGGTATAGAAGTTCATTCCTGCACTGACATAGAATGATCTTCGGATCAAACAGAGCCACACGACGCAATTATAACGGTGATGGTCCATCATCAGATTCATCACACTTTCACCGTCATAAAGACGTCCTTCCTCCATAAGATTAGCCTGACGATAGTTCCACGACAAAGGTTTTGCATCATCTTCATACATCACGTCGGCGTCAAAGATACAAACATCGGCATCCATAGCCAGCGCGCGGGAATAAGCCGAAGCCAGCGCGTCCGGCGCAATGACGTCGTCGGCATCCATGAAGTAGATATAGTCGCCATGAGCCAACTTCGTCCCCGCATTGCGTGCGGCCGACACTCCGCTGTTCGGCTGACGGACATGAACAATCCGACTGTCGGCTGCAGCATGGCATTTGATAATCTCTTCGCTGCCGTCCGTAGACCCATCGTCGACCACAATGATTTCCATATCGCGCAGGGTTTGCTCCTGCAACGATTTGAATGTGGCTTCAAGATACGGTGCCACGTTGTAAACGGGGATTATTACGCTGACTTTTGTCATTCCGGTTTTTTGCAAAAATACGACAAAATGTTGATTATTCCAAATCTTTTTTGTAAGTTTGTCGGCAAGAAGACATACTCACAGCAGTGTCATGAACGCAAATGACAATAAATATAAAATAGTCTATTGTACACCCGCACTATATATGGCGGGCGGTGTGGAGCGCGTGCTGACGCTCAAAGCCAATTATTTTGCAGAGCAATATGGCCACGACATCACCATCATACTGACCGAAGGAGTGGACAAACCACTGTTTTATCCGCTGTCGGAAAAGGTCCACGTCGTCAATCTCGACATCAATTTTGAAGAGCTTTGGGGCCAGCCGTTCGTCCGGAAGGTGTTCCTGTATATGAAGAAGCAGCGCGAGTTCCGCAGCAAACTAAAAGCCGAACTGATGCGCATCAGGCCTGACATCACCGTCAGTCTGCTGCGACGCGAAATCAACTTCATCACATCCATACCCGACGGCAGCCGTAAGGTTGGCGAAATGCATATCAACCGTGCCAACTACCGCAATTTTAGAGACAACGACAGCAACATTTTCAAACGCCTTTTTTCACATCTTTGGATGAGCAGTCTCGTGAAAAAGCTGCGTCGTCTCGACCTCTTCGTGGTGCTGACCGACGAAGACCGTCTGTCGTGGACCGAGTTGAACAACGTCATCACCATCCCCAACCCGATGTCATTCACGCCGACCCGCATCAGCCTACAAGGCCACAAACGTATCATCGCTGTGGGAAGATATGTATATGAGAAAGGTTTCGATATGCTGTTGGAAGCTTGGAGCAGGATTGAAAAGCAATGTCCGGAATGGGAGATGGCTTTCTACGGAATGGGCGAACGTGCGCCATACGAGGACTTGGCAACCAAATTAGGGATAGACAAGACCCGATGTCATCTCAACGGGAGCACTGAAGACATTGAGAAAGAATATTCCGAAAGTTCGCTGTTTGTGCTCAGTTCGCGCTTTGAAGGCTTCGGGATGGTAATTGTCGAAGCCATGTCATGCGGTCTTCCCGTGGTTTCATTTGCTTGTCCATGCGGTCCGCGCTACATTATCAACGACGGGCAAGACGGCCTGTTGGTAGAAAACGGCAATGTAGAACAACTCTCACAATCGATACTAAGCCTCATCAAAGATGATGACAGACGAAAACAAATGGGCAAAACGGCTCGGATAAATGCACAACGATTTGACATAAATATCATTGCCGAACGCTGGCAGCAGCAATTTAAAATGATAATGGACTCTAAACAACCGCATTGATATGGAATATGAAGTGACCATCGGCATCCCTCTCTACAACGCAGAGCACTTCATCCGCACTACGCTTGAGTCGGCTCTCACCCAAACCTTCGCCAACATAGAGTTTCTCATTGTCGATGACTGCGGCACCGACGGTTCGACAGAGATTGTCAAAGACATGCAGTCGACCCACCCGCGGGGCAACGACATCCGCATCGTCAGACAACCGGAGAATATGGGTGTCGGCGCGGCACGCAACCGGATTATAGACGAAGCGCGTGGCCGCTACCTTTATTTCATGGATTCCGATGATTTGATTGTCCCCGAAACAATTGCTGTCCTATATGAAGCGGCAAAGCAACATGATGCCGAAATCGTGTTCGGTTCATACGAGAAAAGGACGTGTTCGGAATCCGGAGCAAAGGAACTATATACTTATCCCCTGACCGTTCTCAACGGAGATGGCGACCTCGCGGAGTTTGCCTTTCGCAAATATGGAGGTATTCAGGCTGCCGTATGGAACTACCTCGTGGATATCCGCTTTCTTCGCAACACCAAACTGCGATTCATCAATGCCCGATATTGGGAAGATATGGTCTTCACCTACACCCTCGTGACCTTTGTCTCACGTGCCGTTCTCCTTCCCGTTACCACTTATTATTATATGTGTCGCGAGGATTCTCTTTCAAACTATCAGTGCCGCGACAGTATCAGTAAGAATGAAGTAATGACCAATGCGGCCACCGTCAATGTACTGAAAGCTCTCACCAATGAGAGAATCATCAACCGATCATATCTCGGCAATTGGTGTAATAACGTCATGATGACCGACTTCTACATCATCTGCAACGTCCTGAAAAACCGTCATGTCATACATCCGGCAATCACATCGGCCGAGCTGCATGCTTTCCTGAGACATCCGTTGCGCCTCAAGGACATCATGAAACTCCGGCAGTCACGCACCAAAAATCTATTCTTCTATATTCTCTGGAAACTCCCCGCCGGCCTCTCGATAAGCATCATCCGCTTCCTCGGCAAACAGAAAGGACTGGTATGACGACTCACCGGTTCGCATACAACAAACACAAAGGCGCAAGGGCGCAAAGGTATTATTATTCGTTTAATAAACCGTTGCACCCTTGCGCCTTTGCAGTTACGCCTTATAAGTAATGTCGTTAAATTAATTCCGTATTTCCAAGGCAAGCCGATTATCTTTCTTTGCTTTCTCCTTCATTCTTCCTTCCCTTGTTCACGAGGTTGTCC
Organism: Prevotella sp.; assembly: GCA_017483185.1. Taxonomy (GTDB): domain Bacteria; phylum Bacteroidota; class Bacteroidia; order Bacteroidales; family Bacteroidaceae; genus Prevotella. The sequence continues at coordinate 74,050 of JAFULM010000003.1, read as the reverse complement.
TCACGGTCTTCATAGTGGTCGGTCTTGTAGAATATGCGGACTATGCCCTTCATCTGTATCTTCACCCGCTTCCAGAAACTGACATACAGAGGTTCTGACGACAGCGTGCCATAGCCCGTTATAGCACGTGCCTTCCGGTTGTAGACAAAGGCGATGCGGCCGTATTTCTTCAGCGAAAGAGCCATAGAACCGTCTTCGCCGCGGATGATGTCCACGCGATATTCCTCATTGCGGGCATATTCGGCATTGTAGGCAAAGACCAATCCGCGCACACTCAGCTCCGGCCGTTTGAAGTGCTGCACCCACAGGAACGTGTCACGCATGGCTTCAAACAGCTTGAGCCCGACCCAAGAATGGTTTTCGTCGGGGAAATAGCTCCACAATGACGATGCGCACGCCACCCCCGGCTTCATCAGTTCTTTGAGCATAATATTAAAATATTGAGGCGGATAGAGCGTATCGGAATCTATATCAAAATAATATTTGCCACGACAGTGTCTCAGCCCGCATCTTCGCGCATAGCCACAACTATGTTCATACTCCGTATAGTACGGGATGCCGGACTCGCGATATATCTCGGCCGTGCGGTCGGTGGAATCGTTGTCGACACCGATTATCTCCACCGGATAGTCACATTCCATCTCACTCAAAGCCCACAGACAAGCCTGCAAATGTGTCTCCTCGTTGTATCCGATTATCACGATTGAGGCCAGAGGTTCATCACTCTGCAAGGCAGCAAGCCGTTGGCGCGTGCCCTCGACAATGTCTTTTGGCACTTGATCGAAACTCTTACCGTATATTGACAAATACTTGCTGTACCACATAATTATATAAAGCTGATTAAAACGTTAGGATGACTGTTAGACAAAGACACGGTCTTTATTGTAATCAACCGACTATCTTCCAATAAATTTCCGTCCTGCAGAGATGCGCACGCCCACTGTTTCGCCGGACATGTCCGGGATGCCACGTAGGTCATAAGTGTCCATTGCGGACTGCGCGAATCCGGACGTCCGGAGCTGACGCACACCAGACTGAGTGCCGTCATATACAAACTGCCACCCTGCTTTCAGGTCGTATGCCGGCGATGACGGTTTGAGTCTGAGGAATGTGATGTCGGGCAGTGAGCCGTCAGCCTTGCGCTCACGCAGAAGCTGAGTGCCGTCAAGGCTTTCGAAATCTTTTGACGACAGCGGCACTGTGGGCAGGAAAGTGTTGTCCGTCAGCACACACCTGTCTCGGTCGACAGCCCCGCAGTCGCCCCGGTTTCCCTTGTAAGCGAGATTGCATGTCAACACATGGCCGTAGCCATCCACGTCGACCGCCTCATCCCAAGCCTTGCGGTTCACCATATAGAAGTTGTATTTGTTCTGATAAGCCGAGTTGTTTGTCCAATCGTTGCCTCCAAGATGATGATTGGAGTAGAACCCGTTGGCCTTGTTGGCCCAGCAGATGCTGTTCCTGATGATGTTGCGCGGCGCGTCGACATCACCCTTCATGTCACCCATGCCGTAGCCTCCGGCCTTGATACCCGTACCGTCACCCCGAGAGACGCGGTTGGCGTCATATCCGTTTTCCCACGCCCAGCAGCTGTCCACCACGACCGGAGCCAGATTGGAGATGAGGTCGATGCCGTCGTCGCTGTTGCGCCACGCCCGACACCCCCGTATGACGTTGCCGGTATATCCCGCCTTGTTCAGATGAAAACCGAAGCCGTCGCAGTTGCCTCCGCGACCGTTTTCCGACACCGGGTCATAATTGTTGTAAACGTCACAGTTGAGCACGAGATTGTTGCTACCCTTGGTGAAATATATGCCGATGCCCATGCCGTCGTGTATGTTCACGCGCTCGATGACGCAGTTGCTACCGCCGCGCATACTGATGTTCTCACTCTGCGTGTGTCCGGTGATTGTCACCTGTATTCCGACGATATCGAAGTCACGCAGATGCCAGTAATTCCCTTTAACGTAAAATCCGCTCACGCGCTTCCCCTCCGGCTTGATGTCGCTCAGGTCTATCACGGCTTTTTCTCCCCCGTATCCGGCTATCGTTATCGGTTTTGCGGCGGTGCCGCTCTGCGTGAGATTATACACACAGGCATACAGACCACCCTCCTGCCAGCCCATTATCTCGTCTTCCGCCGGCCGATAGGTCCCGCCACGCAAATATATCACGTCGCCGGCCACAGCTTTCTCCACCGCTTTGCGCAACGTTCCCCACGGCACTTCAACAGTGCCGAAGCCATTGTCACTGCCCTCCGGTGAGACATAGTAATCACGTGCATAAACGCTAATCACGACAATGGCTGCGACAATGGACAATACTGTTCGTTTCATATTATTACAGTCAGAATGGTTTGGTTAATAGATGTTCGTCGTGCAAATATAACACATTAAAACGGAAAACGGAAGCGAAGAAGCGTAAAAAGGTAGTTCTGTCCGATCTCGATTTAGCTTTGATTCAGTCTGATTTAGTTTTAATCACTACCCTACGTTTCGCCGACAACATCCCGCCAATCCTTTCATATTGACAAAAAAATGACGACGAATACATCACTTATTGCATATTATCCATCGTTTTTGGGCCTTTCTTTCGCGTTTTACGGCCTTTTTAGCTATCTTTGCCAACAGAACAAATCAATTTACCAAGATGAAGAAACTGATAACACTACTTACTGTCGCGGCAATGGCACTGCCTTCCGCGGCACAAAACGCGAAACAGACAGAGGTGCTCAACGTGGCCCGCAGTGCTAACGACTACTTCATGGCAAAATATGCCGACCCGACAGTACCGACCAACGTGAAGCGCATCCGCCCAAGCAGCCTGTGGACACGCGCCGTATATTATGAAGGTCTGATGGCTCTCTACGGCATCGACAAGCAACAGCGCTACATAGACTACACCGACACATGGGCCAACTTCCACCAGTGGACACCGCGCAACGGTATCAAGACACGCGACGCCGACGACCAGTGCTGCGGACAGACATATCTCGAGCGCTTCGTCATGACGGGCGACTCGACCATGCTCCGCCCCATCCGCGAAAATCTGCAGGGCCAGATGGCTGAGACAAAGATTGGCTACTGGACATGGATCGACGCCATCCAGATGGCCATGCCTATCTATGCACAGATGTATAAGATCACGGGCGACCGCGCCTATATCGAACACGGAATGAAGATGTACCGCTGGAGCCGCAACGAATGTGGCGGCGGACTGTTCAACGAGAAGGACGGTCTGTGGTGGCGCGACGCCGACTATGTCCCACCCTACAAGGAGAAGGACGGCAAAGACTGCTACTGGTCACGCGGCAACGGTTGGGTTTTGGCAGCACTCGTGCGCGTCATGGACCAGCTGTCTCCGAAAGACAAGATATATAAAGAGGTCAAGAAGGACTTCCTCATGATGTGCGAAGGCCTGTCCAAATGTCAGCGCGAAGACGGATTCTGGAACGTCAGCCTCGTGTCACCCGTCACCTACGGCGGCAAGGAGACCACCGGAACGGCCCTCTTCCTCTACGGCATCAGCTGGGGACTGCAGAAGGGCTATCTCAAGGAGAAAGTCTATCGCCCGATTGCCGACAAGGCGTGGGCTGCAATGGTCAAGGACGCTGTCCACAAAGACGGTTTCCTCGGATACGTTCAGGGCACGGGCAAGGACCCGTCGGCCGGCCAGCCGGTGACCTACGACAAGGTGCCTGACTTCGACGACTACGGCGTCGGCTGCTTCCTGCTCGGAGCAGTGGAATATTATAAACTGTTAGGTAAGTAGTTTATTATTTTTTCGTGGAGGGAGGAGTGTGAAGTGAGGAGTGGGAATTGTCATGCAGGATGACAATTCCCACTCCTCTTTCTGTATTTACCACTCTTCAGAAAAAACATTTCTCACTCCTCGCTCCACACTCCTCGCTTCTCGAAAGAAAGACAAAACGCCCTTGCTTCTGTTAATTAATACAAATTTAAACCCTATTATAACCGTATTATAAGAAAAATAGGGTAATTTTGCATCAATTCATTTTAAAGATATAGCTTATGAAGAAGATTATGCTGACTACAATGATGCTGATATGCGGTATAGCATACGCAGCTGCACAGGCAGAGATCAAGTTTGACAAGACCACACATAACTTCGGAAAGTTCTCCGAGTCGGCCCCCAAAGTGTCCTGCATATTCACCTACACCAACACCGGCGACGCCCCGCTGATCATCAACCAGGCCGTGGCCAGTTGCGGATGTACCGTGCCGGAATATACCAAGACACCGGTGAAGCCGGGCGAGAGGGGAACAATCAAAATCACGTATAACGGAGAGGGCAAGTTTCCCGGTCACTTCAAGAAGTCCATCACCGTGCGCACAAACGGCAAGGTGGAGATGACGCGCCTCTACGTCGAGGGCGACATGGAGGAAGCAAAGAAGTAAGAACACGTCTATCAACGATAGAAGGAGTCAAGGGCACGAAGCCTTTGACTCCTTTTTGTTTTGTCACGACCCAATGGTTTCCGCGCATTGGCACACCGCGCGCTGTCGTATATCTTTACAAAATCCTGTTCACAAAAACCGTCGTTCCCGGTCGTTTTTGATGAATTTCGACCCGTTTTCGGCCATTTTTGGAAACTGTCTGTGCAAAAAACGACGGCCGTCTGGTGGCCTTTCATCGCCGTAAGGGCCTTACGGCTCTTCAAAAACGAAAAAAACTGCGAGTTTTTGACGACTGATTTTGTCCCGAAAAGTTACCGTTTTCGTGCAATAGCGGCCCCGCGACCTTCCAACGGGGCCGTTGTTGGAGTGCAACGGCGGCCCCGCGGCGATGCCGTAAGGGCCCCGTTGCAAGGTCGCGGGGCCCTTACGGCAAGGCGGTCACGCCGTCGTCAAAGGATGAAATCGCAGCTATCGTTTGTAAGTGACTGAGACACAAACAGATGTAAAAACCGCAAAAATATCGTCACAAAATCGCCCCGATTTTATAACGCTCAAAACTTCAAAATTTGAAGCCGCGGCCGATTTATTTTAGAAAGTCCCTCGTTTTAAGGGCCTGAAATTCGGAAAAAAGCGGACAAACACACATGCGGTTTCACCCGCTACAAAACGATAGAAGTAGGGTCGCGACCCGTCGCGACCGCCACCGTGCATTAATGCGGAGATTTTTTTGAGAGGGCTAAACACAAAGGCCGCAAAGACGCAATGAAGTCGCAGCGAGGATATATCAAAATTCGGTATCAGAAAGTGAACTCATCCGAAAGCCTTTAAGTGGGGTAACTGTAGTCCCCTCCTTCCGAAGGAGGGGTTAGGGGTGGTTAGTCACGCTCTGTCATCTAAAGTAATGATTTACAGAATGTTATTGTTTAACCACCCCTACCCCCTCCTTCGGAAGGAGGGGACTACAGTTACCCCACTTAAAGACTTTCGGATGAGTTCACTTTCTGATACCGAATTTTTGTTCCCACTTTGTGGTCTTTCGTATGTGTGGCTTGTGTCTTCTTTGTGTCTTTGCGCCTTTGCGCCTTTGCGTTTAAATATCCCGTCGCAGCAAGGGTGTCAAAAGCCATCCGTCAGAACGAATAAGACAGTCCCAGCGAGCAGTATTCGTTCAACTGCCAGTAGCCCCACTCTTCATCCGGCTTCTTCACGGAGTCATCAAATCGCGGATAGACGAAGATGCGCGTGCTGAGATATTTCGTCACGTTGAGCGTGATGGTGTTTTCCCACTCTATCAATGCCTTTTCGTAGGTGGTATAACCGTAAAGACGTGTGACCCACTTGATTTGGTCGGTGATATTCCACGTGAGACTTGTGGTCAGCTGCGAACCGAAATCCTCCAGTGTGTGGTGGTCGCCGATGACGCCATACTTCTTTGCCAGATTCTTGCGGTCGACATAGCGGAAGTTGAACGAGAGGAAAGAAAGGTTGACGCTGCCCGTGAGCCGCTTGTTGCGCGTCTCGACCGAATAGTCCATACCGAGACCGATGTTGAGATTGAATGGCGACATGAAGTCTGAATAGACCTTCTTGTCGTTGCTCTTCAGACCTTTGGCAAACTGTGTGTAAGCCAGCACCTGAAGCGTGTAGTACCAGCGTTTTGCCGCCAGAAGACCCAGTTTGCCGGTGTATCGGAGAAGGTCGTTGTTGGTCTTATACTTGTGAAGCGTGTCCGAAGGCGAAGTCTGATAACCGAGCTTCATCTCCAGCTTGTTCTCCAGCTTGAGACGCTTCTTGTTGTTGTAGTTCGCGTTGAGAACTACCGAGCCCACCATCGAATAGTTGCTTTCGCCTCCCTTGTGCCAGTTTTCCGAAACATAGTTCTGCATGACCTGCAGACTGTTGTCACCGCTGAACGTCCAGAAGTTGGGACGCCTGACCATGATTTCCACAGGCACGGCCACCGGCTCGTCGCTGACCGGCTCCACCAGTTCTGCCAGTTCGACATCCCGACGGACCGGTTTCTCCACATCGGCACGTATGGAACCGACCTTGCGCAGTCCCGTCTCCGTCGCGGCGACAAGGTCCGGACGACGCATGTACATCGAGAGCAAAGCGGCATCGACAGCGTCGGTGACGACGTCACGACCTGAAGCATCCGGAGTGATCTCCAACGTCTTGACAGCGGCGGAATGATAGAATGTCGGGGGAACGAAAAGACGGAAGTAACGTCCGTCGGCAGTACCTGTACGCCCGGCAGTCAACACTGCGGCAAGGGAGTCGACACGCTGCAGAGAGACAGCGAGCGAGTCGGTATAGGCGCGCAGTACTGCCGTAGTATCGGGCTTGACCGACCGATTAAGCCGGCGTTGGGCGGCAGCGGCAGCAGACAGAAGCAAAACCGCAGAGAGGATATAGATATGTCTGATATTCATTACCTGATGATGATCGGAACGTATGACAGTGCTAACGAGCTCAATGTGGACTTGCCCACAAATTGCCGAATGTAGCCTGTCTTATGTAAATATAATGCAAAGATAACGATTATTATTGGGATTTAACTAACGCCACGCCCGGCAAAACTAATTCTTTACCTAATCTTTGCGGGTTTCAACTTTTTTTAGTAATTTTGCGCCTTGAGTATAATCAAGGTATTAGACACAAACCATTAAATTATAAAATTGTGACAGAAACCAAATATATCTTCGTCACTGGCGGTGTGGTTTCATCGCTTGGCAAAGGAATAATCTCGTCGTCCATCGGCAAGCTGCTTCAAGCCAGGGGTTACAACATCACAATCCAAAAGTTTGACCCTTACATCAATATCGACCCGGGTACACTCAACCCCTACGAACATGGAGAGTGCTACGTGACCGTCGACGGAATGGAGACCGACCTTGACCTCGGCCACTACGAACGCTTCACCGGCATACAGACCACCAAGGCCAACTCGCTGACAACAGGACGCATCTACAAGGCCGTCATCGACAAGGAACGCCGCGGCGACTATTTAGGCAAGACCATACAGGTGGTACCCCACATCACAAACGAGATAAAGCGCAACATAAAACTGCTCGGCGAGAAGTACCACTATGACTTTGTCATCACCGAAATCGGAGGAACCATCGGCGACATCGAGAGCGCCCCGTTCCTCGAGGCCATCAGACAGATGAAATGGGAAATGGGAAAGAACGCCGTGAATGTCCATCTCACCTACGTGCCCTATCTGAAAGCCGCCGGCGAGCTGAAGACCAAGCCGACACAACACTCCGTAAAGGAGCTGCAAAGCGTCGGAATACAGCCGGACATTCTCATCTTGCGCACGGAGAAACATCTGAGCGACGACATTCTGAAGAAAGTGGCATCATTCTGCAACGTTGAAAAAGACTGCGTCGTCCAGAGCGAGGACCTGCCGTCAATCTATGAAGTGCCGGTGAACATGCAGCGTCAGGGACTCGACACGGCCATCCTGCGCAAACTCAACATGGAAGTCGGAGAGACCCCGACACTCGGCCCGTGGCGCAGCTTCCTCGAACGACGCGCCAAAGCGACCAAGGAGGTACGCATCGGACTGGTCGGCAAATACGATCTGCAGGACGCCTACAAGAGTATCCGCGAAAGTCTCGCACAGGCCGGAACATACAACGACCGCAAGACGGTGATCACATTCATCAACTCGGAAACTCTCACTGAGGATAACGTTGCCGAAAAACTGGCCGGACAGGACGGCATCGTGATCTGTCCGGGATTCGGACAGCGCGGCATCGAAGGCAAAATTGTCGCAGCCCACTACACCCGTACACACGACATCCCGACATTCGGCATCTGTCTGGGCATGCAGATGATGGTGATAGAGTTCGCACGCAACGTCCTCGGATATGCTGACGCCAACAGCCGCGAGATGGACAGCAAGACTCTCCACAACGTCATCGACATCATGGAGGAGCAGAAGAACATCACCGACATGGGCGGGACAATGCGTCTCGGCGCATACGAATGTGTATTGAAACAAGGTTCGCGCGTGTTCAATATATATAACAAGGAGCACATTCAGGAACGCCACCGTCACCGCTATGAATTCAACAACGACTATCAGACAGAATACGAGCGCAACGGCATGATCTGTACGGGACGAAACCCGGAGAGCAATCTCGTGGAAATCGTGGAAATACCGGGATTGAAGTGGTACGTCGGAACACAATTCCATCCGGAATACCAAAGCACCGTGCTCAATCCGCATCCGCTCTTCATGGACTTCATAAACACAGCTATCAAAAACAAGAAAGATGAATAAGAACAACACTATCGGATTCGTACTGATAATATTGGTACTGCTGACTTTCAGTTGGTACAACCAGCCATCGGCTGAGGAAATTGCCGCACAACGCAAACAGGACTCTGTCGCCACCGCAATGAGACAAAAAGCGGAAGAGGCGGAAAAGATTGCCGACATAACCAAAAAGGCACAGGCTCTCGCCGAAATACAGAGCGACAGCACGGCACTGTTCTTTCAGGCGCTCAGCGGTCAGAACCGGCAAGTCGTCCTGAAGAATGACAAAGTGGAATTGACGCTCGACACAAAGGGAGGTGTGGTCAAAAAAGCCAAAGTCTTGGGATTCAAGGACCGCAACGAGGCCAAAGACGTGACGCTCTTCGAAGGCAACGACCAGAACCTCAACTTCATGTTGGCGGGCAAGACGACCAACATCATCACGTCCGACCTCTATTTCACTCCGACAAACATGACCGACTCGACCGTCACCATGACGGCACTGGCAGGAAATGGCGGAGCGGTCATACTGGACTACAAGCTCGGCCGCGACTATATGCTCCACATGTCATTCCGTACCCAAGGGCTGAGCGGCATCTTCGCTCCGAACTGCAAGGAGATGGACGTCGTGTGGAACGAGAAGTGCCGTCAACAGGAGAAGGGATTCACGTTTGAGAACCGGTATGCCACTCTCACATACAAAGAGAAAGACGGCGGTACGGACTATCTGAGCGAGACATCAAAGAAAGAAAATGAGGAAATAGAGGAAGCATTGGACTGGGTAGCGTTCAAGAACCAGTTCTTCAGCGCCGTGCTCATCTCAAAGGATGATTTCGCAGCCAACTCCCGCATGACAAGCATCCCTCAGGAGAAAGGTTCGGGCTATCTGAAGCAATATGAGGCTAAGATGAAGACGGCTTTTGACCCGACGGGCAACAAGCCGACAGAGTTTGAGATGTTCATCGGTCCAAACGATTTCCGCCTCCTGCAGGACGTAGAGGAAGAGAGCGCGTTCGGCAAAGACCTCGAACTGCAACAGCTCGTCTATCTCGGTTGGCCGTTGTTCCGCATCATCAACCGATGGTTTACGCTCTATGTGTTCGACTGGCTGACCGGCTTCGGAATGAACATGGGTATCGTGCTCATCATCATCACACTGCTGCTCAAGTTCATCACATTCCCGATGGTGAAGAAGAGCTACATGAGTTCCGCAAAGATGCGCGTGCTCAAACCGAAACTCGAGGAGGCCACGAAGCAGTATGACAAGCCTGAGGATCAGATGATGAAGCAGCAGGCGATGATGGCTCTCTACTCAAAATATGGTGTGAGTCCGCTGTCGGGATGTCTGCCGATGCTCATCCAGATGCCTATCTGGATCGCGATGTTCAACTTCGTGCCCAACGCCATCCAGCTGCGCGGTGAGAGTTTCCTGTGGATAAACGACCTGTCGACATACGACCCGATATGGGAATGGAACACCAACATCTGGCTTATCGGTGACCACCTGAGCCTCACGTGTATCCTCTTCTGCGTGTCAAACATCCTCTATTCGATGATAAGCATGCGCCAGCAGAAGGACCAGATGGTCGGACAGCAGGCTGAACAGATGAAGATGATGCAATGGATGATGTATCTCATGCCAGTCATGTTCTTCTTCATGTTCAATGACTATTCGGCCGGACTGAACTTCTACTACTTCATCTCGCTCTTCTTCAGCGCCGCCATCATGTGGACGTTGCGCAAGACAACAAACGACGAGAAGCTGTTGGCCATATTGGAAGCCCGCTACAAGGAGAATCAAAACAATCCTAAGAAGACCAGCGGACTGGCCGCAAGGCTTGAAGCAATGCAGAAACAGGCAGCTGAAATACAAAGACAGCAACGCGAACTGCAGAACAGAAAGAAATAGACAGCTCCGAACAAACGAGTATTTAGAATAAACATCGAGACGCAAAGACGCAAAGATTATTTTTATAAGGACAAACCGAAAAAGTATTCTCAGCGTCTTTGCGCCTTTTTGCTCTCAACCCGAAACAAATATTACCGACAAAATGAAAACATATCGAATAATCGTTGCCGCAGTGATGGCATTTCTTGTTCATACCGGCAACACTAATGCACAGAATGTCGTGAACATTGGCAAGAACAACATCACACTCAACAGCCGACTCATGACCCCCGAAGCCATGTGGGCTATGGGACGCATCGCATCGGCGGAAGCATCGGCCGACGGCAAACAGATTGTCTATCAGGTGGGCTACTACAGCGTAAAGGAGAACAAAGGACATCAGGTCATCTGCATGATTGATGCCGACGGAAAGAACAATCGCCAACTCACAACTGCGGCGACCAACGAAACCGACCCGACGTGGGTCAACGGACGGATAGCATATCTCAGCCAAGGCGAGATATGGTCGATGGCGAGCGACGGCAGTGACCGCCGCCAGCTCAGCAGGACAGAGGGCAACGTCGAGGGATTTAAGTTCTCACCAGACGGCCGGAAGGTCATCATCATAAAGTCAATGCCTTTCAACGAGATAATCAAGAAGAACCCCGACGACCTGCCCTTGGCCACCGGCCGCCGCGTCACAGACTTGATGTACCGTCACTGGGATCACTACGTAGAGACGATACAGCATCCCTTCGTGGCCGATGTCAACGAGGACGGCACCATCGCCGGCACGATGACCGACATTCTTGAAGGCGAGCCTTACGAATGTCCGATGGAACCGTTCGGCGGTATCGAACAGCTTGCATGGAGTCCTTCATCAAACACGATTGCCTATACCTGCCGCAAGAAAACGGGACTCGACTATGCCATCTCCACCGATTCAGACATATTCTTATATGATGTGGACACGAAGGTGACGCGCAACCTCTGTAAGCCGGAGGGATATGAGCCAGTCGCCGTAAATCCTACACATACGATGAAAGACCAGAAAGTGAACAGCGAGGAGAACCTGAAGAACAATCCGGGGTATGACACCAACCCGCAGTTCTCGCCCGACGGCAAGCACGTGGCATGGCAAAGCATGGCCCGCGACGGATATGAAGCCGACCGCAACCGCCTCTGCGTCTACACCTTTGCCACCGGCGAAAAGACATACGTCACGGAGTCGCTGGACACCAACGTGGACGCTTTCTGTTGGGGAGCCGACTCCAAGACCCTCTCATTCACCGCCGTATGGCACGGTTGCACAAACATATATCACACAAACCTCAAGGGCGAGGTGAAGCAGCTCACCAACGACTGGGCCGACTATCTCTCTGTTGCACCGGCCAACGACGATGACAAAATTCTCACGATGCGTCAAAGCCTGTCCGCACCAACCGACATCTATATTGTCAAACCCGGCAAAGAGGTGAAGAAAACCAAGATTGCGCAGGTCACCACTGAAAACAAGCACATCACTGACCAGCTCACATTCGGTAAAGTGCAACAACGTTGGGTCAAGACTACCGATGGAAAGAACATGCTCTGCTGGATTATACTGCCGTCAGACTTCGACGAGAACAAGAAATACCCCACCCTGCTCTTCTGCGAGGGCGGACCGCAAAGCCCCGTGAGCCAGTTCTGGAGCTACCGCTGGAACTTCCAGATAATGGCCGCCAACGGCTATGTCATCGTTGCGCCCAACCGTCACGGACTTCCCGGATTCGGATCGGAATGGAACGAACAGGTGAGCGGCGACTGGACAGGTCAGTGCATGGACGACTATCTGTCCGCCATCGACGACGCAGCAGCCAATCTGCCGTTCGTTGACCGCGACCGCCTCGGCGCCGTGGGAGCGAGCTTCGGCGGCTTCAGCGTCTACTATCTCGCCGGCCACCACGACAAGCGCTTCAAGTGCTTTATCGCCCACGACGGTGCGTTCAATCTCGAATCGATGTACACCGACACCGAGGAAGCATGGTTCAGCAACTGGGAATACGACGACGCTTTCTGGGACAAGAATCAGACAAGCAATGCCCGGAAGACATACGACAATTCGCCGCATAAGTTTGTCGACCGTTGGGACACTCCCATCCTCTGTATCCACGGCGAAAAGGATTATCGCATCAACTACAACCAAGGCATGGGAGCCTTCAACGCAGCCCGTATGCGCGGCATACCGGCCGAGCTTCTCATCTTCCCCGACGAAAACCACTGGGTGCTCAAACCACAGAACGGCATCCTCTGGCAACGCACTTTCTTCGGCTGGCTTGACCGCTGGTTAAAGAAATAAGGATAAGAAAAACTCGTTTAACAAGAAAAAACAAAAGAACATATAAAACAAAGAAACAATGAATTCAACAAAAACGCTACGCGATTCCGCTGCCCTCCGCTGGACAGCCCTATTGCTTCTGGCTCTTGCGATGTTCTGTGCTTACATCTTCATGGACATCCTCTCGCCCATCAAAGACCTTATGCAGTCGCAACGCGGCTGGGACTCAGATGCCTTCGGAACCATGCAAGGCGCCGAGACATTCCTCAATGTATTCGTATTCTTCCTTATCTTTGCCGGTATCATTCTCGACAAGATGGGTGTACGCTTCACCGCACTCCTCTCAGGAGTTGTAATGCTTGCCGGAGCATGTGTCAAGTGGTATGCCGTCAGCGACAGCTTCATCGGCAGCTCGCTTGACGTATGGTTCACGGAAAATCTCAATCATATTCCCGTGTTTGAACAGTTGGGCGTATCACCATTTTATGAAGGCATGCCCTCATCTGCCAAACTCGCAGCTCTCGGCTTCATGATCTTCGGATGCGGCTGCGAGATGGGCGGGATCACCGTCAGCCGCGGTATCGTGAAATGGTTCAAAGGTCGTGAAATGGCATTGGCAATGGGTTCTGAGATGGCGCTGGCACGTCTTGGCGTGGCAACCTGCATGATCTTCTCACCCTTCTTTGCCAAGTTGGGTGGTGAAATAAGCGTATCACGCTCTGTTGCGTTTGGCGTTGTACTTCTGTGCATATCACTCATCATGCTCGTTGTCTATTTCTTCATGGACAAGAAGCTCGACGCGCAGACCGGCGAGGCAGAAGAGAAAGACGACCCCTTCAAGATATCAGATATCGGGCAGATACTTTCGTCAATGGGCTTTTGGCTCGTCTCCCTCCTCTGCGTGCTCTATTACAGTGCAATATTCCCGTTCCAGAAATACGCGGTAAACATGCTGCAGTGCAACCTCACATTCACCGACGTTCCTGCCGACTCTTTCTGGGCTTCTCCATCCGTAACGATCGTGCAGTATGGCATCATGCTCGTAGTGGCTGCGACAGCATTCATGTTCAACTTCATCAAAAAGCAGGAATTAAAATATACCATGCTTACCATATCCGTACTGGCCCTCATCACCTACTGCTACATGGGCTACATGCGCCAGTCTGCTGAATCCATATTCGCCGTATTCCCGCTTCTCGCCGTCGGCATAACACCCGTTCTCGGCAACTACGTCGACCACAAGGGCAAGGCCGCTTCAATGCTTGTGCTCGGTTCGCTGCTTCTTATCGCATGCCACCTCACATTCGCATTCATCCTTCCGGAGTTCAAGGGCAACCAGGTTGGCGGCGTTGTCGTCGCATATCTCACAATCCTGGTCTTAGGAGCGTCGTTCTCACTCGTACCCGCTTCGTTGTGGCCCAGCGTGCCAAAACTTGTCGACGCAAAGGTGATTGGCAGTGCCTACGCTCTGATTTTCTGGATTCAGAACATCGGTCTGTGGCTCTTCCCGTTGCTTATCGGCAAAGTGCTTACTGCCACCAACGAGGGCGTCACCGACCCGACGAACCTCAACTACACTGCTCCTCTGATAATGCTCGCATGCCTTGGTGTTGCAGCCCTCGTCATCGGTCTTTTCCTGAAAGTCGTTGACAAGAAGAAAGGCCTCGGACTTGAGGAGCCGAACATTAAATAAATGAAGAATGAAGAGTGAAGAATTTGCTGCCGCCTTTCCAACTGCGATTGAATAACTGTTGGAAGGCGGCAGCAAATTCTTCACTCTTCATTCTTCATTTTTCACTCTTCACTCTTAAACCTCACCACCAACGGCAGATGATCACTGGTACCATCCGGTGAAAAGCGATAGCCGGTGTATGAGCGGAATGGCTTGAGACCGCCATACTTTTTGTCCTCTTCAAGCAAGAATGGAGAGTCATTGACGAACGCGGACATTATGCGAGAAGCCAATGACGACGACATAAGGATATGATCCAGACTTCCCCACCGGCCATTATAACGATATGTTCCTCGTGCACGTCCATAAAGGCCACGAGCCCCTGCCGACACATCGACAAGTCCATGACTGAAGATAAGCGTCAGGGCCGGTTCGTCAGCATAGTCATTGAAATCGCCTGCGACAACAATCTTTGCGTCCGGTGACAATCTCCTTACGGAATCCACGGAAGCGCAAAGCCGACGAGCGACTGCTTCACGGAAAGGACGCGAATGACGCTCACCTCCAATACGACTCGGAGCGTGAAGAACAAATATATGGAGCGTATCGTCCGAGACAGTAAACCCGGATACATAAAGGATGTCGCGCGTCGGTTGCATCCCCGTCACCGGCTCCACCCGTAGCGGATAATGGCGTATGGGCGCAAAAGCAAACGGAGAATACATCAAGGCGACGTCGATGCCACGTTCATCAGCCGAATTGGTCATCACATATTCATAACGAGCCGTGCGCAGTAGTGAGCGGCGGGTCAGATCACGCATCACGCTGTCATTCTCCACCTCACAGAGTGCAACGAAATCCGGAAAGCGGAAATCTCCGTCACCACAAATGCCATCAATCCCATCGCCCGCAGCTCCATACCCACATGAGACAATGGCTTTGGAAATATTGTTCACCTTCCGCCAATATCGCCACGGCGTCCAATGACGTCCTGCTTCGGACAAGAACTCCATGTCCTGTTTCAGACTGTCATGACGGCAGTCGAATAGATTCTCACAATTGAGCTCGGCAAAAACGAGGAAAGACGAAAGGAGAAGGGATAACAAGCGATAAAGATTTAAGGATTATCAAATGAATGGGAATCACAGTAAAAACAGCAGGGGTATGACGGGACGGAACGCTGATTATAACGTAACAACGAGAAAGAAATTGTAGGGACATATTCTTGTATTTGTCCGCAACGACGGAATGTCATGTTATTAAAGCGGACAAATACAAGAATATGTCCCTACAATCTTCGTCCCGCCATGTGCGGACAAATACAAGAATATGATTACATCTTCCTTACTTGGCAACAGCCTCCAGACGCTTCATCATGGCGAACATGAAGACAGCGGCAATGAGGCAGACCGTCGTAAACACAGCCCAGCAAGCCCACAACGGGATTGTTCCCCACAGCACACCGCCGAAGAGAACGAGCTGATTGCCGATGGCCGTTGCCACAAACCATCCACCCATCATCATTCCCTTATACTTGGGAGGAGCGACCTTTGATACGAAAGAGATTCCCATCGGGGAGAGCAACAGCTCACCGAACGTAAGAATGAGGTAAACACCGATGAGCAGATTGGGGGTCACGTCAGCCACATGCACAGCGACCGGATTGCCGTCCGGACCGAGTTCGGTCTGCGGCATCGGCAGATCAAACGAGAAGCACATCAACATGGCGAAAGCTGCAGCAGCCACAATCATACCGTAGGCTATCTTGCGAGGAGCGGAAGGTTCCTTGCCCTTAGCTGCCAGCGTTCCGAATATCGCCATCGACACCGGTGTCAGGGCCACCACATAGAACGGGTTGAACTGCTGGAAAATCGGTGCCGAAACAGTCACCGCACCTGTCAACTGCTGATATTTCCAAACCAATACGGCGACAGCGGCTACAATGACAGCGGCAGAGATGCCCTTGCCCTTTGATGTCTTGCTCTGGAAGAGAGAGAAGCCTGCGTAGACGATGAAGATAATGAGCACAAGATTCCAAACGTCAAAAGCCATGCCCTGCACGCCCTCGGCCGAACGTGACGTAAACTCATCGGCAAAATACGTCAGTGAAAGACCGTTCTGGTGGAATGCCATCCAGAAGAATATCACCACGGCAAACACAAGACACAATGCCATGATGCGCTGCTTGGTTTCTGACGGAGACAGTTCCTCTCCAGCCTGCTCGCCACCTTTTGCTGCCGCCTCCTTGTTGCCTTCGGTATGTCTGAACGTACCACGGAACGCATAATATATGGCTATCGAAAGTATCAGCGAAGCGCAAGCCACGGCAAAAGCGAAGTGATAGGAGTCATTCTCCGAATATCCCCACACCGTCTGTGCATACTCCATAATCTTGACCGCCATCGTCGGAGCAAAGAGGGCGCCGATATTGATGGCCATATAGAATATTGAGAAACCGGAGTCGCGACGTGCCGCATATTTCGGATCGTCATAGAGATTGCCGACCATCACCTGCAGATTGCCCTTGAACAGTCCCGTTCCGAAACCAATCAGCAGCAGCGCGGCCAACATCACGACGAGGGCCAAAGTGTCGCCGCCGAGCGGGACTGACAGGAGCAGATAGCCACCGAACATAATCATGATGCCGATGGTGACCATCTTTCCGAATCCGAACTTGTCGGCCAACATTCCTCCGAACAGGGGGAAGAAGTAGACAAGCATCAGAAACGAACTGTAGATCGTGCCGGCCACACCAGCCGACAGGCCATAGTTGGCACGCAAAAACAAAGCGAAGACGGCAAGCATCGTGTAATAACCGAAACGCTCGCCCGTGTTGGCCAATGCCAACGCATAAAGACCTTTAGGTTGTCCTTCAAACATAATTTATTTAATTTTAGGGTTATTCGATTTCAAGATATCAAAGAGATAGGTCACCTTGACAACGATATTGCTGATGTTACTCCGGCCGAAATAGTCACGTTTGGAGTTGTTGAAGATGTCTCCGAGACCGTAGTAGTAGCGGCCTTCGACAATGAAGTGGCCAATCTTCGGGTGAGAATATTCCAGACCGAGTCCGCCCACGATTCCGTAGTCAAACTTGCGCTGCACGGGCAGCGAGTCCTGCGCGGCGTCACGCTGTGCTCCTATACGGACGGACTTGTTACGCTTGTCGAGGTCAAAGTTGGTCTTCACCTTGTCCGACACAAACAGTCCCAACTGCGGGCCGAGCTGAAAGAAGAACTGAAATCCCTTGCGCTCACGCCCCCACCCCATGCGGGCCATCAGCGGCATCTGAAGATAGGTCAGCCGGCGTTCCGCCTCTTCCGGCAGTCCTGTATATTCATTGATGACAGGCATGTCTTCAGCCGTGAGGATGTCCTCGCGCCATCCGGCCTGCGTGTAGTTGAGCTCGCCGACGAGAGCACAGATGCTGTTGAAGTACTTTTCACAAGTGTAGCGCACCGAAAGACCGGCAGTCATGCCGCCATACGACTTCTGCTGTATCTCGGGGTTAAATCCCATGCTGCTCATCACGTATCCTCCATTGACACCAACGGCTACCTCGCTCCGGTAGTCTCCCACCTGCGCCTGCGCCTGTGTCATCGTCATCAGGACCGTCACTACCTGTATGATAAATCTACGCATCTTCGTGTGTCAGAAATTGATTGTCTCTATTTTGTGTCCCGGAGTATAGTTGACAAAGAGCAGTCCGCGGTTCTGCAGTCCGCCTTCGCCGATACGCTCAAAGTGGAGCGGAGTCTGTATGGGCTTATATCCGACCACGCCACGCGGCCCGACAAAGACGTTGCCGTACATGTGTAGTCCCTTGATGAAATAGTAGGCATGGTCAAATCCCGTTATGGCAAAACGCGGCAGGGCCTGCATCATGTCCGAATGGAAGTTCCAGCGGTACTTCTGCTCTATGCGTGCCGTCCGCGGTGACAGCGGATTGGTGTAGAACGTGGCGGGAATATAGACGTTGAACTTGTAGAAATTGTCCAAATTATACTTCGTGTACATCATCCACTCCGTATATCCGAACATAGATATGTTCAGCTTCGGATTGGTCAGGGACAGTCCGTTGAGTTTGGCAAAAGCCACATTCAGCTCCGGCGAACGTCCCGTGTTGAGTATGACGACGTTGGGCATGGTCGAGCTGAACGCTTTGGCAAATGACGCCTCGGTCGATTTCAGGTTGGTGATCTTGTGGCTGCGGCCCATCGTCTCCATCCTGCGACGCAACCCGAATGTGAAAGCACCCTTACGGCTGGTCGTATCGTTGCAGTCGATGAACACGGTGTGATAGCCGGCAAACTTTTCGAGGAAGCGCCCGATGACAGCTTCATTATAGTCTTCCGGACTCTGGTAGACCTGAAAGATGTTGCGGTTGGTCCGTGTCTCCGGAGTGTTGATGGAGAACGGGATGAGCACCTTTATGTCGTGGGCGCGTGCGAAATCGGACAGCGGTTTGACCTGTTTGGAGTAGAGCGGGCCGATGATGACGTCACATCGGGCGGCGTTCTTGTCACGAAGCGTCTTACTGATGTCCGCATCTTCGGGCACATTCCATGCCCTGACGTCCACCGAGATACCGTCCTGACGCAGACTGTCGCAGGCCATGAGCACACCGCGATAATACTCCACCATGCGGCGGCCGTCACCGTTGATGTCGTGCAACGGCAGCATGACGCCCACACGTATCTCGCGACGGCGCATGTCCACATCCGTCTTGGCCGCTCCGGCGGTCTTTTCCTTTGCCGTCGCCGCCACGCCGGCCTTGGCCTGTGTGCCCGCGACCAGCGTCTTGTCCGGTCCCGAAGGGTATGGGATAAAGATTGTCTCGCCCTTCTTCAGTTCATATCCCGGCTTTGTCATGTCCGGATTGGCCGCAATCAGTTCGTCGACGGTCAGTCCGTTGTCGCGCGCGATACCGAAGATGGTCTCCTTCTTCTTCACCTTGTGTATCTCTTTCCACTTTGTTGTCTGAGCCGCAGCCATGCCGCCCATGACAAAGGCAACCACAACGGCCAGTACATATCTGCGTATCTGCATCATCACTTGTTTCTGATTAATCGCCTACAAAATTACAGAAAAAAAGCGGAATAACCCACAGATTGCCGCAAAAGGTTGGCTTTGGATAAATAAATTATTGCTGTCCGGTAAAACAGATTTCCGTACGGCATGCTCAATCTGTTGTAGGGACATAGTCTTGTCTTTGTCCGCAAATAACATATTGATATCCAATCTTTTTCTTGCGGACAAAGACAAGACTATGTCCCTACAACAGATTGGGCTTTTCAGATGTATGGTAGGAGGAAAGCCCCTTTTTGGCAAAACTGATGTAACATGATGTATTTGTGATAGATATGAGTTCTGTTATTTTTTTTACCGGACAGCAATATAAATAAATCATAAATCACAAAGTAGGGTCAACCCTACTTCTGCCGACAATGTTGTTCATTTGCCAACAGGAATAACGATGTGTGCAGAGAGCACCCATCTCGTAGGCACCCCCTTGGGGAGCTACTCTCTGCACACATCTTTATCCCGGGTTTTATACTGACATAGCATGCTCATTTGGACGTCTTTAAGTGGGGTATTCTCACTCCCCTCCTTCCGAAGGAGGGGTTAAGGGTGGTTAGTCATTCGCGGTCATTCAAAATAATGATTTTCAATAAGTTATCATCAACCACCCCTAATCCCTCCTTGCAAAGAAGGGGACTGAGATTACCACACTTAAAGACGTCCAAATGAGCTTGTTACGTTGTTTCCAATAAGACAAAAGATGTGTGCAGAGAGTAGCTTTGGGAGGGCCGGGGTGAGGCCTTCGGGCTTTCGGAAGACACTCTTTCTTGTCATAATAATATCAAAAATTTAACACTTCCGATTTCAGAAGTTTAAGCAAAAATAAGCAAATATCTTGACATTTTCACTCCATTTCCATCCGTCGTCCGACCTCCTTCCGAGCAACGGGGCCCTTACGGGGTCGCAACGAGCACGCCGCCATGTTGCAACGGCAGCCCCGTCATCATGCAACGGCGGCCCCGTTGCGATGCCGCGGGGCCCTTACGGCAAACCGACAAAATTGCCGTTTCAAAGCAACAAAACGCAACCCGCTCTATAACAACGACTTACAGAAATCGCTCAAAAATCGCAAATTTCGACCCGAAAGACTGAAATTTCAAGGCCACGCAAATTTTGCGAGCATTTTGTCATGATAATTCTGAGTTTTTAACACTTCACGATTGGATATGAACATAAAACATGTCGCAAACAGACGTGCATCATAAAAACGAGCGACAAAGCTGAGTCACAACCGCCTGAAGTCACTGGCCGGCCACCCAACCAATCGTGTATATAAACCTAATCGGCCGGTCAAATCAGTTGGCACGGAAGTTGGCACGGAAGTGGTCGCTACCATACTTTTTCCGTTTCCCTCTTGGATTTTCTTAAACTTAAATGTACCTTTGCAGACGAAACGGTATCACATCGTATATTTTTAAACAAAACTTCTTCCGCTGGAACATTTGCACTTGACGGCAATTCGCCAATGCCGACTTCAACGAACGACAAAAAATGGAACAAAACACGAAAAAGAGTCCGCGCATAGAGATGGTGGACGCCCTGAGAGGATTTGCCGTGATGGCCATTCTGATGGTCCACAGTCTGGATCACTTCATCTTCCCCGTATATCCGACAAACTCACCGGCGTGGCTGAACGCCTTGGATGCCGGTGTGTTTGAGGTCGTCTTCACGCTGTTCTCCGGCAAAGCTTACGCCATATTCGCCATGCTTTTCGGTTTCACGTTCTACATACAGATGAACAATCAGAGGAAGCGCGGAGGCGATTTCGGCTACCGCTTCTTGTGGAGGATGATTTGGCTGACAGGCTTCGCCACGCTCAATGCGGCTTTCTTCCCGGCGGGCGACGTACTGTTGCTGTTTGCTACCGTCAGCATAGTGCTTTTTCTCACACGCAATCTGAGCGACAAGGCGGTGTTGTGCATAGCCGTGCTGTTCTTCTTACAGCCTTTTGAGTGGTATCACTACATTGCCGGTCTGCTGAAGCCCGGCCACCGCATGCCCTATTTCGGTCTGGAAGAGATGTACGCCGAAATAGCGGAATGTACGAAAGCGGGAAACTTCCGTGACTTTATCCTGATGAATATCACCTTAGGTCAGAAGGTCAGTCTGGCATGGGCTTTCAACGTCGGACGCATATCACAGACGGTGGGGCTTTTTCTGCTCGGCTTCTTCATCGGCAGAAAGCAGATGTTTGTCCCGTCGGACAAGAACTTGCGTCTGTGGACAAAGGTGCTCATCACATCGGCTGTGGCGTTTGCTCCGCTATACACACTGCGCGCCTTGATTATGGGAAGCGACCATGCGATACAACGGACGGCGGGTACGGCGTTCTCCATGTGGCAGAATCTGGCTTTCACGATGATTATCATATCTTCATTTGTACTCCTCTATCAGAGCCGGCGATTCCGGGATATGACCACCGATCTGCGCTACTACGGCCGTATGAGTCTCACCAACTACCTCGCGCAGTCCGTAATCGGTGCGCTCATCTACTTCCCGTTCGGTCTCTATCTCGCACCCTATTGCGGCTACACGTTGAGCCTCGTGGTCGCCGTCGCCATATTCGTGCTACAAGTCCGCTTCTGCAAATGGTGGTTCGGAACGCACAAGCAGGGTCCGCTGGAACACATCTGGCACAAGTTGACGTGGATCGGGACTGGGCGGTAACGAAAACACGTGAATAATGCAAATGAAACACACCGCAGGCAATATATAAATATTGACTATTCCCAATATTTTCATTCGTTTGTTTTGGTAATTGTTTTTTTATTATTACATTTGCACCATATTCATTTAAAGCCTTGAGCTATGGGTGATATTTTTTTTGAAAGAGGAAAGGAAAACGGTCAATATACCGGCAATGCAGATGTCTCAAAGGGTTTTAACAAACCCTTTGTGTTGTCTGATGTGTCAAAGGAAGAACTTTCTAAGAGGCGAATTTCTGTATATTCTTATTTGCTGTAATGTTAGAAAGTGCGTATCCCCTTTATCATATAATGAAAGTACAGGGGGATAATAAAGGTATTTTAGATAAGCATTTTTATCACAAAGAAAATATTGAAAAAAGCGCATATATGCTGATAAACAACGATGCGCTCAAAGCAAATGAGAATCTGATAAGCCAGATTGAGGACTTCTTCTCCAATCAGTACGACTATTTTGACTGACAGAGACCAACCTTGCTTCTTTCATATTTATAGCCTCTGCAACACAAAAATCGGAAAATTCTATGTAACTTTGCACGTTACATAACATAATTATATATATGACTATTATGAGAACAAGGATTATCATAGCCCTCGCACTGGTCATGATGATACCGGTTGCGGTGCTGGCTGACTTCACACCCACTGCCTATTATACCATAGACGGCGAGCAACGCGAGGAGACTGAGGCCATAGACGACGCACAGGCGCCGCTGCGGGTCGTCTTCCGCGCCAACCCGACAAACATCGACGAGGGCATCGTGCCGTCATACGAGTGGCGGTTCGTCAAGGACGGCAGCCGCGACGCATACATAACAAGATATGCGGAAGAGACGGAATTTGAATTTGTCGAATCCGGAACGACCAACGTCTCGCTCTACGTCAGCTACGGCGGCGACGAAGAGCCGGAGCTGATCTCCACCATCCGCATCAGCATCAGCACGAGCGTGCTCGAGATGCCAAACGCCTTTTCACCAAATGGAGACGGTGTCAACGACATCTATAAGGCCAAAAGCACACACAAAAGCATCATTGAGTTTAAGGCTTACATATTCAACCGCTGGGGACAGAAACTCTATGAATGGAGCGACATCGACGGTGGATGGGATGGCACGTATCATGGTGCGAAGGTGAAAGCCGGCGTCTATTATGTGCTTGTCAAGGCCAAAGGGGCCGACGGAAAGAAGTATGAAATCAAGCGCGATGTCAACGTGCTGAGAGACTACATCGAGGAGGGAACAAATCAATGATGCTCCGAGATGGCTTGAACGGACAGGGCTGAAGAATTGTCGTTCAGGAAAGAATGATGAAAACAATGCAAAGAGAAGACAAAAAAATCAACGTGTGGGGTGCCCGCGTGCACAACCTCAAAAATATAGACGTAGAGATACCGCGCAACAGTCTGACCGTGATCACGGGACTGTCGGGGTCGGGAAAGTCATCGCTGGCTTTCGATACTATTTTTGCCGAAGGACAACGACGCTACATCGAGACTTTTTCCGCTTACGCTCGCAATTTTCTCGGCGGCATGGAACGCCCCGATGTAGACAAAATCACGGGACTCAGCCCCGTGATAAGCATCGAGCAGAAGACCACCAACAAGAATCCGCGCTCCACCGTCGGCACGACGACGGAAGTCTATGACTTCATGCGTCTGCTCTTCGCACGGGCCGGACGGGCATACAGCTATGTCACGGGCGAGGAGATGGTGAAATATACGGAGGAACGTGTGCTCGAGATGATAACCGACAAATATGCCGGCCGCAAGATTTTCATACTCGCCCCACTCGTGCGCAGCCGCAAGGGCCACTATCGCGAGCTGTTCGAGAGCATGCGCAAGAAGGGCTATCTGTACGTGCGCATCGACGGTGAGGTGAAGGAAATCACCCGCGGCATGAAGACCGACCGCTACAAGAACCACGACATCGAGGTGGTCATAGACAAGATGCAGGTGCAGCCGAAGGACAAGGACGACGAGCGACTGCGCAAGACCGTGGCCACGGCCATGAAGCAGGGCGACGGACTGATAATGATATTGGACAAGGAGACGGACGAAGCGAAGTATTTCTCAAAGCGTCTGATGTGCCCCACGACAGGCATATCCTACAGCGACCCGGCCCCGAACAACTTCTCGTTCAACTCGCCGCAGGGCGCCTGTCCACACTGCAAGGGACTGGGACAGATCAACGAGATTGACCTCAACAAGGTCATCCCCGACCGGCGGCTGAGCATACACGCCGGGGCAATTGTGCCATTAGGGAAGTATAAGAACCAGATGGTGTTCTGGCAGATTGACGCCATATTGAAGAAGTATGACTGCGACCTGAAGACGCCCGTCTGCGACATACCGGACGAGGCGATGAGCGAGATTCTCTACGGCTCGCTGGAGAACGTGCGCATAGACAAGGACCTCGTGAAGACGTCAAGCGACTATTTCGTTGCGTTCGACGGCGTGGTGAAATATCTGCGCACGGTCATCGACAGCGACGACTCGGCGACTGTACAGAAATGGGCAGACCAGTTCATGGCCGTCTGCCAGTGTCCGGAATGTCACGGCAAACGACTCAACCGCGAGGCTCTTTCATACCGCGTGTGGGACAAGAACATCGCCGAACTGGCCGACATGGACATCGCCGAGCTGCGCGACTGGCTCGACCACGTTGAGGAGCACCTCGACAATCAGCAGCGTCAGATAGCCGAAGAGATACTGAAAGAGATACGTACGCGCGTCGACTTCCTGCTCGAAGTGGGTCTCGACTACTTGTCGCTCAACCGTCAGTCGGCTACGCTGTCGGGCGGTGAGAGCCAGCGCATACGTCTCGCGACGCAGATCGGGTCGCAGCTCGTCAACGTGCTCTACATCCTCGACGAGCCGAGCATCGGTCTTCATCAGCGCGACAACGAACGCCTGATACGTTCTCTCAAGGAATTGCGCGACATCGGCAACACCGTCATAGTCGTCGAGCACGACAAGGACATGATGCTCGCCGCCGACTGGCTCATCGACATCGGTCCCAAGGCAGGACGCAAAGGTGGTGAGGTGGTATATCAGGGAGCGCCGCCGACGGGCATGGCCCCCCTTGCATCCCCCCAAGGGGGGAAAGCCTGCGGATTGAACGAGGCGGAAGAAGGTTGTTTGAAAGAGGCGGAAGAGAATCATAATGTGGATGATGCAGAAAGCATTTCTCCCTCCTCCCTCCTCCCTACTCCCTCCTCGGAGGCACACCAGTCATCCCCCCTTAGGGGGGACAGAGGGGGGCGTTCCCTCACCATCCCATATATCACCGGCCAGACCCAAATAGCCGTACCCCCGACACGGCGCCCGGGCAACGGCAAGAGCCTGTGGATTCGCGGTGCGTCGGGCAACAATCTGAAACACGTGGACGTGGAGTTTCCCCTCGGCAAGCTGATTGTGGTGACGGGCGTGAGCGGTTCGGGCAAGTCGACGCTTGTCAACGAGACGCTCCAGCCCATCCTCTCGCAGCACTTCTACCGTTCGCTGAAGAAGCCGATGGCCTACGACACCATCGAGGGACTGGAGCATATCGACAAGGTTGTCAACGTCGACCAAAGCCCGTTGGGCCGCACGCCGCGCTCAAATCCCGCCACATATACGGGCGTGTTCAGCGACATACGCTCGCTCTTCGTCAATCTGCCCGAAGCGAAGATACGCGGATACAAGCCGGGTCGCTTCTCATTCAACGTGAAAGGCGGACGCTGCGAAGCCTGCGGCGGTAACGGTTATAAGACAATAGAGATGAACTTCCTGCCCGACGTGATGGTGCCCTGCGAGGTTTGCCACGGCAAGCGCTACAACCGTGAGACGCTTGAAGTGCGATACAAGGGCAAGAGCATCGCCGACGTACTCGACATGACGATCAATCAGGCCGTGGAGTTCTTCGAGAACGTGCCCGACATACTGCGCAAGATAAAGACCATCCAGGACGTCGGCCTCGGCTACATCAAGCTCGGACAGCCCTCCACGACGCTCTCTGGAGGCGAGAGTCAGCGCGTGAAGCTGGCCACGGAGCTGAGCAAGAAGGACACCGGCCGCACACTCTACATCCTTGACGAGCCTACCACAGGACTCCACTTCGAGGATATCCGCATCCTCATGGAGGTGATAGGCCGCCTCGTCGACCGTGGCAATACGGTGATAATCATCGAGCACAACCTCGACGTCATCAAACTGGCCGACCACATCATCGACATGGGACCCGAGGGCGGACGCGGTGGTGGCGAGGTGCTGTCGACGGGAACGCCCGAGGAGGTGGCCGAAAGTACGAAGGGATATACCCCGCGGTTCCTTAAGGCGGAGCTGGAATAGATGATTATGAGGCATATCACATACTGATAAAAGGCAGATTCTAACATAACACCGACATTTATGTCCGCTTCACACACCGACATACGTCTGTTCCGCAGCATTGTCATTGCCATCCTCATGTTTCACATAATGATAGCAGAGGCAGGCAACACAATCGAAATACTACAGCCCACACGCGACCTCATGCCGCTGGTGGGCACAAGAACAATGATGCAGGACAGCGAGGGATATGTGTGGTATGGCACGGTGGAAAGTGGACTGTGTCGTGACAACGGCTATCAGATAGACGTGTTCCGCAACGACCGCCACAATCCGCGGCGCATCGGACAGAGCAATGGCATCCTGTCAATGTGTGAAGACGCCGGCGGCAATATCATTTTCGGCACGCGGAAGAATATCTTCGTGCTTGACAAGCAGGACTATTCCATACGCCAACTGAACAAGAACATTCCCGACGGGCGTGTGGCCGTGGTGAGTTGCGGCGCCAACGGCATCATCACTGCAGAGACGTCAAACGGCTGCTACACATTTGACCGAAACTATCGGCTCATCGGAAAGACCGGACCGGGCCGGCTGGTGTTCACTGAGCTTACGTGCGGCTTCACAGACCGGTACGGCAACGAATGGACAGGCGGCATAAACATGGAGAACAGCATCCGCGTGAATGACAGCGGAGGTATGGAGAAGACAACACCCGCCAAGTTGCCCGCGGTGCTCGCCAACACACGCCCCGACTTCATTGAGGATGGCAGCGGATATATCGGCCACACGAACACGGAAGTATTTTGGACGAAGACGATTGAGGCGCAGCCGAAAGTGTGGCACAAGCTGCTGACCGCGGGGACGCGCATCGGCTGCGTGGCCGTGAGCCGTGGTGGATGGCTATACATAGGCGACGAGACGGGACTGTACAGATGCCGGTACTCCTGCGGCAATGTTGAAGGTCCGGTCGTAACTGTCACCAAAGCACTGGGAAACATCCGCAAGATGGTGGCGGCACCCGGCGGCGGAATATACTTCATTACGCCACACTGCGAACTGGCATATTGCGGTGATGACGGAAAAACAGTCGTAATACAGCGCGGCACGGAAAGCAAGGCGCTGGCCGTGGCTCCAGACGGCACGGTGTGGACGACCGACTGGTTCGGCAACGTGTTCCGTTACGACCGGCAATATCGGAAGTTCGTTGACATCCCCGACGCCGGCATTGAGTCAGGCGATCCGGTGAACGCCATGACATGCGACAGCAAAGGCAACCTGTGGCTCGTTACCGACAAGATGATAAAGGAGTATACCATCGACGGCCGCCAGCGCACGATGCACTGCAGCAACCGGAACATCGGTGTGAGCCAGTTTCTTGACATCAGCAGCAATGACGTCAGTATTATCGTGACATGTTCCGATGCCCGTATAGTCATTGATCCGGAGTACAGCACAAACACTCCCCATAGTCTGGCGCTGACAGCGGCGAGTATAGATGGAAAAATGACATACTCTTTTCGGGATAACGAAATAACGATACCTTCCAATTCCAGCATTGTGGAATTGTTCTTTTCAACATTCAATCATGTCAACGCCCACAGTGTAAGGTTTGCCTATCGCATGGACGGAGGGTCATGGCAACACCTTGACGCCGGTAACAATCACATCACTTTTGTCAATCTCCACAAAGGCCGCTACGCCGTAGAGGTGCGTGCCACAGATGCCGACGGATTCTTCCGCGACGAGACTGTGAGCGTACGCCTCAACCGTCTGCCCGCATGGTGGGAGACGTGGTGGGCATACATTATATATATAGTGCTGTCTGTGGCCGCGGTAGTGGCGGCCGACCGCATGGTTCAGCGATACAAGACAGCCAAGCGCAAGGTGGCGGAGTTGCAGGCACGTCTCGACGAATATCTGCGGAAGGAGGACGCCGAGATAGACAAAGTGGCCGAACAGATTACGGACAACACGGCCGACCGCGAGTTCATTGAACGTGCCGTGGCCGTAGTTGAGGCAAACATGTCCAACAATGCGCTCGACATCGACACACTCTGCGCGGAGATGGGCATGAGCCGGTCGAACCTTTACCGCAAGTTTGCCGACATCACCGGCCAGAAGCCGACCGAATTCGTGCGCGCCATACGACTGCGCCGCGCAGCCGAGATGATAAAGGCCGGCGACTGCACGATATCAGAAATAGCATATACGTGCGGGTTCTCGTCGCCGAGCTATTTCAACCGCCGTTTCAAGGAGATGTTCGGCGTATCGCCTACTGAATTCCGCTAAGATAAGAACGGAATTCCACAACAAAACAACAAAATAACAATAATACAGCTAATAATCAATACTTTGGGATTATAATTCAAGCCACGGGGAATATAGTTCAAGCCATTGGGACGATAGTTCAAGTACGAAATAGCGGCTATGCGTAACTTTGCAACCGGATATTTCAAACTAAAAACGAAACGATATGAACTATTTGAAACTACTATCTCTCGGCGCCATGCTGGCCGTATTGCCGGTCCAGGCCCAAAGTCTCGTCACAGGCGGACAGTTTAAAGACCGCATCATGCCCATGCAGGGAAGTGTGACGCTCGAAACCATGAAAGCCGACGATCCCGACGCGACGATATGGGGAGCTGCCGGTGTTCAAAACCGCTACGTCGACAACGGTGTCGAAGCGGACGGAATGAACATCTGGGGCGGCAACGTATATAAAGATGACGCAGGTACGTATCATCAGTTCGTCGCCGGATGGGACGGCGTCAACCGTCCGTTCTCCTACTGGTCCAACTCCGACATCTACCACTTCACCTCCTCCACGCCATACGGTCCATTTACCAATCCCGTAAACATCGGCCGCGGCCACAATCCCGAGATTTTACGTGCCAAGGACGGCACATACGTTGTCTACGCCACCATTGGCAACAAGTCTTGCTGGCGTCACACGTCGCGTTCGCTCGGCGGTCCTTGGACATTCGAGGAGATGCCCTACGACCTGCGCGACCGTGCCCTATCCACCGGCTCCTCCACGACATATACCAACTGGACCTTCGCCCGCCGCGATGACGGCTCGCAATACTGCATGGACCGCGGAGGTGCCGTGTGGATAAGCAAAGATGGTCTGGACGCTTTCCAGCAGGTTCTTGGCTCATCGTGCTATCCCAACGGCGGAGGAGGAACATTTGAAGATCCCGTGGTCTGGAGGGACGAGGTCCAGTATCACATGATTGTCAACGACTGGAAAGCCCGTAAGGCATATTACTCCCGCTCGGCCGACGGTTTCCACTGGATTGCGGAAGACGGTCTTGCCTACGACATTGATATTTCCATCCATCCCGACGGCACAAGGGAGGAATGGTATAAGTATGAGCGTCCGCGCGTCTTTCAGGACAAGTATGGCCGTGCCATACAGCTCAACATGGCCGTCATCGACGTTGTCAAGGCCGAAGACGTGGCCGGCGACAACCACTCAAGCAAGAATATCGCCATGCCGCTCAATCCCGGTCTGCGCCTCTCCGTGCTCAACGATAGCCCTATAACGACATCCACACAGAGCATCCAAGTGATGGTGATGGCCGAAGACGGATTCAGCCCCGCCACCGATCTTGACATAGAGAGTCTGCGCTTTGGTGCCAGCTCAACAGTCAACAAGGGTGGCGGTGCAAAGGTAGAGAGTTCGACTGCCGACGCCGACGGCAATCTCACGCTCACTTTCTGCGGCACGGACACGGGTCTGACAACCGACGAGTTCGCCCCGAAACTCATCGGACGCTACGCCGCAGACTACGAGATGAATCTGGAATCCGGCAAGAACCTTCGTCCCACATTCTGCTACGGCTACGCACGGCTTCCCTATTATGATTATACCCCGGCGTATCTGTCGCCCGTATTGCCCGCCATCGGCGAGGGCAGCATGGTCACGTCCGTACAGATAACCAACTACGGACAGTCCGCGTCATCCGCCGGCCAGACCGTCAAGGTATCGACGTCGGGCGGCACCGTGCTGGCCACGGGCACCGTACCGGCCATCCAACCCTACGAGACAGCCACCGTCAGTCTGACCGCAACATGCACCATACCCGACGGGCAGTCGGCACTTGTCGTGACCATCGGAGACGGAAAGGCCCGAACCGCCAGCCACACACTCCTGCTCACCGCCATCAGCGCCGTGCGCGCCACACTCGCGGCAAAATACAACGAGGCCCTGCTGCTGTACAACAACACGGCATATACCAACGGCCGGGAAGACATGGAGAAAGTTCTCGCCGCCGCCCGACAATGTCTCTCCAGCTACTATGAGCCGGAAATCAGCGCCGCTACCGACGCCCTGCAGACCGCCATCGAGACTTTCCGTGCCGCCAATCCCGACGTGGCCAACGTCTCGTGCCGCAACTACTATCTGAAAGCGGCCAACATCTCGTCCGGCAACATCTATGTCTATGTCGCCGACGACGGCACACTGGCGCGTAAGAACAGCTACGACGAGACCAGCGTCTTCACCCTCGTCATCGACGGCGACAACGACCGCACATATCTCTACAATCCGTCATCCAAAACCTTCGTCGTGGCAAAAGCCGGAAGCAACAAGTCTTTTTGGACCACATCCGGCACCGACGCCTACAAGCTGGCAAAGGTGGAAAGCAGTACAACCACCGCCGATGCCTACACCATAATGGGTGACCCGACATCCACTAACACCTACAACTATTTCAACGCATACGGCGGAGCCAACCACACAGAACTGTCGTCATACACGCGCGACGACAAGAACAGCCAGTGGCTGCTTGTCGAGGCCGAAGACCAGACCTACACCTTCGACGTGACCGACGTGACGGGCGGGCTCGACGACTTCCTCGCAACGGCGCGGAACATCAACGGCGCCACCATTCTCCCGTGGCCATCGGCCATCGGCCATGTCTCCGCATCCGCCCGCCCTACTGACACGCCCGCATACAGACTCTCGGGACTGCGTGCGGCGGATTTTTCCTCGAAGACCGCATCGGCCGGAACCGGACTGAAAGGTATCATCATAAAGAATGGATCTAAATATGTCGTGAAGTAAAGACTAAGTGCTATGTTATAATAATAAGTATGTTGCATACAATTAGTTTATACTTTGAACACGGAGACACAGAGGACAATATTACTCTGTGTCTCCGTGTCTCTGTGTTCAAAAAACTTATTATAAAGTAATAATGAATACTTACTTGTTAAAGTCGTCAAAGAATGACGACTTACGTATTTATCTGTGAAGAATTGTTTAATAATTTGGATGTTTCGGGCAAAAATGTGAACTTTGTTTCACACAACAAATGCCGGATAAACTTTTAAAAGACATGAACACCAGCAAAATTCTGATTACACTGCTGACAGTGACAATCCTTTTCAATATCCCCGCCCGAGCCCAAAGTCTGCGGGTGCTCTTCATCGGCGACTCCGTCACGGACGGCGGATGGGGACGCAGCGGCGGAAGCGCAAAGGCATCTAAAGACAGGGACCTCGGCGACTGGAACCACATCTACGGCCACAGCTACATGATGATGTGTGCGGCCGAACTGGAGAGCCGCTATCCGGAGCGGCCGTACCGTTTTCTCAACCGCGGCATAAGCGGTGACGACATCGGCCGGCTGGAGGCACGATGGCAGGACGACGCCATCGCCAACGCGCCCGACGTGCTGTCACTGCTCGAAGGGACGAACGACATCCACTACTATCTGGACCGGCCCGAAGGCGATTTCGACATGGACGGATGGGAGCGCCGCTACCGCGCGCTGCTCGATCGCTCGCTGGCGGCCAACAGCCGGTTGCGCATCGTTCTCGGAACGCCGTTCGTGGCCAAGGCCGGATGGGTCGGCAAGGCCGACAACTACCGTCTGCGTGACAGTCTCGTCAGCGTCATGAGCGACCGTATCCGGCAGATTGCCGAAGACTACGACGCCACGCTCGTCGACTACAACGCCCTCTTCGCACGGTTGTGCGACGGCAAGTCCGACGTGTCCCACTGGATCTGGGACGGCATCCACCCGACACCCGCCGGCCACCGCCGCATGGCCGACCTGTGGCTGAAGCGGACACGGAAGCTGACGAGATAAAAAAAGGTGTGTCAAAATGCGACGGAAGCAACTTGTAGGGACATATTTTTCGCTACCAAGCACCATGTAACCATTTTGACACACCCTCTAAAAAAGATGGAGGATGACATGCGTATTCAGACGCCATCCCAAAGTGTTAAAAACTCAGAATTATCCTGACAAAACATTTGCAGATTTCGCGTGATTTCAAATTTTCAGCCTTTTGGGCAGAAATCTGCGATTTTTGAGCACTTTTCGCAAGTCACTGTTGCTGAGCGACTTGCATTTCACAACTTCCAAACGTCAATTTTGTCGGTTTGCCGTAAGGCCTCCGCGACGTTGCAACGGGGCCGCCGTTGCATGACGACGGGGCTGCCGTTGTGATCCAACGGCGTGCCCGTTGCGACCCCGTAAGGGCCCCGTTGCTCGGAAGTGGGTCAAGCTGCGGGTGAAAACGGAGCAAAAATGTCAGGATATTTGCTTGATTTCATCCAAACCTCCAGAATCCGAAGTGTTAAATTTTTGATATTATCACGACACGGATTAAGCAATACGGACCGACGCCATTACATGTCGGTAACACGCCACCACCCCCTAATGACTTTCGTACATCACCGACAACTTCACCGACATAACACATACAGAGGAACTGTATCCGCGCTCATTTTTCCAAATATCTGATGCTAAGTAGTAATCATTGAACTCAAATCAACATCAGGAATGATAGCATCCGCAATCTTATCTTCAACAAGAAATCCCATATAAAGCGGTATCGTCAGTACCTCTCCCACACGTCCGACATTATATTGACCCAGCTTGATTGCGTTATTAACATGGTAGATTTTCTTGTTTTTAAGAACCGTAGCCATGCTTTTTGCCTTACCTGTCTTTGCCTTGACTTCAAGGATAACACACTCTCCTCTGTATCTTACAAGGAAGTCCAGTTCAAGACCGCTGTCCTTATGAAAATAGTATAGCTTTTGCCCGGACTTACACAGGAAATCAGCCATCAGATTCTCAAAGATTGCGCCCTTGTATCCAAGAAGATTACCCTTCAAGATATCTGCCTGTGTGCCATAATCGAGCATTGCCATAAGAATACCGATGTCGGTAGTGTACACCTTGAAACTATCTTTGATGGCATTTCCTTCTAATGGCAGTTCTGTAATCTGCGTATTATAGCATCTACATACTATTCCGGCATCCTCCAGCCATTGAATACTACCAATGTATTGTGAAGCTCTTCCTCCTTTTCTAACTACAGAATACTGAAACTTCTTATTTTCCTTCGCCAATTGTTTCGGGATTGATTCAAAACATTCGCGGATACGAGATTTGTCTGCGTCATCCGCATATTTCACCATATCCTCTTCGTATTCGGCTATAAGATTGCGCTGCACCTGATATATAAGTTCGATGTTTTTGGTTTCAAGGAAGCAGTTCACCACTTCAGGCAAACCTCCGACAATGACATATCTATACAGCAGATCCATCATTGCCTTATGGATGCCGTCAGGAACCGTCTTTTCATTATCAAAGCATGACTTGACCGAATCAATGACCGCATCACTGATCCCGTTTGCCCATAAAAACTCTTCAAAGTCCAATGGACACATATCAATCACGGTCTCATACCCTACGGGAATAGAGTCTTGTCCTTCCTCCTCTTCTTTTCTTTTCTTATTTCTACCGTAACCTTTCACTCCTAAAAGAGAACCCGTGGCAATAACATCAAAGCGTCCGTCGATATGGAATGACTTCAAAGCTGTCCTTGCTTCCCTACATTCCTGAATTTCATCAAGGATAATACAGGTTTTTCCATTGATGAAACGACATCCCGGAATCAAAGCCGAAAGGTTGAGAATGACAGTGTCGACATCTATATTACCAACAAAGGCGGATTTCTTGTCGGGTTCAAGAACGAAGTTCATATAAACCACACTCTCGTAGTTCTCCTTTGCAAATTTTTGAACGATGTATGTCTTTCCGCACTGACGGATACCTTTTATTACAAGAGGCTTTCTATTCTCTGACTTTTTCCAATTGACCAAATATGTTTCTATCTTCCTTTTGAGCATAACTTCTCCGATTTACTATTGCAAAAGTACACTTTTCCCAGCGAATAAACAAGGGATACTACACTTTTTCAACCGAATAAGTCATAAATTGATACACTTTTTCAACCGAATGAGCTACAAACCTATACGTTTTGGGTCTTCCACATTTGGAATGACATGGCTCACTTATAAATACATGAAGTGTGCACCTCCACG
The DNA here is from genome assembly GCA_017483185.1 of Prevotella sp. GTDB lineage: Bacteria > Bacteroidota > Bacteroidia > Bacteroidales > Bacteroidaceae > Prevotella. The sequence goes on along the minus strand of JAFULM010000003.1, from coordinate 39,039 downwards.
TTTTTTCCACAAAGTAGGGACATATTCTTGTATTTGTCCGTCAAGTAAGCATTTGATTATCAACACGTCATGAACGGACAAACACAAGAATATGTCCCTACTTGGAGCATGCGGATGCATCACTCCAAAAGTCGGATGAGCCAAGATAATGTCCCTATAAAGCAAGGAGGTGGTTGCGATATATATATCGGGTGAGCACAGACTACTCTAAATACCGGATAAACCATAAAGAGAGGCGCACCTACCGGCGCGCCTCTCTTTATCTTTTTTTATGGAGTCAAGTCTATAGATTCAAGATAGAAGTGCAACGCTTCTGTCTTGAATCTATATGCGGTTTGTTGACTAACTTATACACTTCTACATCGACAGAACGGTATAGAAGTGTCGGCGATACATGATCTTACACAACAAGCCCAACGCAACAATTATCACATAGAGGCAAACCGTCTGCGGAATGTTGACATGAAGGCCGGAAAGCGAAGCACAGGGCAGCGAGGACAGCCAGAGGAGGTAGTCGTTGAGGCCGGTGACGACTACGATAAGCAAGGACACGACAAGATGCTGGACAGCGGGAATGAACCAAACGGCCAACGCTGTCAAAGACAGATAGAGGATGACGGTGACGGCCGGAACGGCCACAATGTTGGCCGGCAGGAAGACGAATGAGACGGTGCCGAAATAGTGGGCGACGAGGGGCGCAGTGGCGAGTTGAGCGCAACAGGACATCGTCACAAGGCTCCAGAACCACGAGAGGATGCGATGACGCCCGAGATATTTCGCGGAAATAAGACCGTGGATAGGTCTGCTAAGTGTGAGTATAGCCGCCACGGAAAGGAACGACAGCTGAAAACCGACGTCATAGAGGCTGAACGGACTGACGACAAGTATCGAAAGAGCCGCGATGGCAAGGACATTGAGGGAAGTGCGGTCATGCTCCAATGCCACGGCAAAAGAGAAAGCGCTGATCATGATGGCGGAGCGCACGACGGAGACGGGCATGCCGACAAGAAAGACATAGGTCCAGATGAGAATGACTATAAGGACTTCACGCAGAATGGTGAAACGACAGCCGAAAAAGATGGTTGTAAGAAGAAAATAGATTATGCCGAGATGCATCCCTGACAGTGCGAGGATATGGGATACTCCGGAACGTGAGTAGGTCTCACGCAGCTCTGGGGATATCTCAGACCGGTAACCGAGCGTCATGGCGGACACGACAGCCATTGCCTGACCGTCGAGACCGAGGGCGCGATAACGGGTTATCAGATTGTGGCGGTATCGGAGAAAGACGAGGCGTGCACGCCGGACGGTGGATATCGGATCGATGTCAACCGAAGATTTGGCCCAATTGCGGTAATAGATGAAGGTCTGACCGGAGATGCCGTTGGCTTTCAGATAGGTCACATAGTCGAATCCGGCGTCTCGGAAATTATGGGGAGGCGTGATTGTCGAACGTGCCACGATGCCGTCACCGACCGTTATTTCGCGATAGCGGCACGTCGCGGTGTCCTTCAGCAATGACGCACGGACGATATGGCCGCGGTATGGACCGGAGGTGACAATCATGTCGAAGCGAAGAATACGGCCACGCTCTTCGGGTTCGCTCGCGACGACTGCTTCATAGTCGGCCTCTTCTTCCGGACAAACGACAGTATAGTCGTCTTCGGCCATGTTTATGAGCAAACCGCCGAGGGAAAAGACTGCCGACAGGAGCAGGAGGGTCTGGAGTCGGGGATGACGGCGGACAAACCAGCACGCGACAATCAGGCCGTAGATGACGGCAAACCAGAAGGCCGTGGTGGCATGGGAAAGAAGACCGTGATCCACGGATATGCCGGCAATGAGACTGAGGGCAAGAGGGACAAGGGGATAGTTGTGGAAGAGAACCGTATGTCTCACGTGGCAGACTCGATAAAAAAGAAAGCGGACCATACGGCTTCCCGCAAGGAGATTTCCGTATGATCCGCTTTTCTTATATATTCAGTGAATAAAATTTGTTGTCAGTTGGCCGCTGCGGCAATCCACTCATAGACACAGCTGAACACGCCGAAAGCAACAATGCCGGCGGTGCAAAGCGTCAGAGCCAGACGACTGTCATAGTCACTGCGGAACGTTGGCAGCGGAGTTTCTGACGGCTTGATGTACATGGCCTTGACGATGAGCAGATAGTAGTAGAGGCTGACCACGGTATTGATCAAAGCGATGAACACCACGAAGTAGGCCCAGAAGGAACCCTGTTCGGCCGCAGCCATGAAGACGAAGAACTTGCTGAACATACCTGCGAACGGCGGGATACCGGCGAGGGAGAACAGGGCCAGCGTCATGAGGAGAGCCAGCTTGGGGTTGGTCTGATAGAGACCGTCGTAGCTGTTCATCTTTGTCGTGCCGCCACAGTTTTGTTCGACAACGCTGATCACGGTGAAGACGCTCATGTTGGCCACCACATAGACAAGCACGTAGTAGGTCAGTGCGGCAACACCGGTCGTGCTGGCGCCAACTGCGGCAAGCATGATGTAACCGGCCTGAGAGATTGAGCTGAACGCCATGAAGCGCTTGAGCTCGTTCTGCCGTATGGCAAACAGGTTGCCGATGGTGATGGTGAGCACGATAACGATGTAAAGCAGGTATTCCCAATAGTCAATCATCGGAGCGAACACCTTGCAGAGTATCATCATGAGGGTAAGCGTGGCTGCTCCCTTTGATATCACGCTGAGATAGCCGGTGACGGCTGTGGGCGCTCCCTGATAGGTGTCAGCTGTCCAGAAGTGGAACGGCACGAGGGAAATCTTGAAGCCGAGTCCACTGAAGAAGAACACGAGACCCATGATGGTGAGGGGAGATGTCGTGATCTGAGCTGCGACGTCATCAAAGTAGAGTGTGCCGACGGCGCCGTAGATGAACGATATACCGTAGAGCATCACGCCGCTGGAGAACGTGGCCGTAAGGATGAACTTGGCGGCACCCTCGGCTGAGTTTTTCTTCATTTTGTCGAAAGCGACGAGACATGCCATAGGCACGGAAGCCATCTCAAGACCGAGGAAGAACATGAGGAAATGTCCTGAAGACATCATCATATACATACCGAGCAGTGTTGAGACGATAAGCATATAGAACTCGCCTTCCTTATTTTTCACGTCGTCACGCGTCAGCCAAGGCTGGGCCATGATGACCACTATGAGCGTGCCGGCGGTGAGGATGAGTTTCATCACGTTGACAGACTCATTCGTCACATAAAGACCGCCAAAAGCCGATGTCGGCTCAACGATTGCGCACGGAGCTATCTGGGCCAGCATGAGCAGACCGGTGACCATATAGAGTGCCGAATGTTTCCGTTCGCAGTTCTTGAATACGAAATCAACAACGAATACTATTACCAGGATAGCCATCAGTGTGGCTTCCGGCAGCATATTTAAGAATTGACTGTAATCCATTTGTCCTGATAATTTTTAGAAGTTAATTACGCTGAGTATCGGTGCCACGCCATCGGTGATGATATTGCTTGCCCACAACGGGAACGAACCGAGACCGGCCACGCAGAAGATAAGGCAGCAAACGGATAAACGCTCATCCCAAGTGGCGTCGGTAAGCTCAAGATAGTGAGGATTGGTCACCTTGCCGAAGAGGATGAAACCAACGGTACGCAGGATGTAGACCGCCGTAACGACGATTGACGTACATGCGATGATGGTGGCCACACGATGGAACATGTCGGCATTCTCAAATGAACCGACGAAGATGGTCATCTCGGCGATGAAGCCTGAGAAGCCCGGCAGACCGAGGTTGGCCAGACCGGCAATGACATAACCGACACTGAGGAACGGCATGATCTTCATCAGACCACCCAACTGGCGGATATCACGGGTATGTGTACGGCCATAGATCATACCGATGAGGGCGAAGAAGAGGGCCGTCATAAGACCGTGGGAAAGCATCTGAAGGATGGCACCGGTGCAGGATGTCTTGGTCATCATGAGCAGTGCGAAGAGCACCAGACCGCAGTGGGACACTGATGAGTAGGCGTTGATATACTTCAGGTCGGTCTGAACGCAGGCCGAAAGGGCACCGTAGACCACAGAGATGGTTGTGAGGATGAGGAACACCCATGCCAACTCCTGGGCGGCTTCCGGCAGCAGATACATTGCGACACGGAAACAGCCGTAACCACCGAGCTTCATCAACACTCCGGCATGGAGCATTGACACGGCCGTCGGGGCTGAAGCATGACCGTCGGGTGACCATGTGTGGAACGGGAACAAGGCGCCGAGCACACCGAAACCGATGAAAATGAACGGGAAGAATATCTTCTGTACATCAACGGGAATGTTGTGCATGGCGGCTATTTCCTGAACGTTCATCGTTGTTGCGCCGCTGAAATAGTAGATGCCGAGAATACCGATGATGAGAAGGGCAGAACCTCCCATGAGCATCAGCGTCAGCTTCATGGCAGCATACTCCTTGTTGCCGCTTCCCCATACACCGATAAGAAGGTACATCGGGATGAGGGCAACCTCATAGAACATGAACATGGCGAACATGTCGGTGCAGATGAAGAATCCGTAAACACCGGTTGAAAGCAGGGTGAACCAAAGGAAATACTCCTTGGTCAGCGGTTTGAGTTGCCATGAGGCGAATGTTCCGGTGAACACGATGATACTCGAAAGAAGCAACATCACCACCGAGATACCGTCAACACCCACAGCGTAAGCTATGTTCAATGGCTTAAACCAAGGCGTGCTCGCTGTAAAAAGCATGGGATATTGGTCGGCAGGCATAGTTTCACGCATATCAAGGAACGCGAACACCAGCCATATAGACAGGGCCAGCAAACATGAAGCACCGACCGCCATCACACCACGAACCTGATTGAGGTTGCGGGCTATCCAAAGGCCGAGCAACATCAGGACGGGGATTACTACGAATAGACTTAATATATTCATCTTTTCTGATTATATGCAAAGTAATACTAATGTTAAGGCTACGGTGCCTGTAATGAACCATACGGCATACTTGCGTACGTCGCCACTCTGCCACGGACGGATTGTCTCACCGGCTTCGTTAGCTCCCCACGCCATAAAGTCAAACGTGCCGTCGATAACGTGACGGTCAAACCAGGCAATCGGAGTGCTGACGCAACGGAAGATAATCTTGTGTGTGACAAACATGTAGACTTCGTCCATGTAGAAGCGCTTGTAGGCTGCACGATGGAGACGGGGGAACATCTTGTAGAGTTTGTCGGCAATCGGCTGCTTGTCACCCTTATATATATATGTGGCGAGAGCGATGCTGATGATTGCAATGATAGTGCTGGTCGCAGCTACCTGTACATCGAAGTGGATGTTATACTCAGCACCTGACGCTGTTACGAAACTGCCGAAACTACCACTCCATCCTGCAAAACCGGCGATTGTCGTGTAAACACCGACACCAACGGTGATAACGCAGAGGATAATCAGAGGCAGGGTCATGTTGAGCGGAGCCTCATGGGGGGTGTGGTGAGCATGGAGTTCCTTGTTCTCCGTTCCCCAGAATATTCCGTAGTAGAGACGGAACATGTAGAAGGCGGTCATGGCGGCCACGCCGGTCATAATCCAACCGACAACGGGGCTATAGGCAAAACATGCGGTAATAATCTCGTCCTTGGAACTGAAGCCCGAGAAGAACGGAATACCTGCAATAGCAAGACAGGAGATGAGGAATGTGATATGCGTGATGGGCATATACTTGCGGAGTCCGCCCATCGTTGACATCTCGTTAGAATGAACGGCATGGATGATACATCCGGCACCGAGGAACAGACAAGCCTTGAACATGGCGTGTGTGAACAGGTGGAACATGGATGCCATATAACCGAGCTGTGCATGATTGTCAAGCACAGCACCGTGATGGCCGGGCAGGCAGACGCCAAGAGCCACCATCATAAAAGCTATCTGAGAGATAGTGGAGAAAGCAAGCACACGCTTGATATCGCTCTGGGCACAAGCCACAGCAGCTGCATAGAAAGCAGTGAACACACCTACCCATACAACGATACTCATCTGGCCGGGAGCATACTCAACCCACAAGGGGAACAGACGCGCAATCTGGAACACACCGGCAACAACCATCGTAGCGGCATGGATAAGGGCACTGACAGGGGTCGGGCCTTCCATTGCATCGGGCAACCAGATGTGCAACGGGAACATCGCACTTTTGCCGGCACCACCAATGAACATCAGAACGAGGGCCGTGGGCAGGATAAAGCCGCCTGCAGTGACCGCCTTCATCACGTCAACGGGGATAAACGGAGCAGTACCGTCGGCCATCACTACGTCACCGGCAAACGAGAAGCTGAACGAACCTGTGTAGTAACCGAAGATAAGGATACCGATAAGGAAGAACATATCAGCAAAGCGTGTAACGATGAACGCCTTCTTTGAAGCTGAGACTGCGGCCTGAAGCGGATAATAGAATCCGATGAGCAGATAAGAGCTGACTCCCACAAGCTCCCAGAAGAGATACATCTGGAAGATGTTGGTGGCAACAACGAGTCCGAGCATAGACATCGTGAAGAGACTCAGGAAAGCGTAGTAACGCTGAAAGCCCTTCTCACCGTGCATATAGCCGAATGAATAGATATGTACCATCAGGCTGACTGTGCTTATCACGATAAGCATCATCACCGAAATAGGATCGAGGAGGATGCCAAGGTCAAAGTTGAGACTTCCGAGCGGCAACCATGTGAAGTTGTAGGGAACCAACGTCGCAAACGTTCCGTCGACCCCACGCTCTGCCGTGAAATAGCAGAAGGCGGTATAATAAGACAGCACGGTCACTATTCCAAGCGATGTAGTACCGATGAGTCCGGCAGTCTTATGCGACATCTTCATGCCAGCCAATCCCAAGACGATGAATGAGAGCAGCGGCAGAAGGAGTATAAGAAATACAAAACTATAATCCATAACTCACATTAAAATTTCATGTTTTCAATACTGTTCACCTGATCGCTGTGGAAATTACGGTAAACATTGATAATTATCGCGATAGCCACCGCACTTTCAGCAGCGCTCACTCCGATGGAGAACAGGGTCATAAAGAATCCCTCGAACTCTCCGGGGAAGAGCAAACGGTTGAATGCTGCGAAATTGAGATCGACGGCATTGAGCACAAGCTCGATGGAGATGAGCATGGCTATCAGGTTGCGGCGGGTAACGAAACCGAACACGCCGATGAAGAACAACAGTGCGCTAAGCACAAAATAACATTCTACTGGTACCATAAATTAATTCTCCTCTTCTTTTCTTGATACTACAATACCTCCGATAATACATGCAAGCAGGAATACAGAGATGAACTCGAACGGAAGCACATACTGATATTTGTCGCTGCCGAGCAGAGACTGTCCAATGACTTTCATCGGCACTTCCGTGTCTGCCGTGCCACACGCATTGCAGATGAACTCGTTCTTAAGCAGAACAAGAACCACAACGGCAAAGCCCACAAGCGACACTCCGGCTCCACAAAGGGCGCGACTACACTTGACACGCTCCACGATGCCCTGCAGCGTGCGCTTGCCAACGAGCTGGATGGCAAACACATAAATCATGGTCACGCCACCGGCATAAACGCTGATCTGGGCCGCGCCAAGATAAGTATAGTCGAGCAGGAAGTAGAGTCCGGCCACTCCGAAGAGGACGAACAGCATGAACGTGGCTGCCCGCATAATGCGAGTCGTCGTCACACACATCACGGCTGAGCCGAGAATGACAACGGCAAGAATTCCAAACATTATTAAATTAGCCATAATACAATCGTCCTCCTTTTATTTTTTAGTGTTCCACTTACCGATTTCGATTGGTGCACCGCCATCAATGATGTTAGGCAGTGACGGCTCATAGTTCAACTCCTTGTCGAGGTGAAGCACTAACGAGTTGCGTTCAAAGGTTGAATTCTCGAAATCATTCGTAAATTTGATAGCGTCCTGAGGACAAACGTTCACGCAGAGCTGGCAGAACATGCAGTCGCCAAGGTCATACTGATAGTCGGTCAAAAACTTCTTTTTCTTGCCGTCTTCCGTCTCACGCATCTCCGACGTAATCTTGATTGTGCCGTTGGGACATGCCTTTTCGCACAGCGTACAGGCAATGCACTTGTGATTACCCTCTGCGTCATGCGGCATGACGAGGCGTCCACGATGACGCTCTGACACATGCAACGTGGTCTTGCGGTTTTCCGGATACTGTTCGGTCACCTTCGGGATGAAGTACTCCTTCATGGTGACTCCCAGACCGGTGAGCAGCGACTTCACGCCTTTCACTGCTCCTCCGAAATATGAATTGTTATTTTCCATTGTCTGATGAATTTGATAATTCGGCCGTTCCACATTATTTAATATACCATCCAAGTGCCACGATGATGGTCATGAGCACAAGGTTAAGCAGTGACAACGGCATGAGATATTTCCACTCGAGCTTCAGTATCTGGTCAATGCGCAAACGCGGGAACGACCAACGTATCCAGAGCAGCACCCACACAAGGGCAAAAGCCTTGCCGAGGAACCACACGATGCCGGGGATATAGTCCATCACGGCGTCAAATCCTTCGATTCCAACGTGGATAGGCATCCATCCGCCGAGGAACACTGTCGTGGCTACACCGGCTATAACAAACATATTGAGATATTCGGCGAGATAGAAGAAGCCGAAGCCCATACCCGAATATTCAGTGTGATAACCTGCTGTCAACTCGCTTTCAGCCTCAGGAAGGTCAAACGGACCACGGTTGGCCTCGGCATTTCCTGCCACGAGGAATACGAGGAAAGCGATGATGGCGGGGATATGACCTTGGAATATGAGCCATCCGAAGGCTCCCGACTGTGCTTCGACGATACCGCTGATCTGCATTGTTCCGGTCAGAACGACAGCTGTGATAAGACACAGGCAGAGTGACATTTCGTAAGAAATCATCTGCACGGCACCACGCATGGCCGACACGACACTATACTTGTTGTTAGAACCCCATCCCGCAAGGAATACACCGACAACACCGATGCTCGAAATGGCCGTGAGCAGGAAGATGCCAACGTTGAAGTCGAGGATGCCAGCGCCCTTGTTCCAAGGCATGAATGAGAATGTACCGACAGAAGCGATGAGCACCAAAAACGGAGCTACAAGATAAAGCATCTTGTCCGCTTTGTCAACGAAGAATATCTCCTTCTGGAGCATCTTCAATACGTCGGCAAACACCTGGAACACGCCCCAAGGACCGACACGCATCGGGCCGAGGCGGCACTGGAAATAGGCACAAACTTTGCGCTCCATGAAAATGAGCACGATGGCCAGCATGGCGTAGGCTGCGAGAATAAAGACGCCGACTATTACGCACTCTATGAGTATCGACAGGAAGTCGCCAAGACCGAGGGTCTCGCGAAGGAGACTGTCGAACCACGTTGTTACTATACTAAAATCAAACATAACTTAATTATCTGTCAATATCAGGAATTACATAATCTAACGTAGCGCCCACAGCTATCAAGTCGGCAATCTTCTCACCGCGCAGCAACTCGTCCATCGCCGATACCAGCGGCAGACCCATCGGACGGAACTTCAGGCGGTAAGGACTCTTGTCGCCCTTTGAGTCGAGATAAACACCGATTTCACCACGGCTACCCTCACACGACGTGTACCACTGTCCCTCGGGAACCTTGATGATGGGCTTCTGCTTGATATAGAAGTCACCGGCGGGGATGTTGTCGATGAGCTGCTCGATGATGCGGATGCTCTGCTCCATCTCGTCCATACGGACCATGTAGCGGTCGAAACAGTCGCCGTTCTGATAGGTGATTTCGTCAAAGTCGACCTTGCCGTACATATCGTAAGGGTGGTTCTTGCGCACGTCGTTACGCCATCCCGTCGCACGGCCCGTACCACCGGTACATCCGTAGCTGATAGCATCTTCCATAGAGAGCTTGCCGACGTTCTTGAAACGGTTCTGCAGGATGACGTTTCCGGTGAAAATATCGCGATACTCCTGGAACATCGGCTTCATATAGGCACACAGCTTCTTCACGTTCTGAACGAAGTTGGGGTCGATGTCTTCCTGACATCCGCCGATGCGGTAATAGTTCTGAATCAGACGTCCGCCGGTGGTCTCCTCCATGACGTTGAGCACCTGCTCACGGTCGCGCATACCATATATAAATGCTGTCAGCGCTCCAAGGTCCTGCGCGCAGCATCCGTAGAACAGCAAGTGACTGTCCAGACGCTGCAACTCGTCCATAATCGTGCGGATATACTTGATGCGGTCGGTCAACTCCACGCCCATAGCCTCCTCGATGACAGAACAGAGGGCGTGACGGTTCATCATTGCGCTCAAGTAGTCCATACGGTCTGTCAGGGCCAGCGTCTGCGGATAGGTGTAGCTCTCGCACATCTTCTCGATGCCGCGGTGGATGTATCCGCAATGGGGATAGATCTTCTTGATTGTCTCACCGTCGAGCACGGTCTGCAGACGTAGCACACCGTGTGTGGCAGGGTGCTGCGGTCCGATATTGATGACATAGTCGTCGTCGCCGAACAGCGGACGTTTCGTAGCCACGAGCTTACCATCTTTATTGAGGTTATACTCGAAAGTATAGTCGGGCTCGGGGTCATCCGTCAGCACATACTTGTTGTTCTCAGCACTCATGTCGTAATCCTTGCGGAAAGGATAACCCTGAAAATCCGAGCGCAGATAGAGGCGACGCATGTCCTTATGGCCTGTAAACCTGATGCCGAAGAAGTCGTAGACCTCGCGCTCCAGAATCTCGGCGCTCTTCCACAAGTGCATCACCGTGGGGATATAAGGCTCGTTGCGGTCGGCATTAACAGCCTTCACACTCATGCGATCGTGCGTCTTCGTGTTTTCAAGGATGTAGATACATCCGAGTCCTTCCTCGCCGAAATCCTCACCGACGATAGTCACAAGGAAGTCGAAATGCTTTTCGTTCTTCAGTTTTGCCATCTCTGCGGCAAACACATTCAATTCGAATTGTCTGTTTTCTAATTTCATCGTTTCGTCTTCCTTAATTATTTATTAAAGTCCTCGGGTACGTTAGTCACGACCACCGGTTTTTTCTCCTTGTGGTTGCGGCCTCCGAAGAATTTCTCAATCTTCACCTTACGCTGCAGCTGCATCATACCGTAGAGGATAGCCTCCGGACGCGGAGGACAACCGGGCACGAACACGTCCACCGGCACAATTTCCTCAATGCCTTTCACTACGTGATAGCTGCTCTTGAACGGACCGCCGGAAATGGCGCAACCACCGACGGCAACGACATACTTCGGTTCGGCCATCTCGTCGTATAGACGCTTCAGTACCGGAGCCATCTTGTGCGTAATCGTTCCGGCACACATGATGAGGTCTGCCTGACGGGGAGAGTTGCGCGTAACCTCGAATCCGAAACGGGCGAAGTCATAACGGGCACATCCCACAGCCATAAACTCGATACCGCAGCAGCTCGTCGCAAACGTCAGAGACCACAGCGAGTTGCTGCGTCCCCAGTTGATGGCCTGATCGAGCGAACCGACAAACACATCTACACCACCTTCATGAAGCTCATTGACAATCTTTTCGAGAGCCTCGTTATCCTTAAACTCTTCGTAAGGAATACTCTTGATATGCGGCTTTCTCACTTCCATTCCAACGCTCCTTTCCGCCAGGCGTATGCCAGGCCAAATACAAGTACCAACAGGAAGAAACCGATGCTCAGCAGAGCCATCGCACCGAACTCCTTTACTACCACTGCCCAAGGATACAGAAAGACTGTCTCCACGTCGAACATGAGGAATAGAATAGCGAACAGGTAGTAGCCCACAGACATAGGTAACCAAGACGAACCGCGGGTAGGAATACCACACTCGAATGGCTCGCCTTTTACCTTGTTATATGAGCGCGGGCCGATGAGTTTCGCGATTACATAGGCCGCTGCTACCAGTACAATAGCCGTTATGAAAACGGTAAGTAACAAGATAAAATACATAAAAATACTATAATATTACAAATTTGTACGCCGTAAAAAGCGGTGCAAAGGTAATAAAATAATCGCAAAGAGTATTATTAAAAGCAAAAAAATATGGAATACAGAGGTGTTTGCTGTCTGATAGGGTTTCTCCAACCGCTTTTTGTTGCAAATCCAATAAAAAAGGATCTGATTCTTTCGAGACTTGGAATGGAAGCATCATTGCAATCCCCATCATGAATACCAACCGTAATAACAAGGTGTTTCGATTGCTTTGTTACTACAATTGGTTACTGCAGTTTCTCTTCAATGATTGGAGTGATACTCCACCAGCCCGTCCATCGGACTTTTCACTATCCGTCCCATAGTGAACCCCTCTGCGCGGGCGGCTTCGGAGAGTTCGACGGAGAAGTGGCAGGCAATGCTGCCCACGGCACCGACGGGAAGGTCGGGGCGGCCGTACTGCACGACATTGCGGCGGAAGAACTGACGGAAGTTGTCGACGACGATGGCACGAACGGCGGGACAGGAGAGATGGCGGTGGATAAACGGAGCGAACGAGGCGAGAAAGCGGTTGGCCAATGGTTCGCGATAGACACAGCGGATGACGTCGGCCTGTGTAAGACCTGTCTCACGCTCAAAGTCCGACAGCACGGCGGCGGGCAGACTGCCTTTATATAATGCGTTGATGAAAAGACGACCGAGCACGGCACCGCTGCCCTCATCGCCGAGGATATAGCCCAGCGGCGGAGTGTTCATCACGATGCGACGTCCGTCGTACAGGCAAGAGTTGGCACCCGTTCCGAGGATACAGGCCACACCCTCCCCCACCCCGCAGACAGCACGAGCTGCCCCGAGCAGGTCACTGTGAACCTCTATTTTTTTTGCACGAGGAAAAGCATCAGCAAGCACACGGGTCATCATCGGAACACATTCCTCGCGGCAACCGCTGCCATAGAAACATACATGTTCGATGGATGGGAAAACATCTGCAGTGTGTTCTCCATTCTGCGTCCTTGAGTCTGTATCCGTCGGCAACGACGGGTCTTTAAACACGGACAGCAGTTCGTTCTCGATTATCGAAGAAATGGTCTGCTCGTCCTGATGAAATGGATTGATGCCCTGCGTGCTGACACGGCAGATGATGTTGCCGGCGTCTGCAACACACCAGTCTGTTTTTGTGCTTCCGCTATCTGCTATTAATATCATTGGTTGTCGTATATAAAGTCCGTATGTTTATTCTAAAAGACTTTCTTTGAAGAAATATTTTGTCCGAGCTGTTTGTTCTCAGAGATTTTCTTTAAAGAACCGTGCAACGGTCTCCTGCTCATCCGGACCGCACTGGTGGCCCATGTCGCGGATTTCCGTGACGAGTTTGCCGCCGGCCTTCTGGCTGTCCCACACGTCGTGCATGATGGAGAATGCCTTCTCGACGCCCGGCACGGGGAACAACTTATCCTTGCTGCCGCTGATGAAAAGCATCGGTTTGGGACAGGCAAGACTCGCTATGTGCGGATAGTCGAGATACTGACGCAGCGCCGGTATGCAGTTGGCAAAACCGCCATTCTCCTTCCGGCCGTACTTCCACGTCATCTGAACGTCGGTCGTGACCATCCAGCAGACGGCCGCCCCGACCTTTATTCTGTCCGAAAGGGCCGAGAGCATCCACGCACGGTAGGCTCCCATCGAGCAGCCGGCACAACCGATGCGCTCCTTATCGACTTCGGGCAGCGTGGCGAGAAACTCGGTCGAGGCTATGTCGTCGTATGTCATGAAGGCACTGAGGTCACGGCCGTACATCATCATATTGCCGGCGATGATGTCATACTTGTTGCGGTCCACGCCCTCGGCACGCCCGCGCTCGCCCCACATCGGAGCGTCGGTGGAGAAGACAAGGTATCCCTGACGCGCCAGATAGTCGCCCATATACTGCCCGCCGTAGACCTTGGGCTGCCACTCGTCTGCGTCCTTTATCACCGTGGAATCTTCGGCGAACGGCCGTATCATCTTCTCCTTGCCTATAAAAAGATGTGCGCCGTGGTCGTGAAGCAGGTTGATGGCCGGGAACGGACCTTTGCCGTCGGGGATGAGTACGTAGGCCCTGACGCGATAGAACTCGGACAGGTTGAACTCTATCTTTCGTGCCACATAGCCGTCACGCCGCTCCTCGCCCAACACCGTCATGTCATAGCTCTCGGGCGCCGGCGGCGGCGTCATCATGCACTCCAGCACTTTCTCCCGCGCCTGCTTCTTCCACTTCGCGAAGTTGTGCGTCTTACTGTTGCCCCACGCCATTGGATAAGTCAGCTGCGCCTGAAGCATGTCGACATAGACAGGAAAATCCTTGTAGAACTCATGATTGGCGCGCTTCTGCGCCGATGCCGGAACGGCCGCCATGAACACTGCGGCGACGGCAAGGACAAGTCGGATAGTAGTCTTTCGGTTCATAATTGCTGTTAATGTAATTGCAAAATTACGAAAAAATGATGATACAGAAAAACTCCCGCGCTACTTAAATCACATTTCCGCCGTATCGTGCGGCCGGACTTATAGCTGCTATCGAAACATTCACTAACCGGCGACCGGCGTTATTGACAAAATTCCGTTCCTTTGCAGCGCAAATTTTAAAACCTTAGAAAATGAACTATCCGTTGATTACATGGAGCCTCATCGTGGGCATGGTGACCGTGATTGTCATGGTGCGTTTCGTCCTTGCCTCAGGGACATGGCGCCGAAATCGCCATCCTATGGTTGAGATGGGAAGCGAGCGTGAGGAGTTTTTCGTTCCCGGAGACCCGGTCTGCAGTGACGACTATGACGACGAAGAGTGACAGCCGCCGGCCGACATCGCAGGAACTGTGCTTCTTCCTGTCGCGCTATTGCTCATGGCTGCTCGGATGCGGCGCCACGTGCATAAGACTTGAGAAGAACGTGACGCGCATGGCCCGGGCATACGGCAAGGAGACCGACATGACAATCATGCCCCGCCACGTTCATATCTCGGTCCGGGAGAAAGGCACGGCCGACAGCGTCACGTCGATTGCGTCGATGCGCCACTGCCCCACCAGTTTCAACATGAACAGCCGGCTGAGCGAGCTGAGTTGGGAGGTGGCCGACGGCAAAATCAGCTTCGACGAGGCCGTCAGCCGTTTCGACCGCATCATCTCCGATGACCACCAGAACTGCTGGACGGTGCTCCTGCTCGTCGCCCTCGCCAACGCAGCGTTCTGCCGGCTCTTCGGCGGTGATACCGCCGCCATGACGATAGTGGCCGCGGCGACCGCGGCCGGCTATTACATCAAGCAACTGCTCCTCTCCCGCGGGCTCGATCTGCGGATCGTGTTCATCGCCTGTGCGTTCGTCTCGGCCGTTCTCGGTGCGACGGGGCGCCTGTTCGCCATCGGCACGACACCGTCGGTGGCCCTCGGAACGAGCGTGCTCTATCTCGTTCCGGGCATACCGTTCCTCAATTCGTTCAGCGACATGCTCTGCCGTCACTACATCTGCGCCATCTGCCGCTTTGCCGACGCCCTCGTGCTGACGGCCTGTCTCTCGGCCGGACTGTGCTGCGCAATGCTGCTGATGGACGCGGGGATGTTCTGAATAAAGAAGATAAGGAAACTGAGAAATAGAAACAACAATATATATAATGTGTAGCAATTCTCTTCAAGACGCATTGTTCGCGGCGATTGCCGCCATCGGTTTTGCGGCGATAAGTAATCCGCCGCGACGGGCATACATCTACTGTGCCCTCATAGCGGCCATCGGCCACTCACTCAGATACATGCTCATCAACGGCGACATCGCCCACATCCACATCGTCGTGGCCACCCTTCCGGCCTCGCTGCTCATCGGTACGCTCGCCGTCTTCATGGCCCCGATGGCCAAGACGCCGGCCGAGACCTATCTCTTCCCGGCGCTGCTGCCGATGATACCCGGCATCTATGCCTACCGGGCGTTCGGGTCGCTGGCGGCGTGCATGCTTCAGGAGGGCGAGGAGGCGTTCGGGACATACTTCTATCTCTTCGTCCACAACGCCCTCACCGCCACCGGAATAGTCCTCTGCATGGTGACGGGCGCGACGCTGCCCATCTTCATATTCAAAAAAATCGCCTTTCAGGCAACGAGATAGCCGCCTAATGGCTATCTTTGCAGTCAAGTAACAATACAGAACGGCAACACCTATATCAAATATGGAACTGCGTCAACTAAGATATTTCGTGAAAGTGGCCGAGACGCTCAACTTCTCCGAGGCGGCCAAGGTCCTGTGCATAACCCAGAGCACGCTGTCGCAACAGGTGAAACAGCTCGAAAACGAGCTGGGCACAACGCTGCTCGTGAGGAGCAGCCATAGCGTAGCCATGACCGAAGCCGGCCGCGAACTCCTGCCATACGCCCAGAAGACGCTGCGCGAAGCGGAACTCTGCAAGACGCGCATCAGCGACCTCAACAGCCTTGCGGCCGGCACGCTCAACATCGGCGTGACCTATTCGTTCAGCCCGATACTGACCGAAACGCTCATCACCTTCGTGCGGATGTACCCCAAAATCAAGCTGAACATCTTCTACAAGCCCATGACCGAGCTCATGGAACTGCTCCGCGAACGCGAGGTCGACTTTGCGCTCGCTTTCCGTCCTACGCGCCACATCGACGGCGTCGAGTCTCACATCATCTTCCAGAACTGTCTTTCGGCCATCGTCAGCACGAGCCATCCGCTGGCCGGCCACGACCGCGTGACCATCGCGGAACTGGAAAACTATGACCTCGCACTGCCGTCGAAGGGTCTTCAGGCGCGCAACGCCTTCGACCAGATCATCACTCCGTACAACAAGTTCCGCATACGCATCGAACTGAACGAGGTCAACATCCTCCTGAAACTCATACGCCAGAGCAAGTTCGTCTCCGTGCTCGCCGAGGCCACAATCCACAACGAGACGGGCGTAAAGGCCATCCCGCTCGACATTCCGGACAACGAGATGAGCGGTTGTGTCCATACGCTGAAGGACACCTATCACAAGAAGTCAATGCTTGAGTTCATCCGGCTGCTCAACGAGTCGCTCGCCGTGAGGGAACGGCAGAACGCATGGATTGAGAAATAGAGGGAATTTTTTCAACGCAAAGACGCGAAGACACAAAATTTCATAGCAAGGAATAAATACCTGAACACAAACTTTGTGTCTTCGCGCCTTTGCGTTTAAAATTACTTTTCTCCACCGTTCCGTCTTCCTTTCCGTCGTTTTTTCGTACTTTTGTCTTCCATATCGCTCTTCCGTGCAATCCTAACGCACTGAGAGCGAACCAAAAAACTGCTGAAACAAAAATCAAAAGACATGAAGAAACCTATCCTATTGTTTATCGCCGCCGTGCTCGGCCTGACCGCCGGCGCACAGGAGAAGCGGCTCTACGACTTCGTTGTGCCGCGCGACGGCACGTTCCGTCAGGCGCTCGACGCCGCCAACGGCCGCCGTGACACGGCCCGCCGCTACCGCATCTTCGTCATGCAGGGTGACTACACCATCCCCACCGAAGGCACGACGACCGGCGGTGACGGCAAGGAATACGGCGACCCGCGCTCCTATCTGAAAGCCCCGCACACGTCTATCGTCGGTGAAGACCGCGACCGGACCGTCATCACCAACACCGTTCCCGAGCCGACATGGGACAACGGTTTCGGCCTGGCTAACCCGCTGGAGGGCATTGGCCGCGGCGACGTGCTCATCATCGAGCGTCAGAGCCACAGCACCTATCTTCAGGACCTGACCATGCGCAGCGGAATGGGTGACAACACGGGCCGCAACATCGTGCTCCACGACCGTTCCGACCTCACCGTAGCCCGCAACATCTGCATCTGGGCGTATCAGGACACCTACGTGAGCAACAACCAGAACGGCCGGTTCTATTTCGACGGCGGCATAATCCGCGGACGCACGGACTATATCTGCGGCAAGGGCGACGTAGTGTACAACGGTGTGACATTCCAGCAATGCGGCCGCGGCGGCTATCTCGCCGTGCCTTCAGTGGCGCGCCGCTACGGCTACGTCATGCTCTCATGCCACATCAAGAGCGAGACGCCCGACGTCACCTACTATCTCGGCCGTCCGTGGGGCAAGGGCACTCCGCGCGCCGTATGGATCGACACGCAGGTCGACCGCAGCCCCATCACGCGCGACAAACGCGGCTACAACGGATGGGCGGACATGAGCGGCGGCTGGCCGGCTCTGTTCACCGAGTACCGGACGCACCTCACCACGGGCGAGATGCTCGACCTCAGCGGCCGCCGCGCCATGTACGTAGATAAGGAGGGCGTCGAACACCCCAACCATCCGGTGCTCACCGACAGCGAGGCAGCCGAATATACCGTGGCCAACGTCATGGGCGACTGGCATCCGGAGCAGCTCGTCCGCGAAGCGACAGCACCCGCCGATGTCCGCATCAAAGGGAAAAAGCTGACGTGGCAGGGCTCTCCCGACGCCCTCCTCTATGCCGTATGCCGCAACGGAAAGGTCGTCGATTTCACCACCAAGACGTCTTTCCGCCTGAAAGACAGCACGCCCTCCGACCGCTGGGCCGTGCGTGCCGCAAATCAGATGGGCGGTCTCGGCCGTGCCGTCGAAGCCTCAACACCGGACAAGCGCTGAGGCTCTACATGATTGGAAGCAGATTTATAATACCGGACACCAGCCAACATTCTCAAATGGGAGAAGTCCGGTGTTGTTAATGGACAAAGGAAATGTCCGTTTTCGGTCGGGAACCTGTCTTTTTTATTTGACAGAAAGAGGGTGTTGCAGAACTCGCAGAGAAGCCTTTAAGTGGGCTAATCTCAGTCCCCTCCTTTCGAAGGAGGGGTTAGGGGTGGTTAGTCATCCGTTATTATCCAAAGCGATGAATTTCATATAGTTATTGTTTAACCACCCCTAACCCCTCCTTCGAAAGGAGGGGACTGAGATTAGCCCACTTAAAGGCTTCCTCAGCGAGTTCTGCAACACCCTCTCTTTTGCGTACTTTATGCCTCTTTCGTGTGTTCCGAGGCTTCGGCGTGTGCCGCTTATCAGTATCTGATTGGCTGTCCGAGAGTGTTGTATTCCACACCGCTCTTTTCTATTATGATGCGGTTGTTCTTGACAAACTTGACAACGCGGTTGCTCTTTGCACCGTCGACAACGGTGTCGATGCCTGTTGTGCCGTTGTCAGGCACGCGCACATACATATCATACATACGTACTTCACCGCTTGTGTTATTGTTTATAAGCGTGATATCCTTCAGTGTCTCGCCCTTGTCCGAGAGTCCGGCATGCTGGAGAACATCCCAGTTGCAGTATGTTCCTTTGCTTATTTTAGCCACGTTCACCGTATTTGTTGTGCCGTCGGCAAGTGTATATTCGATTCGGAATGTGCGGCCGCCGGTGAAATGCAAGTTGATGAGAAGCTGTATCACGCCATCCTTGAATGTCCATTTCACGCCGCCGTTGCGCGACATTACGAGAGCTCCCCGTGTGCATCCGCCCGGTATGCTGCCGTCAGACTCGGTGTAGTCGGGGACGATTCGCGTTTGTGTCGTTGCCGAAGGATCGCCGCTCTGCACAAGACTTATCACATCCTTGAGGTCTGCGGGCAGATTGTCTGCCGCATCCTGGAAGTGATACCAGTCGCCTGTGAGCACGACATACGGTGTCACACATGTTATGATGCCTGTCGCGGTGACGTCTTTCGGCCCTCCCGTGACCGTCACGGTAAATGTGCAACCGGCTTTCGGCGTTCCGCTGATTGTTATCAAATTGTCTTCGATGACGGCCGTGAGTCCTTCGTCCAATCCTTCGACCATAGCTCCTGTGGCTGCTCCGCCCATTTCATAGACGATGGCTGCGATGGGTTGTCCTTTCACCACTTCCTGCACCGAGTTTGCCGTCTTGCACGTCAGTGTGGCCTTCTCCGGTATCGTCACGTCCGCCGGCACGCCGTCAAGTTCGTATGCTCCCATCTCCGGTGCTGCGTCGTTGTAAGGCAAGTAAAGGTCGTCCACCACGGTAAGTTCCAGTCCGGCGTTTGTCGCCTCGGTGAGCGGAAGATGGCGCTCGGGTGTGAAGCCGATGATTGGCGTGCCCTTGTCCTTGAATATGCTGCCCTCTTTCAGCCGTGCGAAGTTGTTCTTCGGCAGCGAACCGTCGGCCTCTCGCGGTGCCATGAAGTCTTCTACGCTCAGTGAGAGGAACTCACCCGAATGGTCTTGTGTCATCTGTTTGACGCCCGCGCTGTTTTTATTGCCTTCCTTGTAAGGCTCGCATCCGTCTATCGTTGTCCAGGAGTTGAACTCTGTGTCGGGGACGACAGAGCCTTCCTTGCTTTCCGACAGAAACTCGTGGTTCAACTTCGTTGCGCCCCAGCCGATGCAGTTGCGGATCATCATACCTCCATATTTGAACAGGGTGGGAAATCGATAGTTGTATTCATTTCCCCATGCCGTACAGTTCACGATATACATACCCTCGTATGCGTTGTTTTGGTCGTAGCCCTTGTGAAGGTTACCGAACGCCACGCAGTTTGTCAGCACGTGTGCGCCGAGCGACTGGGCAAACGCTGCGCCGCCCGCTGTGCCGCCACCGCCCAACTTGAATCCGTTGCCGTTTCCGATGGGCTGCCCGTCAGGAGTGTAGCCACCGTGATAAGCCCAGCAACTGTCGATCAGCACCGGATGATAGACCATATACAGGTCCCAGTTGTCGTCGCTGTTTGTCCATGCGCGGCATCCGTGGAACTCCGTGCCCGGTCCGGGGAACAGTTTGCAGGCGAAACCGTCGGCGTCGCCGCCGTCATCGGTGCCGTTGTAGCTGCGTCTGTCATAATTGTTGTAAGAGTCGCAGTTGATGACCTTGTTGCCGCGGCAAAACTGATAGCCCGGATTGAATTGCGGTGTGCCGGCCGGCAGCGATTTGGTCTCTTCGATGGAAAAGTCCTTGTACATTCCTATCTGCAGACCGGTGTCATTGTTGTCGTGGAAGACACACTGCTCAACGATGTTATATGAGCCTTCTATCTTCATACCGTTGTCTTCGGCGTTGCACAGCGTCAGTCCCTTGAAGTGCCAGTAGTTGGCAAGATGGTTGACATAGATGCAACGTCCCATCTTGAACGCGTCCATCGTGGTGTGGTTCATACCTGAGCCGTCGATGATTACTTCCTCGCCCGGCACAGCCCACAAACAACATCTCTTTTCAGCCGAAGTGGCTTTCTCGGGTATTTTGATGCGCTCGCTGATGACATATCTTCCGCCGTGCACCCATATCGTGTCGCCCGGTTCGACCATCTCCACCGCCTTGTGGATGGTGAGCAGCGGAGCCGTCTCGTCGCCCGGGTTGCTGTCGTTACCGTTTGTCGATACATGTATCGGGCCTGCCGATGCAGACATTGCGCATATCATGCAGACAAAGAACATGATGAATGTGTTCCACACTGAGTGGACCTTCTTTAGTTGTTTAGGCATTGTTATAAAATTATTGGTTTGTTTTGAGATTAGTATTCATTTATATAAAGAACATTGCAAATATAGTCTAAAATATCTTATGTGTCAAATCTTGAACATGAAAAATAGCCTGTTCGCACTAAAAACAGCATTTTGTCAATTTGCAAAGACATTGTATGACAAGCCATGCGGTGTGTCTGATATTCATACTGTTCTGTTACGAAAGGGCTAAAAGGCAGTGCATCAGCATGAGTGTATCGTAAAGTTTGTTTACAAAACAGCATCGACAAAAACTCCCGTTCTCGGACATTTTTACGACCAATAAGGCCCTTAAAGCCTACCGACAGCCCCCTCCGACTCCCCCAAGGAGGAGAGACCTGCGGCTTCACACACACCATTAAGGGCCTTACGGCTCTCAGATTTTGCAAAACTTCGCGGATTTTTGATTGCCGGAAAAGGGCAAAAAAGTGGGTTTCATCGTGCAACGGCGGCCCCGCGACCCTGCAACGGCGTGCCCGTTGGATTGCAACGGCGGCCCCGTTGCAAAGCAATAAGGGCCCCGTTGCAACCCCGAGGGGCCGCTACGGGAAGCCCAAGCTCACCCTTTGGGGGAGTCAGAGGGGGCCGTCCGTTTGTAAGTCGCTATGTAACAGTGTTTTACAAAAACGGTGATTTTTCAGCCGAAAAAACCGCCGGATTTTGACCTTCACGAGATTTGAAAATTTGGGAGCACGGCGGGAAAATTTTATAAAGTGCCCTTGGATTTCGCACTTAAATTCAGAATTTTTCTGACAAACCTACAATCATTATGTGCAACGGGAACCGTGGCCGGTCAAAATTCCGCTGCCCGTCCTCGCAGAACACTTCCGTAAAAATAGCATTATCGTCCGTAATTATGGAAAGTGGATTTATGTGGCAACGGATTATTTTTGTAAACAGAAAAACGAATAACTCAAACACTTAGCAATTCGCTAACGGCAGTTTATGAATCACTTACTCTCTTTCAACAGCTCGAAAATCTCGTCTCTTGAGAATTGCTTGCAGCATCCCGGTGTGAGAAAACAGGTGTCGGCTGTGGCACGCAGTATGGCTTCGTCCGTGATGCCCATTTCGCTCCAACGGGTGGGCTGTCCGATCTCCTTGATGAAGGCTTCCAGCGCATCAATACACAATGTGACCGTCTCTTCGTCGGTTTCTCCTTTTATGCCCCACACCGTTTCTGACATACGGGCCAACTTCTCCTTGCCCTCATTCAGCATGTGGCGGTAGAGTGTGGGATGGATGACCGCCAGTCCCTGCCCGTGGTTGCAGTCGGTGTTGAAACTGTTCATATAATGTATTACGTTTGTTATATTTACGGATGCAAAGATACGGTGGATGCACCGAAATGAGAGTATGCGGATTACGGATTGATTTATCTTTTTTACTGAAACAGGGCATACAATCTTATGGATTATACGTATCTTTGCAGAAGATAAAAAGGAACTTGATTTATCAAAGAAAGGAACACAATCATGATTAAACATGTGATACAGATTTGCATGCTCGCGCTTTTCATTACAACCGGAGCAAGGGCACAACGGGCGGACATGCGTGTGGGCGAACTGCTCAATACCGGCGACTGGTTCACGCTTGAACAGGAATATCCGTCACTGAAGGACAGTGTGCAGACCCCGATGCTCAGACTCATGTCCGAAGCTCTGTTAGGCTATTATTTCAACCGATACGACGAAACAGCGGCATGTGTCGATTCACTATTGCACCATCATCAGGCAGAACTCGGACTTGGCAACATCACGTCTATGCTGTTTGTGAAAGCTGCAGTGGAGTCAAGGAAAGGTAATTATGCCGCTGCGGCCGACATGCTGAAAGACTTCGCCTCACAGCTGAGGACACAAGGTGTGGAAATGGACTATGCTCAAATTGACATGGTCGCCCGCCATTACAACCTTTTCCGCAACTGCCCGAATATACTTGTAAAGCGCCCCAATGGAGATGCCGTGATACCGATGACCAACGACAGCATTGTTCTGAAAATAGAGAATGACACCGTGCCAAGAGGTACGGTAATACATGTACCGGTGACAATAGGAGGCAAGGAGTACCGGGCCATATTCGACACCGGAGCCGGCTCCACATTTATGTCAGCATCATTTGCCAAAAAGACGGGCGTGAGGACTGTTGCAGACTCACTACTGATACAGGGCAGCAGTCAGATTTACGGCCAGCTGGGCATCATTGACAGTCTGACGATGGGCGATATAACGGTGAGGGACATACCCGTGACAATCAACCCGGACACAACGCTGAGCCGGATTGTGGACACCGACCTTATTATCGGGGCAGACATCATGACACAGCTCGGTGAGATACAGATATTCCCGCACGATGGTAAGATTGTGGTGCCGGCACAGTTCACGCCCAAACCCGCCACCGGCAGCAACATGTATTCAGACAACTTTGCACCGATGATAAAGGGTGAATATAATGGAAAGACATACGGATTCTTTTTCGACACAGGCAATGGCACGGCAGCCCTGTCATACATGTTCTATGAGAAAAACAAGGCGGAAATTGACGCCAAAGCCAAACGAGTAAGAAGACTTACGGGAGGAATCGGTGCCGTAGAGGAACGAGATATGTTGCAGCTACCCGCATGGACTTTTTCCTTCGGCAGCAGAGACGTCACTTTCAGAGATATTTGCGTAACGCTTGAAAACAACAAGCTCGTTCCGTATGCAGGTAACATCGGCATGGCACTTGTCAATCGGTTCGACAAAGTGACTGTCAGTTTCAAGGATTGTTTCGTGTTGTTTGAATGAATACAGTTCTTTGAAACATCAGGATGCGACAATCCCGCTATTTTCCAACTAATTCCACTACGGCGGATTAACCGACACTCCGCCACGCTCCCGCACAGGAAGCAAGAAACAGCAAAAAAGTAAAATACTACGGGGATATTTGTAACAAGGGATTGCCATTTAGTTGCGACCTTTGCCGACAATTCAAATATCCAAACGACATGAAAGATTTTATATTCAGAAACGACACACGGCTTCTCTTTTGCAATGACATCAGAGAAACTGTTGCCGGCATCGCCAAAGACAAAAAAGTAATGGTGGTCTATGGCGGCGGTTCTGCCAAACGCAATGGATGCTACGACGACATCACCGGAGCATTGAAGGATGCGGACATTCCCTTCGTTGAGTATGGCGGTTCGTCGAGAGAGTTCGCTAAAATCGAGGAAGGCATCCGCACGGCAAAGGCAAACGGAGTGACGATGATTATCGGCGCAGGGGGAGCAAGCGTGATGGATAGTGCCAAACTGATGGCTTTCGGCTACTATCACGAATCCGATCTGTGGGACTATCTGAAAGGGAAACCGTCATACGGATTGGAACGGACGTGTTTGAGGTGATAAATAGCGTGGTAAGGTAATGACCGAAAAACACAACTGACGCGTCATTTCCTGTATTCCGTCGGATTCACTCCCAAATTGCGCTGCACATAGCGGCTGAAGTAGGCAGGCGAAGAGAATCCGAACATATCGGAGATACGGACGAAAGTCAGAGACTTGTCTTTCAGAAGCCGGGCTATGTCGAGGGCGGTGTAGCGGTTTATCCAGTAGTTGGCTGCGTAGCCGCTCACCTTCTTCGACACCTCGGAGAGATATTTGGGCGTGACGCAGAGGCGATCGGCATAGTATGACACCTCGCGATGCCGGCGATACGTGCCGTCCTCCAACATAGTCAGAAATCGGTTGATGATTGCCGCGCTTTGGGTGGAAATGTCCGTCTCGTCGTAAAGATGCGAGTGGAAATCGAAGAAATCGAGAATGAGCATCTGCACGGCGGTGATGAGCATGTCGCGGTGGAAGTGGTGTCCGGTGTCTCCAATGCGTTGCTCCACCATGCGGAAGTCGCTACGGCACACCTCTTGCTGCTCCGGCGTGAGGTGCATCACGGGGTTGAGAAAGAGTGCAAGCTGCCCTTTGGTACCGTAGTTGCTCTGTGGCAAACAAAGGCTTATGAAGTCCGAATTGATATAGACTATCTTCACCCTGAAGTCAGCCGAAGGATGCATCCATTCTATCAACTTGCCCTTGCGAACTATCATCAGGTCACCTTCGTGCAAATCAAACTCCCGCCCGTTAAAGGCAAACCGGCAGGAACCACCCGTGCAAAGTGCATGAACCAAATACCGGCTGTAACAATCTGCGTTGCAATAGAAACTATAGTTGTCTCCTTGCACGTGCTGCAATGAATCGGCTATTATAACATTTTTCTGTTCGTCCATCACTCTTATTCCATTAAAATGATTGCAAATATACATATTTTCAATCATATAATGTATCTTCATCCATAATCTGTGCAATGCCACACAATGACAATATGCCTACTTTTTCATCACAATGGTTTTGCAAAAGACGCATATCTGACAGACGGCACAATCGCCAGAATGGACGAAGCCGGAAGAAGTTTTCGTCTGATTTATCGTTTAAGTAACAGGAATGAAACATATTTGAAACAAATATTTCCTAACTTTGCAGCGTCAACCAAAACATGCAACGATATATGAGAAGAAACTTTCTCGGAATGACGGCTGCTATACTGTTCACTGCCGTTTTGCCACAACCATCAATGGGCCAAAAGTTGACGGCGGCTGACTATCTGACATTCAACGGGACCGTCAGGGCAAAATATGAATATAAGACCGAAGATGACGAAGGACGGTTTGAAGTGCGCAACTGCCGCCTGTCGGCTTCCGGCCGGATACTGCCCGCCGTGGCTTACAAAGCAGAGATCGACCTTTCCGACGAGGGCGAAATCAAGATGCGCGATGCTTACGTGGAACTCTCGCCTTTGGACGGACTCGATCTGACGGTCGGCCAGATGCGTGTGCCGTTCACCATCGACGCCCACCGCTCACCCCACCGACAGTATTTCGCCAACCGTTCGTTCATCGCCAAGCAGGTGGCCAACATCCGCGATGTCGGCGTCATGGCAGGATATACGTTCCGTCTGTCGGAAGATAAAGACGGGCCGGGAGAGTCACCGTCCGCAGCCGGAACATCGGTGACGCTTGAGGGTGGTTTCTTCAACGGTTCGGGACTGACGGACCAGAAGGACTATTGGACCAAGAGCTACAACTATTCGCTGAAAGCGTCGGCCATGATAGACGGCCAGATGGGCGTCGTCGTCAGTTGTATGCACATGCGACCGGCCATGACGGGTATAATGATGTGGAACGGCGGGGCATATTGGCACGCACACGGATGGCACGTCGAGGCAGAATATCTGCACAAGGAATATTCCGGAGGCGCTTTCAAGGCTGTCAATGCCGTCGATGCCTTCGTTGCCAAGCGGCTGCCGATGCGCAAGGTTTTCGACGGAGTGTCGCTGCTCGGGCGCTACGACTACATGGATGACCACAGCGACGGAACGCCAGATGACTCCGGGCGGCTCACCGTCAACGACCCGCGACGCCACAGGATTACGGCCGGAGCGACTCTTCATCTCGGCGGGAAATCACTTAAAACGGACATCCGCCTGAACTATGAGAAATATTTCTACGGCAGCGACGCCACGCCGAACGTCTCTGAAAGGGACAAGATTGTCGTCGAACTGATGTGCCGTTTCTGACTGCAACACACATATTTCAGACATAACACAAACGCAAAGGCCGCAAAGACGCAAAGTTTTATAGTAAGGGGAAATACCCGAAACATAAACTTTGCGCCTTTGCGGCCTTTGCGCTTAGGTCATATCCCCTGCCCATTCATAACGGAATTTTCACTCCGCCGGAAATGCTAAATAAAGGAAAAGACGCGCGCCAAACCGCCTGATAATACTAAAATAAGTAAATCAGACCAACTTTTCATACCTTTCCGATAGCCACCCTATCGGAAAAAACAATATCTTTGCAGTATTCGGGATGTCAGCATTTCATAACGCTGAGGCCTCCGGACAACGGCGTGACTGTCATCCAGCATCATATATCAACTAAAAAGATATGCCTATGAAAAATCACTATCTGACCATCTGTGCGCTGCTCTTGTGCTCTATCGGCATGAAGGCCCAGACCGCCGGGGAGCGGGAGGAACTCATAAAATACGGTGACATGGAGCACTGGGTGACACGCCACATCCACGAGTCGGCCATCATCGGCGGCCATGACAAGACTCTCTATGAGATAGGACCAACGAAGACCATCGACGGCAACACGCCATACGTCAACGCAGGAGGCTCGCCGTGGGGAACATCGAACGTCATGGCAAAGGTGGCGGGCATCGTCAAGACCAACAACTGCGTCTATCGGGACAGTCACAACGGCGGCCACTGTGTCAAGATGACCACCCACGTGGAGAGCGTCAAGGTGCTCGGACTGGTCAACATCAGCGTGCTGGCGGCCGGCTCGATATTCCTCGGCGACATGAAAGAGCCCATCACGGGAACCAAGGACGGCCCGAAAGCCCTCAACTGGGGCATCCCGTTCACCCGCAGACCCAAGGCTCTGCGCTTCGACTACAAGATGCAGGCGGCGGGAGGAGACAGCCGTATCAAAATGACGGGATTCAGTAGCAAGAGCACAGTGCCGGGGCGCGACTACGCCATCGCCATCCTTCTGCTTCAGAAACGGTCGGAAGACGCCAAGGGCAACATCACGGCACAGCGTGTGGGCACGATGGTTGTAAAATACGGAAAGACCACCGGCGGATGGCAGAACAACGCCACATACGAAATCCACTACGGCGACATAAGAAAGAACCCCAAATATGACGCGGCCACAATGGGACTCCGTTCGACCGACTATGCCCGCAACAGCAAGGGCAAGAGCGTTCCTGTCGTGGAGACGGGATGGGCCGCGGCCGGCGAGACGCCGACCCATCTGCTCCTGCAGTTCTCGTCGAGCCACGGCGGAGCATACATCGGTTCGCCGGGCAACACTCTGTGGGTGGACAACGTAAGACTGGTCTATTGAACTCTCCTATAATCTCACATCACTCCCATCACTCCCATCATTCCCATAGCTCCCATCATTCCCATAGCTCCCATCATTCCCATAGCTCCCATAATTCCCATAGCTCCCATAATTCCCATAATTCCCATAACTCCCATAACTCCCATTGTCCCCATTTTCTCCTAATGAAGCGTCTGCCCATCATAATCACCCTCGTCGTCCTGACGGCATACGTCGCTCCCACGCCAATGGCTGCGGAGAGCGACAACGACACGACGACCGTCGTAAAGAAAACCGGCTTCATGACGAGGCTGATGAATTACTTCAACGATGCCAACAAAAACAAGAAGCACAAGAAATTCGACTTCAGCATCATCGGAGGACCGCATTACAGCACCGACACCAAACTGGGCATCGGACTGGTGGCCGCCGGACTGTACAACACCGACCGCCGGGACTCGCTGCTGCCGCCGTCGAACGTGTCACTGTTCAGCGACATTTCGACCGTCGGATTCTACATGCTCGGCATACGGGGCAACCACATCATGCCGAAAGACCGGTACAGGATAGACTACACTGTCTATTTCTATTCATTCCCGAGCGACTTCTGGGGCATCGGCTACGACATGGGAGCCAACAACGGCAACAAGTCGAAGATGGACCGATGGCAGGCACGCATCAAGGCAAGTCTGCTCGTGCGGTTGGCTGACAATCTCTACGCCGGACCGACACTGATGTATGACTATGTAAAGGCAACCGACATCGAACGCCCCGAACTGCTCGACGGGATGGACACACGGGCTTCGTGCGGAGCGGCAGGCGTATCGGTGGTCTACGACTCGCGTGACGTACTGACCAATCCGCACCGTGGCGCACGAGTGGCCATATCACAACTGTTTCGTCCGCGTCTCATCGCGGGTGACTACACTTTCAGCACGACCGACATAGCGGCCAGCTGCTACCGGCAGGTATGGGACAGCGGCATACTCGCGGCGGAGATGCGAGGAGTC
The DNA here is from genome assembly GCA_017483185.1 of Prevotella sp. Lineage (GTDB taxonomy): Bacteria > Bacteroidota > Bacteroidia > Bacteroidales > Bacteroidaceae > Prevotella. The sequence continues at coordinate 9,635 of JAFULM010000003.1, read as the reverse complement.
TTCAACTACGGCAACACGCCGTGGTCGCTGATGGCCATGTTGGGCGGCTCAAACTCGATGCGCGGCTACTATGAGGGACGCTATCGCGACAAGAATATGATGACGGCACAGCTCGAACTGCGCCAGCACGTATGGCGCCGCAACGGCATCACACTGTGGTTGGGGGCCGGCAGTGTGTTCGACAAGTTCGGAGACATCCGCATGGACCGCATCCTGCCCAACTACGGCATCGGCTACAGATGGGAATTCAAGAAGGATGTCAACGTCCGTCTGGACTACGGCTTCGGCAAGAACGGACAATCGGGATTTCTGTTCAACATCAACGAAGCGTTCTGACGGCGGCCACCATTTTTCAAAATTACAAATGCCTTACATATAGTCTCCCATCATTCTCACATAACTCCCAAACTTCCCATCATTCTCACATAACTCCCAAACTTCCCATCATCCTCACATAACTCCCAAACTTCCCATCATTCTCACATAACCCTCCCATCATCCTCACATAACTCCCAAACTTCCCATCATCCTCACATAACCCTCCCATCATCCTCACATAACTCCCAAACTTCCCATCCATAACAATATTATGACAAAGACTTCAGGACCATTCCTCCCCACCCTATTCTACGCGGCGCTGGCCGTACTGGCCATCCCCTGCGTAGCGCTGCTCTTCACCGAAACCTATCTCTCCTTGGCGTCACGGATCTGCGGCATAATCCTGCCCGTAACGGCCTATTGGCTGATACTTTCGCTGAGCCGCAACACGGGACGGACGGTATGGTGGATGTTCTTCTTCATCTTCCTTTCGGCTTTCCAGATTGTGTTGCTATATCTCTTCGGTTGCGGTCCGATTTCCGTGGATATGTTCTTGAACATCCTGACGACCAACACCGGCGAGGTTTTTGAGTTGCTCGGTAATCTGCTGACGGCCATCACTACGGTCGTTGTACTCTACATTCCGGTGCTTGTGGGTGCCACGATGGCCGTGAGAAAAGGCATGAAACTAAGAGAGGATTTCGTCAGACGGCAGCGACGGATGGCCGTTAAAGCCTTTGTCGTGGCATGCTCGGCTACGATGATATGCGCCGTAAGCGTTCCGACGTTCAGCCTCAAGAATGACATTTTCCCCATCAATGCATGCTATAACCTCCTTATGGCCGTACAACGGGCTTACGCCACAGGCCACTACAAAGAGACGTCTGCCGACTTCCTTTTTGATGCCAAGGCCGAACACGACTCCGACGAGCGTGAAGTCTATGTGCTGGTAGTCGGCGAAACAGCCCGGGCAAGCCAGTTCGGTGTCTACGGTTACAGCCGCAACACGACACCACGGCTCGCACAAATGGACGGCCTGACGGTGTTCCGCGACGTCATGTCGCAGTCGAACACGACCCACAAGAGCGTTCCGATGTTGCTGTCGTCGGTCTCTGCGACCGATTATGACAGCATATATCATCGCAAGGGAATCATCGCGGCATTTCGTGAGGCGGGCTTCAAGACGGCATTTCTGTCCAACCAGAAGCGCAACCACTCGTTCATTGACTTCTTTGGCGATGAGGCCGACAGGACGATATTCATCAGAGACAGTGTTCCCGATGGTCATAATGTCATGGACAGGGCACTGCTGGGATACGTGAAAAAGGTGTTGGAAGATGGTGACGATAAGCTACTGATTGTCCTGCATACGTACGGTTCGCACTTCACATACAACGAGCGATACGCTGCCGACGATTCTTACTTCCGTCCCGACAATGATATGAGCGCACGACGGGAAAACCGCGCATGTCTTGTCAATGCCTACGACAATACCATCCGCGAGACCGACCGGTTGCTCGCCGAACTCGTCGACATACTTAATTACTGCGGTTGCTCGGCCGCAATGCTATACACGTCCGACCACGGAGAAGATATCTTCGATGACGGCAATGCTTTTTTGCACGCTTCACCACGTCCGTCATTCCATCAACTCAATGTGCCACTGCTGGTATGGACGTCGGAAACATACGCAACCAACCATCCGGAAATAAGAAAAACACTTGCTGCCAACAGTCGGCAACAAGTGTCTACAAGTGTGTCGGTGTTCCACACGATGCTGCATCTCGCCGGCGTCTCAACACCATATCGCAACGACAGCATGTCCGTTGCATCGCCGAAATATTCTCCCGCGCCGCGGCTTTATCTCGACGACCACAACTGTCCGAGACCGCTGAGCGAGTTCTTTTGAATAGGTCTGGCCCGCCCTGCCCTACCTCCACTCCTCGCCGCGCAGGAATATGCGGCTGATGACGGGCGTGGTATAGGCGTAGGGGATGAAGTCGAGCGACGGAATGTGGCGCGTGATGTAGAAGTTGGCGACCTTTCCGACGCTTATCGAACCGTAGTCGCGGCTCAATCCCATTGCGCAAGCGGAATTGATTGTGGCGGCGTTGAGCGCCTCTTCGGGCAGCAAACGCATCTTGATGCAAGCCAACGAGACGGCAAACTTCATGTCGCCCGACGGCGTCGAGCCGGGATTGTAGTCGCTCGCGATGGCCAACGGCAGTCCGCTATCGATGATACGGCGCCCCGGAGCGAACGGCATATTGAGGAAAAAGGACGTTCCCGGCAATGCCGTAGGGATGGTGGAGGAGCCTCTCAGCAGCTCAATATCAGCCTCGGTCATACTCTCCAGATGGTCAACGGAGAGCGCGTCGTGCTCCACGGCGACGCGCACGCCGCCCGAATCAGCCAGTTCCTGACCGTGAATCTTCGGTCGCATGCCCCAACGGGCACCGGCTTCGAGTATGCGCGCCGTCTCTTCCGGCGTGAAGAAGCCTTCATCGCAGAATACGTCAATGTAGTCGGCAAGCTGCTCCCGGCCTACGGCAGGAATCATTTCGTTGACCACGAGGTCGACATAGTCGCTCTGACGGCCGGCATATTCGCGGCCGACGGCATGCGCTCCGAGGAACGTCGACACCACGCGGAGCGGCGCAGTCTCGCGGATGCGGCGTATGACGCGCAGCATTTTCAGCTCGTCAGCGGTGTTAAGACCGTATCCGCTCTTTATCTCCACGGCTCCAGTACCCTTTGATATGATTTCACGCACACGCTCCATCGCCTGTGCATAAAGCTCGTCTTCGGTCATTTCGTGAAGTCGGTCGGCCGAATTGAGTATGCCGCCACCGCGCCGCGCTATCTCGGCATAGCTCAGTCCGCGTATCTTGTCGACAAACTCATGCTCCCGACTGCCGGCATATACGATGTGGGTATGGCTGTCGCAGAACGACGGCAGCACCATTCCACCACCGGCATCGACCGTCATGACATCGCCACCGCAATCATATCCGCGTGACACGAGGTCGCTCATCGGACCGAAATCGGCTATCACTCCGCCCTCGACATAAAGGAAGGCGTCTTCAATACTCTCCATAACGGACATATCCCGCCCCGCAAGCTGCAAGCGTCCCTGACGCTCTATGCCTGCAAGACGGGATATGTTCTTAACCAACAATGCTGTCATCTGAATACAATGTGTTATCTGTTGATGTCCTTCAGCGGCGCACGTCGGTGCGAATGAAGTTGATGGAGCTTTCTATGTGCGGGTACATCAGCTCGTCATTGAGTATGAACGGCACCACCTTGCGGTAGTCCTCGTATATCTCCATAATCTTCGGCGACGACTTGAGAGGCTGCCGGAAGTCGAGCGCCTGCATGGCGTTGAACAGTTCGATGGCCAAAACGCGCTCGGTGTTGAGCACCACTTTATATAGCTTGATGGCGGCGTTGGCTCCCATGCTGACGTGATCTTCCTGGTCCTGGCACGACGGGATGCTGTCGGTGGACGACGGCATGGCCAGCGACTTGTTGAGACTTACCACCGATGCGGCCGTATATTGGGTTATCATGAAGCCGCTGTTGACGCCCGGCGTGGCCACAAGGAAGCTCGGCAGACCGCGCGTGCCGGAGACAAGACGGTAGATGCGGCGCTCGGAGATGTTGGCCAGTTCGCTGAGGGCGATGGAAAGGAAATCTATCGGAAGTGCAATCGGCTCGCCGTGGAAGTTTCCTGCTGAGATGATGATGTCGTCGTCGGGACAAACCGTGGGGTTGTCTGTGGCCGAATTAATCTCCGTGTCAATCACCGAATGCACGTAACGGATGGTGTCTTTCACCGCTCCATGAACCTGCGGGACGCATCGGAAGGAGTACGGGTCCTGCACGTGAGCCTTCGAGCGGCTTATAATCTCGCTACCTTCGAGCAGTTCGCGCATACGGGCAGCCGTCTCAATCTGACCCTGATGGGGCCGGACGGCGTGGACGGCGTGGGTGAACGGCTCTATCAGTCCGTCGTAGGCATCGAGCGAGACGGCCGCAATCACATCCGCCCAATCGCTCAACCGGCGTGCCTGAAGCAGCGCCCAGACGGCAAACGAGCTCATGTTCTGCGTACCGTTGAGCAGCGCCAAGCCCTCTTTGGAAGCCAGTTCGATGGGTTTCCAACGCTTCTTACGGAGCAATTCGGCACCCGACATCACCTTTCCCTGATACTCAACCTCGCCAAGCCCGACGAGCGGCAGACTGAGATGGGCCAGCGGCACGAGGTCGCCGGAGGCTCCGAGCGAGCCCTGACGGTAGACAACGGGATAGACATCGTCGTTGAAGAACCTCACGAGCTGTTCGACGGTATCGACCTTGCAGCCCGAATAGCCGTAGCTGAGAGACTGTATCTTCAGCAGCATCATTATCTTGACGATGTCGTTGGGCACACGTTCGCCCGTTCCGCAAGCGTGAGATTTAATCAAATTTATCTGCAACTGGGTCAGCTGGTCCTTGCCAATCGACACGTTGCAGAGCGACCCGAAGCCTGTCGTCACGCCGTAGACGGGCTGACTGCTCGTGCGTATTTTCTCGTCGAGGTATTCGCGGCAACGCTCAATACGCTTCACGGCGTCGTCGCTCAGTTCGAGTTTATAACCTCCGTATATTATTTCGCCGATTCTTTCTATCGTAAGATGGTCGGCAGATATCTTGTGAATCATATTCTTTTATTTATTCTGTGGGAGTTAGAGGAGTTAAACTCTAAAACTCAATTCCATTGATTACTTCCTCCTCCACAATGTTCGGCATCGTCACCTGAAGCTCCGGCGTGCGTTCCATCTCGCGGCGGATGGCGTCCATAGAGCCGCTGTTGCGCGCCCATGAACGGCGGGCGATGCCGTTGTTGACGTCCCAAAAGAGCATTTCCCGGATGCGGCGGTCAGCATCTTCGCTGCCGTCGATGACCATTCCGAAGCCACCGTTGACCACTTCGCCCCAGCCGACGCCGCCGCCATTGTGCAGGCTGACCCACGTCGCACCGCGGAAAGCGTCGCCGATGACGTTCTGGACGGCCATGTCGGCACAGAACTGGGAGCCGTCATAGATGTTGGACGTCTCGCGGAAGGGCGAGTCCGTGCCCGAAACGTCGTGGTGGTCGCGGCCGAGAACGACGGGACGGCTGATCCGCCCGCGGCGTATGGCGTCGTTGAACGCCAACGCGATGCGTGAGCGTCCCTCAGCGTCGGCGTACAGGATGCGTGCCTGTGAGCCCACGACGAGATTGTTACGGCCGGCCTCACGTATCCAATGGAGATTGTCGGCCAGCTGTCCGCGGATGTCGTCGGGCGCCGTCCGCAGCATGTCTTCAAGCACTTCGCCGGCCAGACGGTCGGTCTCGGCGAGGTCTTCGGACTTTCCCGAGGAGCAGACCCAGCGGAACGGACCGAAGCCATAGTCAAAGAACATCGGCCCCATGATGTCCTGAACGTAGGACGGATAGCGGAAACGGGTGGCGTCGCGCATGATGTCGGCACCGGCGCGGCTCGCCATCAGGAGGAACGCATTGCCGTAATCGAAGAAATACATACCGCGGTCGGTGAGCTTGTTGATGGCCGCCACCTGTCGGCGGAGCGACTCAAACACACGCTCGCGGAACTCGTCAGGCCGTTCGGCCATCATCTGCTTCGACTCTTCGAGCGTCATTCCGACAGGATAGTAGCCTCCGGCATACGGATTGTGCAGCGAAGTCTGGTCGCTGCCGAGGTCGACGCGCATATCCTCGGCGGCCAGCCGCTCCCACAGATCGACCACATTGCCGACGTATGCCATCGAGACCGTGCGCTTCCCGCTGACGGCACGACGCACGGCGGGGATGAGTTCGTCGAGGTCGGTGTGCATCTCGTCCACCCACCCCTGATCATATCGCTTCTGCGCCGCCTTGGGATTGATTTCCGCCGTGACGCTGACGACGCCGGCTATATTGCCCGCCTTGGGCTGCGCGCCCGACATGCCGCCCAGTCCGGACGTCACGAAGAGCATTCCGCGGATGTCCTTCCGTTCATCAGTGAGCCGCTTGCGTGCGGCATTGAGCACGGTGATTGTCGTTCCGTGGACTATTCCCTGCGGTCCGATATACATATATGAGCCGGCCGTCATCTGTCCGTACTGGCTCACGCCGAGGGCGTTCATCCGCTCCCAGTCGTCGGGCCGGGAATAGTTGGGGATGACCATGCCGTTGGTGACGACCACCCGCGGTGCCCCCTTGTGCGACGGGAAGAGACCGAGAGGATGGCCGGAATACATCACGAGCGTCTGTTCGTCGGTCATCTCGCTCAGATATTTCATCGTCAGCCTATACTGCGCCCAGTTCTGGAACACCGCTCCGTTGCCGCCGTAGGTGATCAGTTCGTGCGGATGCTGGGCCACGGCCTTGTCGAGATTGTTCTGTATCATCATCATGATGGCGGCCGCCTGTTCCGAGCGATGTGGATATTCGTCAATCGGACGGGCGTACATCTCGTAGCGTGGACGGTAGCGGTACATATATATACGGCCGTAGCGGCTCAGCTCTTCGGCAAACTCGGGTGCCAGCCGGGCATGGAGATGCTTCGGGAAATAACGCAGGGCATTGCGCAACGCAAGCCGTTTCTCTTCCGGAGTGAGTATGTCCTTGCGCTTCGGAGCGTGGTTTATCTCCGGGTCATACGCCTGCGCTTCAGGCAGGGTGTCTGGTATTCCGGCACGGATGTCGGCTATGAATTCTTCGTGGGTCATATCGTTGATGTTTTTTTTGTCAAATGATGGTATGGAAGTGATGGGAGTAATGATGGTCTGCAACACAATCTCACTTTATCACCTCCTCCGTCATCTTCATTATCTCACGCTCCGTCCTGTCGGCCTCGGCCATGAGGACGTCAGCCTCGGCCGTGAGGGCGTCAGCGGCGGCGCGGTCCTTCAGTCCGGCGGCATTGATTTTCACGTTCAGTCCCGCACCGAGCACTGCGGCACGGGCGGCAAGCGCACCCACGCCGGCGTCGGAAACGCTGTTGGGATTGCCCGACGTGACCATCTCGCGGCATATCTCAAAGACCTGCATGGAGGCCTTCATCGTGCGCAACGGGACCTCTGCGGCATAGAGAGTGGCCTCTTCGATGGCTGCGGCACGCGCCTTGCGGTCGTCGTCCGTCTTCTTCGGCAGGCCGAAAGCGGCCATGATGCGGTTGAAAGCCTCGGTGTCCTCGTCGACGAGGTGGAGCAGTTCGGTCATAAGCGTCTGGCCCCGGTCGGCCCATGCGGCAAACTCCTGCCAGCGGTCGTCCCATCCGGCCTTATGACTGGAGAGATTGGCCACCATCGCGGCGAGGGCGGCACCGAGAGCACCCATATAAGCCGAGATCGTTCCGCCGCCGGGCGCCGGACTCTCGCGCGAGGTCTCCTCGGCAAAGCCTTTCACGGTCATGTCAACGAGCCGGCGGGCATCCGCCTGTCCGGCGTCTTCGAGAAGATATTCGATCACCTTCTCACGCGGATTGAAAGGCTTCAGGTCGTCAAGCCCCATACTCTTGACGGCAATCCGGATTATGTCTTCCTCGGGAATACCGGTCGAGCGCTGCTGCTTTTCGAGGAAATAGCGGCCGGCGTCGATGAGGGTCTTCTTGGGGATGAGACCGACAATCTCCGTGCCCGTGACACGTATGCCGCGGTTCTGTGCGCAACGGCACACCTCGTCGAAAGCGACATGGAGCGGTGTGACGCTGAGGTTGGTCATGTTCATAGACACCTGCGCGATGCCATATTCGTCGATATACCATCCGATGGCCTTTGTGCACTTCAGCGTGCCCGGCCGCATCAGCGGCTCGCCGTCTTCGCCGCGCACAATCTTTCCCACAATCGGGTTGCCCTCGCGCACTGGTCGTCCCTTCTCACGGACGTCGAAGGCGATGGCGTTGGCACGGCGCGTCGACGTCGTGTTCAGGTTGTAGTTGACGGCTATCAAGAAGTCCCTCGCTCCGACGGCCGTCATGCCCGTCCGCTCCACGGCCTCGTCGACGGGACGCGCTCCGAAGTCCGGCTGACGGCCCTCGGTGGTGAGCTTTTCGGCCAGAGCCTCATATTCTCCCTCGCGGCACACGGCCAGATTCCGTCTCTCGGGAGTGAACGCGGCGGCTTCGTAACAGTAGCACGGCACGCCCAGTTCGTCGGCGATGCGGCGGGCCAGCGCGCGGGCCAGTCCGGCACACTCCTCCAGCGTGATGCCCGCCACGGGGATGAGCGGCAGCACGTCGGTCGCTCCCATGCGGGGATGGGCTCCGTGATGGCGGCGCATGTCGATGAGCTGGGCGGCGCGGCGCACACTTCTGAACGCGGCCTCAACCACAGCCGACGGCTCACCGACAAAGGTTACGACCGTGCGGTTGGTAGCCTCACCGGGGTCGACGTCAAGCAGCCGGACACCCTTGACGCTTTCTATCTCGTCCGTAATCTGTTTGATTATTCCCATGTCGCGTCCCTCACTGAAATTGGGAACACACTCCACGATTTGTTTTCCGTTAGACATAGTATGTGAATAAGTCGTTTTAAGTAAGTAATAATAATGTGCAAATATATAATATTTCTCATTATTCGGCAAATATATATACGTCTTTTTTACATTTTGCCGACATTAAGAAGGGTTAAGAAGGGGCAGTCTGTGGGCACTATCAGACTGCCGACAAGTCATTTGTCCGCTTTTTTCTGAATTTAAGTGCAAAATCCAAGGGCACTTTTGAAAAATTTTCCGCCATGCGCCCAAATTTTCTAATCTCACGAAGGTCAAAATCGGGGCGATTTTGTGGCCCAAAAACCAACGCTTTTGCAACTAACTATTATACAATCACTTACAAACAGGCAGCCCCCTCTGACTCCCCCAAAGGGGGAGCTTAGGCTTCCCGTAGCGGCCCCGCGGGGTTGCAACGGGGCCCTTATTGCTTTGCAACGGGGCCGCCGTTGCAACCCAACGAGCACGCCGTTGCAGGGTCGCGGGGCCGCCGTTGCACGACGAAAGCCACTTTTTTGTCCTTTTCCGGCAATCAAAAACTCGCGAAGTTTGGTATTTTTGAAAAGCCGTAAGGGCCTCTCGGGTAGCCCAGGCTCCCCCTTGGGGGGAGTTAGAGGGGGCTTTTTAGGTCCTTTTCGGCCCTTATTGCTCATGAAAACACAAATCTTCGAGCAATTCCACGAACACAATTTTGTAAAGATTTATCATTCTTTCGTAGGGTCGCGACCCGTCGCGACCGCCTCCGTGCCCCGTGGTTTAACATGCTCATTTGAGCCGGATATATGGGTAATTATAT